>CAMDSM010000261.1 GCA_945906905.1 Altererythrobacter xiamenensis | reverse complement strand
GTGGGGCTTGCCACAGCACGGGCGCGCGGCCGGGGCGGTGGAGCACGTCCTCTACGGTTGCGCCTGCCAAATCGCCGCCCTTGGCCAGCCAGGCGATGCCGCGCACCTCCATCGCCGCCGCGCCGCCTAGTGCCGCCAGTTCGAAGACGTTGGGCGTGGTCAGCGTCGCCAGCTCCATCAGCCAGTCGAACACGCCAATCGTTGCCTCGTCGGCTAGCACAGAACCGCTGGTGGCGACCATCACTGGATCGAACACGATCGGGCAGGGCAGATCCTCCAGCCGATCCGCCACCACTTCGGCAATGTCAGCACTGCCCAACATGCCGATCTTGACCGCATCAACGCCAATATCGCTCATGCAGGCATCAATCTGCGCCGCGACCATATCCGGGCTGAGCAATTCCACCGCGCTGACCCCGCGTGTATTCTGCACAGTAACCGCAGTAATCGCGGTCATGGCATAGCCGCCCAGCATGGTCACGGTCTTGATATCGGCCTGAATGCCGGCCCCGCCAGAACTGTCCGATCCGGCGATAATCAGGATGCGGGGTGGCCGCTCGCTCAAGCAGCCGCCTCCACTGCGGCGCAGATATCATCGACCACGCGGGTTACCAGCGCGCCGTCATCACCCTCGGCCATCACGCGGATAAGCGGCTCGGTGCCCGATTTGCGGATCACCAGCCGACCTTTGCCCGACAGTTTAGCCTCACCACCGGCAATCGCCTGCTTCACGCTGGCAGCGTTCAGCGGATCACCACCAGCATAGCGCACGTTCTTGAGCAATTGCGGCACGCGGTCGAACAGATGTAGCAGTTCGCTCGCCGGCTTGCCGCTACGCACTAGCGCCCCCAGCACTTGCAGCGCGGCCACGGTGCCATCGCCAGTGGTGGCGTGATCGGTCAGGATCATGTGGCCCGATTGCTCGCCGCCAACATTGTATCCGCCCTTGCGCATGGCCTCCAAGACATAGCGGTCACCCACATTGGTCCGCACCAGATCGAGGCCCAGGCCCGCCAGAAACCGCTCCAGCCCCAGGTTTGACATCACCGTGGCGACAATCCCGCCGCCCTTCAACTGGCCGCGCTCGGCCATGGTCGATCCGATCAGTGCCATAATCTGATCGCCGTCGACCACTTGGCCCAGTTCGTCGATCACGATCAGCCTGTCAGCATCGCCATCCAGCGCAATGCCGATATGGGCGCCTTCATCCACCACCCGTGCCTGGATTGCGCCCAGATCGGTTGAGCCCACGCCATCGTTGATGTTGAGGCCATTGGGCGAAACGCCCATCGCCACCACCGCCGCGCCCAGCTCCCAGATCGCCGTGGGGGTGACGTTGTAGGCCGCGCCATGCGCGCAATCGACCACGATCTTGAGACCATCGAGGCGGATATCATCGGGCAGCGATTGCTTGACCGCATGGATATAGCGCCCGCGCGCATCATCGATCCGGCGCGCGCGGCCGATGTGCTGGGCCTGCGCCAGCTCCTGCTCACGGTCCATCTCGGCCTCGATCGCTTCTTCATCGGCGTCGGACAATTTGTAGCCATCGGGGCCGAACAGCTTGATGCCGTTGTCGGCAAACTTGTTGTGGCTGGCCGAGATCATCACGCCCAGATCGGCCCGCATCTCACGCGTCAGCAAGGCGACGGCGGGGGTGGGTAGCGGGCCGGTGAGGATCACGTCCATCCCCACGCTGGTAAAGCCCGCGATCAGCGCGCTTTCCATCATATAACCTGAAAGCCGCGTGTCCTTGCCGATCACCACGCGGTGCTTGTGTTCACCGCGCAGGAAATGCTTGCCCGCTGCCTGGCCCACTTTCATCGCGGTGGCGGCGGTCAGCTTGCCGGCATTGGCGCGCCCGCGAATTCCGTCAGTCCCGAAATGTTTGCGTGCCATTCAATGCGTCCCCTGGTCGCTATTCCAATTCACGGCGTCAATTGCTGCATGAGCAATGGCGCGGACGCGCGCCAATGTCACGCCCCAGCGGCAAATCTTAATCGCCGTCGGAAAGCTCGAGCACGTTGGTGGCGAACAATGGCTCGCCGAACAGGAAGCCGATCAGGTTGGGGCGGCCCAGATGATCGACCAGTGCGGTCAGCGCCAGCAGGATCGGGACCGACAGCAGCGCGCCGGTCACCCCCCAGATCCAGGTGAAATAGGACAAGGCCAGCAGGATCATCACCGGGTTCATGGTAAACCGCGCGCCCAGCACCGATGGGGTGACGACATTCGATTCCACCGTGTGCAGCGCCAGATAGGCGGCGGCGGGGATCAGGCCGATCAGCGGCTGGTCGGCCGTGCCAAGGCCAAACAGCGCCACAATCCCGACCATGATCATCGGCCCGACATAGGGCAGGAAATTGAGCAATGCGGCCAGCCCGCCCCACATCACCGGAGCATTCAGGCCCATCGCCCAGGCGCCCAGCCCAACAATCACCCCGACACCCAGATTGATCAGGCCGACGGTGAGAATATAGGCCGCCACCCGATCCTGCACCGCGCGCATCACGCGGGCGGCCTTGAGAGTGGCGTCAACCGCCTCGCGTTGCAGCAGCAGGCGGCGGCGCAAGCGCACCCGCGCCTCGATCATGAAGAAGGCCAGCATGATCGTCAGCAGTATTTCAACCAGCACAGTGGGTGTAGCAAAGGCCAGCTGTTCGAGCATCGATGGCCCGGCCAGCACCACTTCGCGCCCGCTGGTCGAACCGATGATCTCGGCCACCTGCCGGTTGAGCTGGGTGAGCCAGCCGAGCGAGCCCTTGAGCTGGCTGAAATGCTCCCCCACCCGCGCGATCATTGCGGGCATTTCGTCATACAGCGACACCGCCGGGCGCAGCACTGCGGTCAAGGACAGCGCCACCACGCCGATAAAGGCCAGCAGCGAGGCAAGCGCGGCGAGGAAGTTGGGCAGGCCCCAGCTCGCCAGCCGATCGGCCAGCGGCGAAAGCAGGATCGTCAGGATAATTGCAGTCACCAGTGGCAGGAACACCACTGCGCCGATCGACAGCACAAACGGCAGTGC
>CAMDSM010000260.1 GCA_945906905.1 Altererythrobacter xiamenensis | reverse complement strand
TCAGGAATTGCTCACCGCGACCAGCGATTGCCCTGAGTTGCAGGCGCTGGTTGGGCGGATGAATGCCGGCTTGGGCCAGCCATGGACAAATTTCGTCACGCTGGAAGGTGCACAGCATCATCAGCCGGTGCACTGGCGGCTGCTTGATGGGGCACGGCTGCGGCTCGATGGATCGGCGCGTGATTGGCGGGCGCTGCTGGTGCCGATGCGGCAGGGTGGCTTCGAGCTGTATCTAAGCGCCGAACAACCGCTGCCCGAACCAACGCCCCTGCCTGTCATTCCATCTGCGCGGACCCGCTCGCCGGGAATCGGACGCGATATCGCGCCGGTTCTGCGCCAGCCAGTGTCGCGGATTATCGCCAATGCCGAGACAATCCGCACGCAGATGGCCGGTCCGCTGGCTGAGGAATATGCCGCCTATGCCGCCGATATCGCCAGCGCGGGCGAGCATCTGCTGGCGCTGATCGATGATCTGACCACGCTGGAAATGGTCGAGGACGAGGAATTCTCGCCCGCGCCAGACCAGATCGATCTGGCCGATGTGGCGCGCCGGGCGGCGGGCATTCTGGGCGTGCGCGCGCGCGAACGCGGGATATCGGTCGACGCGCCCAAGGATGGCGAAAGCGCGCCCGCGATTGGTGAATTCCGCCGGGTGTTGCAGATCCTGCTCAACCTGCTTGGCAATGCCATCCGCTATGCTCCGGAAGGTTCGGGCGTGTGGTTGCGGGTTGAGCTTGAGGGCGACCGGGCGCGGGTGATCGTGGCCGATCAGGGTGAAGGGCTCGACGAGGCGCAACAGGCGCGTGTGTTCCGCAAGTTTGAGCGGCTCGGTCGCAGCGGTGACGGCGGATCGGGCCTGGGCCTGTATATCTCGCGCCGCCTGGCCGAGGCCATGCACGGCAGCCTCACGGTCGAGAGCGCACGCGGGCAGGGTGCACGGTTCATTCTGGATCTGCCGATCGATAGTGTGGCTTGCGCGAGTTAGGGCTTAGCGGCAGGCAAAAAAGAGGGGCACCATCCGATGCCGGAAGGTGCCCCATTTTTATAGCGCGTTCGAAAAGATCGGCAGCGGCTTATTCGCCGGCGGCTTCTTCTTCGATCTCATCCTCAGCGGCGGGCAGTTCGCCCAGTTCGCGGTCGGGGTCGAGTTCTTCGGTGAAGCCATCGGGCTCAGCGCGATCTTCTTCGACCTGGCTACCGAACACGTCGACACCCTGGCGCTGAAGTTCGGCTTCGTCGTCCGAGCGGGCGACATTGGCTTTCACCGTCACGCGCACTTCAGGGTGCAGGGCAATGGTCACGTCAAACATGCCGAGGGTCTTGATCGGCGCGCCCATTATAACCTGGCGCTTGTCAACCTGATGGCCCTGGGCCACCAGTCCGTCAGCCATGTCACGGACATTGACCGAGCCATACAGCTGGCCTGAGTTGGACGAGGCGCGGATCAGCACGACTTCGGCACCGGCCACCGTTTCGCCCTGCTTTTCGGCAGAAACGCGACGATCGGCATTGTCCTTTTCCAGCCGGTCACGATTGGCATCGAAGACCTTGCGATTGGAATCGTTGGCACGCAGCGCCTTCTTCTGCGGAAGCAGGAAGTTGCGGGCGTAGCCGTCCTTGACCGAGACCACGTCACCAATGGTGCCCAGGTTCTCGATGCGTTCGAGGAGGATGATTTGCATTGGACCTATCCTCTCACTTCACGATGTAGGGCAGCAGGCCCAGATGGCGCGAACGCTTGATGGCGCGGGCCAGTTCGCGCTGCTTCTTGGCAGAAACGGCGGTGATACGGCTCGGCACGATCTTGCCACGCTCGGACATAAAGCCCTGCAGCAGGCGTACGTCCTTGTAATCGATGACCGGGGCGTCCTTGGCCGCGAACGGGCAGGACTTGCGACGACGGAAAAACGGGCGGGCCATCAGAAGCGGTCCTCTCTCGGGTCGCGGCGCTTACGCTCGCGGTCATTCTTGCGCAACATCACTGATGGGCCTTCTTCCAGCGTGTCGACCGAGATGGTCAGCCAGCGGATGATGTCTTCATTGATGCGGTTCTGGCGCTCCAGCTCGGCCACCAGTGTGCCCGGGCCATCGATGTTGAGCAGCACATAATGCGCCTTGCGATTGCGGTCGATCTTGTATGCGAGGCCCTTGAGGCCCCACGTTTCAGTCTTGGTGACTTTGCCGCCCATGCCTTCCACGATTTCCGTGGTGCCGGCAGCAATCGCGTCAACCTGAGCCTGGCTCAGATCCTGACGCGCGAGAAACACGTGCTCATATTGAGCCATGTTGCGCTTCCTTTCAGTTCATGCCGATCGTTGGCTTATCCCGCGCGGATCGCAGGGGCCCCTCCGGCTTTAGTAGTTTCCACGAGGCCCGTCGGCCCCGCGGAAGAGGGGCACATAGAGCAATTGCCCGGCAATGCAAGCCGCGCTAGCCTATGCGTTGACACATTGGAGATTGAACCATGCTGCGTGCCCTCATTGCCACATCCATGCTGCTGCTGGCCAGCAGTGCTTCGGCCCAACAGGCAGACGAGCCGGGGCTGGAACTGCTCTATCGGTCGCAGGTGCTGCTGGGCGAGGTGATCGAGGTGGGCGCGACGGCGCGCGGCACTCGCCGGATTATCCCGATCATCGGCGGCACTTTCGAGGGGCCGGATATGCGCGGCGAGATCTTGCCGATGGGGTGGGACTGGCAGCTGGTGCGCGCCGATGGCTGCACCGAGATTATTGCCGACTATTTCCTGCGCACCAATGATGGGGTGGTGATCAATGTCGTCAATTCGGGCGTCCTGTGCCCGCCCGATGCCGAGGGCAACCGCATAAGCCGCACCAGTCCGGTGTTCGAAGCGCCGCTGGGCCGCTACGAATGGCTGAGCCAGCGCGGCAATATCGGCACGCTGGGCTTCGATCCGACGGCGAGCGTGCCGCATGTGGTGATCACGATTTACCGGGCAAATTGACTGGCGCACCTTGCCGCGCCGCACAACAGGCGGCAGAGCGGGCAACAGACCTTCCACAACTCAAGGATCACCGATGCCCTCTGGCATAGTCGCTCTGTTAGACGACGTTTCGATCATCGCCCGCGCGGCGGCGGCTTCGGTTGACGATATTGGCATGGCGGCGGGTCAGGCGGGGACCAAG
>CAMDSM010000259.1 GCA_945906905.1 Altererythrobacter xiamenensis | reverse complement strand
CGCACCGCCTCGCGCAATTGTTCCAGATCTTCGGCCTGCAATCCGGTGGTGCCGCCATCAAGCTCGCTGAGGAAGCCGGGCATGTGCGCAAGGCCCAGCCACGCCGCCAGCCGCTCGGGCCCCTCCAGCCGACCATCGCCGCGCACCAGCAGCGGAATCGCCGGAGAATCGTCGATCATCCGCCCCAGCCGACGCGCACTTGTGCGGGCTTTACGAGCCTCGCGCGCACGCTTTTGCGCCGATACCACCACCCACACAGCCCCAAAGGTCCAGCCCGCCAGCAGCAGGCCGAGCAATGCCAAGGCAGAGGGGCTCAATTCCATGCGCCAACAGCTATGAGCGCCAAGCCGCCGATGCAACCGCAAGCGGGCGAGTCCCCACGTTTGTGAGAACCCGCCCGCCGCATTTTTCGCAAAGATCGCGCTTTAGTAGCGATAGTGATCCGGCTTGAACGGCCCGGACAGCGGCACGCCGATATAATCGGCCTGCTTCTTGCTGAGCTGGGTCAGTTGCACGCCCAGCTTTTCGAGGTGGAGCGAGGCAACCTTTTCGTCAAGGTGCTTGGGCAGGATGTGGACCTCGTTGGTATAGTCATGCCCGCGCTGCCACAGTTCGATCTGCGCCAGCACCTGATTGGTGAACGAGCAGCTCATCACGAAGCTGGGGTGGCCGGTGGCGCAGCCCAGATTGACCAGACGGCCCTGCGCCAGAATGATGATCGACTTGCCATCAGGGAAGGTGACCAGATCGGTGCCCGGCTTCACTTCTTTCCAACTGTAGTTGGACAGCGCGGCAATCTGAATCTCGCTGTCGAAGTGGCCGATGTTGCACACGATGCTCATCGGCTTCATCGCCATCATGTGTTCGGCGGTGATCACATCCTCGTTGCCGGTGGCGGTAACGAAAATATCGCAACGGGGAATCGCCTGCTCCATGGTGACGACTTCATAGCCTTCCATCGCCGCCTGCAGAGCGCAGATCGGATCGATTTCGGTGACCATAACCCGCGCGCCGCCCTGACGCAGCGAATCCGCACTGCCCTTGCCGACATCGCCAAAGCCCGCCACGCAGGCGACCTTGCCCGCCAACATCACATCGGTGGCGCGGCGGATGGCATCGACCAGCGATTCCTTGCAGCCATACAGATTGTCGAACTTCGACTTGGTGACACTGTCGTTCACATTGATCGCCGGGAACGGCAGTTTGCCGTTCTTGGCGATCTGATACAGGCGGTGGACGCCGGTGGTGGTTTCTTCCGAAACGCCCTTGATGGCCTTGACCGTCTGCGTGAGGTAGCCCGGTTTGCGCGCGAGGAATGCCCGCAGCGCGCGGACGAATTCGATTTCCTCGGCATTGCTGGGCTCGAACAGGTCTTCGCCAGCTTCAACCCGTGCGCCCCACAGCGCGAACATGGTGGCATCGCCGCCATCGTCGAGGATCATGTTGCAGGTTTCGTCATCGCCCCAGTCGAAGATGCGATCCACGTAGTCCCAGTATTCGGCCAGGCTTTCGCCCTTGATCGCAAATACTGGCACACCCGATGCGGCGATGGCAGCCGCAGCGTGGTCTTGGGTGGAGAAGATGTTGCAGGTGGCCCAGCGGACCTCGGCGCCCAGCGCGGTCAGCGTTTCGATCAGCACGGCGGTCTGGATCGTCATGTGCAGCGATCCAGTGATACGCGCACCGTGCAAGGGCTTGGACCCACCAAATTCCTCGCGCAGAGCCATCAGGCCGGGCATTTCGGTTTCGGCGATCTGGATCTCGTCACGGCCGAATTCGGCGAGCGCGATATCCTTGACGATATAATCAGCTTGGGCAGCAGTGGCCACGGTCACTTCTCCTGTCAGTAAATGGCGGGGTGAAGCGTCGCCGGGGCTCCATGCAACGCGTTTTCGGAAAGCGCACATAGTCTGGCGCAAGCCGCGCCACAAGCCCTGAGCTTTGACAGATTTTAGTCGCCGTAGCGTGCTACCAGTCCGTCGCGCCGAGGGCCGCCCTCCCCGAGCAGTTCCTCCGCCGCTGCCAGCAGCACCTGCCGCCCCGAGCTATTGGCCAGATCGCGGGCAACCTGGGCCAATTGTGCGCATTCCAGCCACGGATGGCCCTGGCCAAAGCGGTTGGCGATCGACGTGCTGAGGCGATCGAGCCGCCGCACGGCCTGCTGGCCGGTGCCATATTCCGCCCGCAATTCGCGCGCGGCCCCGTTCATCGTCTCAAGATGACGGGCGGAGAAGCGGTTGTATTCGGCCTGAAAATCCTCATCCCCATGGCGACAGCGCAGCGCGGTTACCATCAGCATGATATCGAGCTGGCGCAATTGCACAGCCTCGCTGGGCGATGCTTGCGCCGCAGCTGGAGCAGCGCCCAAAATAGCCGGAAGCGCCGCCAGCGCTGCGCATAATCCTGTATATCGCCCCAAATATCGCATCATCTGTCTCCGTTGCACAAACCCGGCTTCCCCAAGGATGGGAAAATGGCAGACACTGATTGACGAGAGCTTTGTTTGTTCGATTAAGGCCAATTTAAGCATGATTGGCCGCACTTGCCCCTTGCACGGACAGACGCAGGGCCTATTTCCCAAGGCTGGATGTGGGACAAAAAAGGATCAACCCCAATGACGGTTTCTGTTGGCGACAAGCTGCCCGATGTAACGCTGGTCAAAGTGACCGCAGACGGCCCCGAAAAGGTGCAGAGCGGGGACTATTTCGCCGGCCGCAAGGTGGCGCTGTTCGCCGTGCCGGGGGCCTTCACCCCCACCTGCTCCGCCAAGCACCTGCCCGGCTATGTCGACAAGGCCGCCGACCTGAAGGCCAAGGGCGTGGACGAAATCGCCTGCACCGCGGTCAACGATGCCTTCGTGCTGGGCGCGTGGAACAAAAGCGGCGGATCGGATGACATCACCATGCTGGCAGACGGCAATGGCGATTTCGCCGCTGCGCTGGGCCTCGATGCCGATTTCTCCGGTTTTGGGATGGGCAAGCGTTCGCAGCGCTATTCGTTGATCGTCAACGATGGTGTGGTGGAAGAGGTCAACGTTGAAGGCCCGGGCGAATTCAAGGTTTCCAGCGCTGAGCATATGCTCGGCCAGCTTTGATTTTCGACCAATCTAAAACCGAAAAGGGCGCCCGCTGAGGCGCCCTTTTTGATTCAGGGCCGGGTCAGGCGCCTATTCCACCCATTCCACATTGAC
>CAMDSM010000258.1 GCA_945906905.1 Altererythrobacter xiamenensis | reverse complement strand
GTGACCCAGCCTCTACCTCCCGCTACTGGCCCCGCCGCCGCCGCGCCCAATTGGCTAGATCGCCTCAACGATCCACAGCGTGAGGCGGTCCTGACCACCGATGGCCCGGTGCTGATGCTGGCGGGCGCGGGCACAGGCAAGACCGCAGCGCTGACCCACCGCCTCGCCCATCTGGTGCGCGAGCGGCTGGCATGGCCGAGCGAAATCCTCTGCGTCACCTTCACCAACCGCGCCGCGCGTGAGATGCGGCACCGAGTGGGCGAACTGATCGGTGATGCGGTGGAGGGAATGCCGTGGCTCGGCACCTTCCATTCGATCTGCGCCAAGATGCTGCGCCGCCATGCCGAACTGGTGGGGCTGCAAAGCAATTACACCATCATCGACACCGACGATCAGCTGCGCCTGCTGAAACAGCTGATCAGCGACCAAAACCTCGATGAAAAGCGCTTTCCCGCCCGGCAACTGGCCGGCCTGATCGACGGCTGGAAGAACCGCGGCCTCTCGCCCGATGACCTGACGCCGCTGGACAACGAGGCCTATGCCAACGGCAAGGGCCAAGCGATGTATGCGCTGTATCAGGCGCGGATGAAGGTGCTCAACGCCTGCGACTTTGGCGATCTGCTGCTGCATATGCTCAACATCTTGCGCCGCCACCGTGACGTGCTGGCGCTCTATCAGCAACGCTTCAAATATATCATGGTCGACGAATATCAGGACACCAACGCCGTCCAATATCTGTGGCTGCGGCTGCTGGCGCAGGAGCGGCGCAATCTGTGTGTGGTGGGTGATGATGACCAGTCGATCTATTCATGGCGCGGGGCCGAAGTGGCCAATATCCTGCGGTTCGAGAAGGATTTTCCCGGCGCCAAAGTGATCCGGCTGGAACAGAATTACCGCTCCACCCCGCAAATCCTCGCCGCCGCATCGGGACTGATTGCCGCCAACAGCCAGCGGCTGGGCAAGACCTTGTGGACTGAAGTTGGCGCGGGCGAAAAGGTCCGCGTAATCGGCGTGTGGGACGGTCCGGAAGAAGCGCGCCGCGTGGGCGAGGAAATCACCCGGCTGGAGCGTGAAGGGGCAGCGCTTGATCAGGTGGCCATATTGGTGCGGGCGCAATACCAGACGCGCGAGTTTGAGGATCGCTTCATCCAGATCGGCCTCAATTACCGAATCGTCGGGGGTTTTCGCTTTTATGAGCGGGCCGAAATCCGCGATGCTTTGGCTTACCTCAGGGTGATCGCCCAACCGGCCGATGATCTGGCGTTTGAGCGGATATATAACCAGCCCAAGCGCGGGCTTGGGGCCAAGACTCTGGAAAAGATGTATCAACACGCCCGGCGGCAAGGCCTGCCGCTGGCCGCCGCCGCGCTGCAACTGGCCGATAGCGACGAACTTCCGCCACGCGCCCGCTCCACCGTGGCCGCGCTGATGGGTGATTTCCTCCGCTGGCGGCAACTGGCAGACGCGGTGACTCCGGCAGAACTGCTGCGCCGCGTGCTGGAGGAATCGGGTTATGACGCCATGCTCAAGGCCGAACGGACCGCCGAAAGCGCCGGGCGGGTGGACAACCTGATCGAACTGGCCCGCGCGATGGAGGAATACGCCACGATGGCCGATTTTCTCGAACACGTGGCGCTGGTGATGGATAATGAGCGGGCCGATGATGGCGAGAAAGTCACCATCATGACCATGCACGGGGCCAAGGGTCTTGAATTCAACCATGTGTTCCTGCCCGGCTGGGAGGAAGGCGTGTTCCCCAGCCAGCGCTCGCTCGATGAAGGCGGGCTCGCCAGTCTGGAGGAGGAGCGGCGGCTGGCCTATGTCGCGATCACCCGCGCACGGCGGCGCTGCACCATTTTGCACGCCGCCAACCGCCGCATCTATGGCCAGTGGACCAGCTCGATCCCCAGCCGCTTTGTCGAGGACTTGCCCGAAGAGGCCATCGAACGCGAAACCACGCTGACCGGCGGGGCAAGCATGTGGCGGGCGAACTTCAGCGAGAACGACGATCCCTTCGCCCACCTCGCGCGTGACCGCCCGGACCGCGTTGAAACGCGCGGCCCCGGCTGGCAGCGGGCTTTGTCGAGCGGATATGCTGCCAAGCCAGCGCGGATCACGGAAAGCACCCGTTCAGCCGCCAGCTTCGCAGTGAAACCCCGCAGCGACATCCGCGTGGGCGACCGGGTGTTCCACGAGAAATTCGGCTATGGTGAGGTGCTCAGCCAGGAAGGCAACAAACTGGAAATCGCGTTTGAAACCAGCGGGGTGAAGCGGGTTATTGATAGCTTTGTGCGGTTGGGGGAGTAAGCGTGGCGCAGGGTCAATGCAATTGCGGGGCGGTGGCGTTTGAGGTTTCGGGCGACCTGCACGATGTCATCGTGTGCCATTGCTCGATCTGTCGGCGCTACACAGGCGCAAATGGAATTGCAGTGCTGCTTGTACCAAATGCCGATTTCCACTGGCTGCACGGAGAAGACCAGATCACTACATGGGACAAACCCCGTGCCGCTTGGCAGGCACACTTCTGCCGCAATTGCGGCTCAGCCGTTCCAGGTCATAACACCGACGGCACCACCTACATTCCCGCCGGAGCTATCGCGCAGGACGGAGAGGAATTGCGCGTAGCCCACCACGTCTTCGTGGATTCACGCGCCAAGTGGGATGTCATTGGCGATGATGGCCGACAACACCCCGACGCTTACGGTAGCGGCTAGGGCAAAGCGGCTTACAGCGCGCTTTTGCCCAAAAACCCCGGCATCGGCCCGTTCCATTCACCCGGGGCGCTAGGCGCATCGGGTTCGTCGCGGCGGGGGGCGCGGTCTTGGCGCGGGGCGCGTTCCTCACGAGGAGGGCGGGCTTCACGCGGTGTGCGCTCGGGGCGCGGGGCACGTTCCTCACGCGGCGCACGTTCCTCACGCGGTGCACGTTCCTCACGCGGTGCCCGCTCTTCACGTGCGGGCCGTGCTTCGCGTTCAGCGCGCGGTTCAACGGCAGGCGCAGCGGTTTGCGCCACCGCACCCCAATCAAACATCGGCACCACGAACTTGGTCAGCTTCTCGACGTTGTCCATCGCCTCAGCGTCGGCCGGTGTCACCAGCGTGATCGAGCGGCCCTTGGCCCCTGCCCGGCCGGTGCGGCCGATGCGGTGGACGTAGTCATCCGGGTGCCACGGGGTGTCATAGTTGAACACGTGGGACACGCCCTTGATGTCCAGCCCGCGCGCGGCAACGTCGGA
>CAMDSM010000257.1 GCA_945906905.1 Altererythrobacter xiamenensis | reverse complement strand
GGGCCAACGCGGAGCTGGCGGCAATCGCCCGCGCCTCACCCGCCAGCGGCCCGCGCAACCATTGCGCTATCGGGGTGACGAAGCCTTGTTTCGGGCGGTAGAGGATACGCGCCGAGCCGGAGCATGATCCGGCGCAGGCTGAGGCTCTGGCGCGGATCATCGCCAAAGGGATCGGCGCATGAGTCGCCGCCACCTGACATTTGCTTGCGCTGGCGAAACGCTCGCCGCCACGCTCGATGAAGCACCTGGCGCCGTCGGCCTGCTGATCGTGACAGGCGGCAATGAGGTGCGCGCCGGAGCCTTTGCCGGGCAAGCCCAACTGGCCGCAAGGATCGCGGCGGCGGGCTTCCCTGTGTTGCGCTTTGATCGGCGCGGAGTGGGCGATTCCACTGGCGAGAACAGCGGATTTACCGGCAGCAGTGATGACATCGCCGCCGCCATCTCGGCATTCTGGCAGACCGCCCCACAACTCACCCGCATGGTCGCTTTCGGCAATTGCGACGCGGCCAGCGCGCTGATGCTGGCGAGCGGCGCGGGATGCGATGCGCTGGCGCTGGCCAATCCCTGGACGTTTGACCAAGTCGACCTCGCCCCCCCGCCCGAAGCGATCCGCCAACGTTATGCCGCCAAGCTGCGCGACCCGCGTGAGCTGTGGCGGTTGGTGACGGGCGGCGTCTCGCTGGGCAAGCTGGCGGGCGGGATCAAGGCGGCACTGCAACCCGCTGCACCGCCCAGCTCGCTGGCGCAGGAGATGCAGGCGGGTCTCGCCAGTTTCGCTGGGCCGGTGCATGTGCTGCTGGCCGCCAATGATCGCACCGCACAGGCCTATATGGCCAGCTTCCCCCACAGCAATCCTGCGTGGAATATCTGCCAAGGTGCGGGGCATTCGTTTGCCGAATTCCATGCGAATGAGTGGCTTTTCAGCCGCTTGTGCTCAATCCTTGAGGAACAGGCTCGCCAGCTCAACATGGGTTGACCAGCGGAACTGACCAACCGGGCGCAGTTCTGCCAGCCGATAGCCCGCCGCCGCCAGCAGGGCAGCATCCCGGCACCAACTCAAGGGATTGCAGCTCACATACGCGATGCGGGCCACTTTGCTGAGCGCCAATTGCTCAACCTGTGCCCGCGCGCCAGCCCTCGGCGGATCGATCACCACGCCATCGAAGCGGGCCAGTTCCTCTGGCCGCAAGGGGCTGCGGAACAGGTCACGGTGCTGTGCTTCCACTTTGACGCCATAGCGTTTGGCCGCCGAATTGCACGCCAGCACCGCATCGCGCGACGCCTCAACCGCGGTGACCGGAACTTTCGGCGCCAGCGCAAAGGCGAAGGTGCCAAGCCCGCTGAAAAGGTCCGCCACCGCCGTGCAATCACCCAGCCACCCGGTCACCGCCGAAGTCAGCGCATCCTCGCCATCCTGCGTCGCTTGCAGGAAAGCGCCACTTGGAAATGGCACCGGGAATCCGCCCAGCGTGATGGTCACAGGCTCCGGTTCGTAGAATGTTTCAGGACCATAACCCTGATCGAGCGAGAGCCGCGCCAGAGTGTTCAGGCGGCACAGATCGAGCAGATCCTCGATCTGATCCAGTCCTTCGACCTTGAGATTGCGGATCGCGCAATTGACGCCCTGATCGGTCAGCGCCAGTTCGATCTCGGCGGCATATTTGCCTTTCCGCTTCGATAGATAGTCGCGTAGTGGGGCGATCAGGTTGGCCAGCGGCGGGGCCAGCACATGGCATTCGCGCAGATCGACCAGCTTGTGCGATCCGGCCTCGTGAAAACCGATCACCGCGCGGTTGCCGCCGCTCACCGCATGGAGTGTTGCCCGGCGGCGGCTGCTCGGCGGGGAGAGGTGGACGGGGGCCAGCAGCTCGGGCTCCAGCCCCTGACTGCGCGCGGCGAACAGCACCCGGCCCTGCACCAGATCGGCCAGCGCAGCATCATCGCAATGCTGCAATTCGCACCCGCCGCAGGTGCGGAAATGGCGACAGACCGGGTCAATATGATGCGGACCGCGCTCGACAGAGCCATCCGGCCCGACCAGATCGCCGGGAGCCGCGCCGGCCACATGACGGCCAGAGGCAGTGACGCCATCGCCTTTGGCGGCGATGCGGATGATAAGTTCAGATTCAGTCACAGAAATTTGTTCCAAGCAGCTGGAATATAATGAATAAGATCTGCCGCACTAAAGGCCGGGCCCGCCATCCGCGCGGCCTCGGCGTGCAAGTGGCAGCCTTCGAGTGCGGCCGCAAACGCACACGATCTACCTGCAGCCAGCCTGCTGACGATCAACCCGGCCAGCACATCGCCCGTGCCCGCAGTGCTCAGCCAGGTGCTCGCGCCGGGCATGATGGTGATGGGCAAACCGGGCGCGGCCAGCAGCGTGTCCGGCCCTTTGGCCACAACCACGCCACGGACCGCCTCAGCCAGTTCCTGCACCGCTTCCACCCGGTCGGGCCGGACGGTGGCGAAGCTGTTGCCCAGCGCCTCCAATTCGCCACCATGCGGGGTGAGGATCAGCGGAGCCTTGCGGCCTTCGAGCATCGCGGGCGCAAGCAAATGCAGCGCATCGGCGTCGCACACGGTCGGCAGATCATGCGCCAGCGTTGCAGCAAGCCGCCCCCGCGCCGCCTCGTCACGGCCAAGGCCGGGGCCGATCAGCAGCGCCGACAAGCGCCGGTCAATCCCCTCATCCTGCTCCACCACCAGCTCAGCGGGGACAGGCCCCGGATCGCCTGCCGCAAACAATTTCACATAGCCCGCCCCACCATGCATCGCCGCGCGCGCAGCCATGATTGAGGCGCCTGGCATGGCACCGCCGATCACTGCCAGCAGCCCGCGCGTATACTTGTGCGCCGCCATATCGGGCGCGGACAGGCGCGGACTGCGGGCCAGCACCGCAGCACCGGGCACAGCGGCAACGCCGATATCAACCAGCCTCCGGTGCCCCATTTCCGCCATCGCTGGCATCAGCCAATGGGCTAACTTCCACGCGCCAAGCGCGATTGTCAGATCGAAGCGCAGGCCATTGTCGTTGAGCAACGCGCCGCTATCAGCATCGACTCCGCTCGGCAGATCGACCGCCACGGCATAGTCATGCGTGGAAACCAACCGCTGCAACAGCTGCTCCAGCGGCGCATCCAGCCCGCGCGAAAGCCCGCTGCCGAACAGGCAATCGACGAACACTCCTCCGCGATTTTCGGCTCGCGCATCAGGCACCACCTGCCCGCCCCACGCCGCCCGCGCGGCCTTGGCGGCTTC
>CAMDSM010000256.1 GCA_945906905.1 Altererythrobacter xiamenensis | reverse complement strand
CGACACCCGCACCGTCAACCCCGCCGTGGTGGCGACATGCTGGAATAGCGCATTCAAGGCATTGCGGGTCATCATGAGTCGTGAGCCTAGTGGTTTTGCCGTTCGGAGCAAGGGGAGTGAGGTTTTGTCCATGAAATTGATTGGGCGATTGATTGGGCGATTGATCGGGCCTGTGCTGCTGGTTTTGCTCCCGCCGATGCTGGCCTCGTGCCAGCAACAGGCTGATGCGCAGGCCTATGCGGGTGACTGGGAACCCGGCGGCGAACCCGCTGATCCGGCCACCGCCAACGCCAGGTTGGAACACAATTTCCCGCTGGCGGACTGGTCAAACGCCGACATCCTCTATCTCGACGATCAATCAGCAGTCGCCGCCAGCCGCGCCATTTGCGCGAGCAATATCACCCACGAACCGCCACCGCTCGATTGGCCGCTGCTGCGCGACACACAGGCACTGGTAGGCTGCAACAGCTTCAACCTCTACCACGGCATCGGGGTGCCGCAGGATTACGAACAGGCGCGCCACTGCGCCATGATGGAACGCAACGCCTTCGGGCGCGAATGGGCGATCAGCGAAATCCAGAGCTATTCGTTGCTCGATGGCCCCGGAATGCTGGCCACGATCTATGCCAATGGCGCCGGAGTGGAGCGCAATCTCGGGGTGGCGATCCACATGGCCTGCGAGGCGCAGGATGGCTCGCTCGCTGTCGATCTGCGGGTCAACGCCTTGGCGCGGATGCAGTCTGAAGGCTGGCACGGCAGCGATTTTTCGATGTGCGACCACATCACCAGCGGGTCGAGCGCGGGCACCTGCACCGAAGGCATTGCCCGCATCGCCGATCAGGCCCGCACCACGATGCTGGAGCAAGCAGCGATTGATTGGTCAGAAGCGCAAGTCCAAACCATGCGCGCAGCCGTGGCCGCATTCACCAGCTATGCCGAAACGGCCAGCGCCATGCAGTGCTTCGGCGGCACCATGGCCACCGCCTGCCAGATCAGCGCCAGCCAGCGCTTGCAGGACGGTTTTGCCGAGCGCCTGCTCGCCATAACAGTCCATCGCGCAGCCTCGCCGTTGCAGATCAGGGATGGCGATGACGGCACGGCTCAGGCCGCCATCATGACGCAGGCCGAATGGCAGTCATTGCTGGCGGAACGTCCGCCCACACACCGCCCGAGATACGAAGCCCACCGCAGCGACACCATAGCCGCGCGGCGGTTGTTTGAGCCGGTGTTGATCGCCTACTTCGCCCTCGCCCGGCCAGACCTGAGTGCACATCAGGTGCGGGTGCTGTTTCGGGATATCTAACCCCTCCCCCTTGAGGGGGAGGATGGGTGGGGGTGCTCAGCCGTATCGGATGCGCCGAACCCCCACCCCTAACCCCTCCCCAAGGGGAGGGGGATTCGCGAGAGCTAAACCCCCGCCCGCCCAAGCGCCTGCTCCAGATCCTCAATCACATCGAGCGGATCTTCCAGCCCGATATTGATCCGGATCATCCCCTCCTCCACGCCCATTTCGGCCCGGCCCTCAGCACCCATATTGTGGTGCGTGGTGCTGGCCGGGTGGCAGGCGAGCGACTTGGTGTCGCCGATGTTGTTGGAGATATCGACCAGTTCCAGCGCATCCAGCACCGCGAAGGCCGCCTCGCGTCCGCCATTGACCACGAAGCTGAAGATCGGGCCGCAGGCGTCCATTTGGCGCATCGCCAGTTCGTGCTGGCTGAAACTGGGCAAGCCGGGGTGGAGCACATGGCCGACGCGGCTTTCGACAAAGCGCCCCACTTGCAGCGCGTTCTCGCTCTGCTTGTGGGCGCGCAGGTCCAGCGTTTCCAGGCCCTTCAGCACCACCCAGGCGTTGAACGGGCTGAGCACCGGGCCGGTGTTGCGCTGGAACGGCGACAGCGTGTTGTTGATCCAGTCAGCACTGCCACAGATTGCGCCGGCCAGCACCCGTCCCTGCCCGTCCATCAGCTTGGTGGCTGAATAGGCGACAACGTCCGCGCCAAACTCCAGCGGGCGCTGCAGGCTGGCAGTGGCAAAGGCGTTGTCGACGATGGAGGTGATGCCATGCGCGCGGGCGAGGCCACAAACGAACGCCATGTCGACGATATCGAGCGTGGGATTGGCCGGGGTCTCGAAGAAAAACACCTTGGTATTGGGCTGGATTGCAGCTTCCCACGCGGCATTGTCACGCCCGTCGACAACCGTGTGGGTGATCCCGAAGCGGTTCAGGACATTCGACAATATCCACCGGCACGATCCGAACGCGGCCCGCGCGGCCACCACATGGTCACCTGCTGACAGCATACACAACAGCGCACTCGTCATCGCCGCCATGCCGCTGGCCTGGACCTTGCACGCCTCGGCCCCATCCATGGAGGCGATGCGTTCCTCCAGCATCGCCACGGTGGGGTTCTGGAAGCGGCTGTATTGCATCCCCGTCGCCTCACCCGCAAAGCGCGCCGCGACGGTGGCGGCGGTGTCGTAGGTGTAGCCGCTGGTGAGGAACAACGCCTCGCTCGTCTCGCCATGCTCGCTGCGCGTGGTGCCAGAGCGCACCGCGCGGGTGGCGGGGCGCCATTTGTTGGTGATCGAGCGGTCTGTTCCGGTGGTTCTTTTCATGGGGCAAGCGTTTAGAAGCGCAAGCCGCAGCCCGCAAGTGTTGCAAGCCAGCGGAACGCCGACTAATCCGGCCCTTGCATGAGCGTTCCACCCCCGCACCCCGCCGATCCCATTCGCCTGCACCTTGGTATTGCGGCCATATTCGCTTTGCTGTGCGCGATCCGGCTGACCCTGCCTTCGCCGCCGTTCTTCGACGAGGTGCATTACCTGCCCGCCGCGCGCAATCTGCTCGATATGTCGGGCGCGCTGAATATGGAGCATCCGCCGCTTGGCAAGCAGGCGATTGCGCTGGGGATGTGGGTGTTCGGGGATAATGCCCTCGGCTGGCGGATTATGCCGCTGCTGCTGGGCGTGCTGGCGCTGTTCGCCGCAGCCCGCGCCATGTGGTTTGCGTCGCAAAGCCGCGTGGCCAGCCTGCTGACGGGGTTGTTCCTTGTCACCGGATTTCCGCTGCTGATCCAGTCGCGCATCGCCATGCTCGATATTATCATGCTGGCCTTCGTGATGCTGGCGCTGTGGATGTGTGCTGCGGCGCTGCGAGAGCCCGAGCGCGCGCGCTGGCGGCTGGCGCTGGCTGGCGTGGCGCTGGGGGCGGCGATGGCGAGCAAGTGGAACGCGGTTCCGCTCGCCATGGTGCCGGGGC
>CAMDSM010000255.1 GCA_945906905.1 Altererythrobacter xiamenensis | reverse complement strand
TTTTCGAAGGCTTCGAAAGAAGCGATATTGCGCGGCAGGACGCTGGCATCGTCCTCTTCATAGTAACGCTTCGCCAGCGTCACCACCAAGCGCCCAGCACGTTCAAACAGGCCCTTGCGGTCGGCATGGGTGGCCAGCTGCGAGCCGTTTCCGGGCAATGACAGGCCGAGCGCCTCGGTCAGGCAGTTCATCGAATTGGCGGTGAACATGCCGCTGCACGATCCGCAGGTGGGGCACGCGGCGCGCTCAATCTCGGCCACCTGTTCGTCGGAATAGCTCGGATCGGCGGCGGCGACCATGGCATCGACCAGATCGAGCGCCACTTCCTTACCATCGATCACCACTTTGCCAGCTTCCATCGGCCCGCCTGAAACGAACACCACCGGAATGTTGATCCGCATCGCCGCCATCAGCATTCCCGGCGTGATCTTGTCACAATTGGAGATGCAGACCATCGCATCGGCGCAGTGGGCGTTGACCATATATTCCACGCTGTCGGCGATCAGCTCGCGGCTGGGGAGCGAATAGAGCATGCCATCGTGGCCCATGGCGATGCCATCATCGACCGCGATGGTGTTGAATTCCTTGGCCACACCGCCCGCCGCCTCAACCTGCCGCGCAACCAGCTGGCCCAGATCCTTGAGGTGGACATGCCCCGGCACGAACTGGGTGAAGCTGTTGACAATGGCGACGATCGGCTTGCCGAAATCCTCATCGGTCATCCCCGTCGCCCGCCACAGCCCGCGCGCGCCGGCCATGTTTCGGCCATGGGTGGAAGTGCGCGAACGATAGGCAGGCATGGTGGGGCTCCAGAATGATATGGCCGCGCCCTACACCCCTATTCGCCCAGCTTCAACGCCGCTTCTTTGCAGACCCGTGTGAGCAGTTGCGCCAGGCGTGGCTGCTGCCCCGGATCACCCGCCATATCCTGCCGCAGTTCAATGCCCAGATAAGGGAGGCCTTGGGCTTCGCAGTGGCGGTTCATCGTGGCGTTGAGGAGGACACCGGAATAGGGTTGCTGGTCGCCCACGCACAGGCCATCGGCCTCGAGCATGGGGATGGCCACGCGGGCGGCGCGATCGTCCTGATTATACAGCACACCGACATGCCACGGGCGCGGTTTGTTGCAAGTGGCCAACGCCGGAGTGAAGCTGTGGAGCGAGAGGATCAGCGCGGGCGGAACCTCCTCCAGCATCTGCCCCAGTGCGTTGTGGTAGGGATCAAAGAAGCGCTCCAGCCGTGCGGCCCTTTGGCCGACATTGCCGGGAATCGCGTGGCCATCGCTGACCACAGGCACCACGCCCTCGCTATCGGGATAGCGGTTGAAATCGCACACAAGGCGGCTGACATGGCCCTGAAAGGCGCTGAAACTGGCCTGCTGCGCCATCATCGCGCCGATGGCCGCCACGCCGACATCCACGGCGATGTGCGATGCGAGCAGTTCGGGCGCGATGCCCAACGCGATATCATCGGGCACGCGGTTGCTGGCGTGATCAGACACGACCAGAATGCCGCCGGGCTGTGACTTGCCTAAGATGCGGAAGGCTTCGTGGGTCATGCAGTTGGGGCTAGCGTAACTTGCCCGAAAGTGTCCACCAGTTCGCTGGCATGACCGCCGCTGCGGCATCGCGCGCCGCATCGCTGGCATACAGCGCAAAGCAGGTCGCGCCTGATCCGGACATGCGGGCGACAGTGGGGGCGGTCTCGTGCAGAGCCGCCAGAACCTCGGCAATCATGGGGCACAGGGCAATCGCAGGAGCCTCAAGATCGTTGCGCCCAGCCCGCGCGATTTCCAGCGCATCGCCCTGCGGCATCGGCCCGCGATCCTGTCCGTCCCAGGCCTTAAACACCGGACCGGTGGCCAATGGCACGCGTGGGTTGACCAACAGCACGGGGATGCCAGTGAGGCTGTCCGTAGCAGGCTCAAGATCGGTGCCGATACCGCGCCCGATGCAGGTGACGCTATTCACACAGGCGGGCACATCGGCGCCCAGCTTGGCCGCGCGTGCCTGCCAATCGTCGGGCAGACCGTATGCCTCCTCGATCAGGCGAAAGATCGCCCCTGCATCGGCAGAACCTCCGCCAAGGCCAGCGGCCACGGGCAGGTTTTTCTCCAAGGTCACCGCCAGCCCGCCGGGATGCGTCAGAACTCCGAGCGCCTTGGCGACGATATTGCCGAAGGGATCGTCCAGCTTGGCGGCAAATTCGCCGGTAACATTCAGGCAATCTGCCTCCACTACGCGCGCGGTCAGCAAATCCCCCGCATCGACAAAGGCGAACAGCGTTTCCAGCTCATGATAGCCATCATCTCGTCGCCGCCTGATGTGCAGCGCAAGGTTGATTTTGGCATAGGCGGTCTGGCGCATCACATGTTCGGATAAGTCGGGCCACCGCCGCCCTCCGGCGTGACCCAGGTGATGTTCTGCGTGGGGTCCTTGATGTCGCAGGTCTTGCAGTGGACGCAGTTCTGGGCGTTGATCTGCAGGCGCGGTTCGCCTTCCTCCACGCCGAGGAACTCGTAAACGCCTGCCGGGCAATAGCGCGCTTCCGGCCCGGCATAGATCGGCAGGTTCACATCTACGGCAATGGCAGGATCGGCCAGCTGCAAGTGGCACGGCTGATCCTCGACATGGTTGACGCCCGAGACGAATACCGAGGACAAACGATCAAAGCTGATCTTGCCGTCGGGCTTGGGATAGGCGATCGGCTGATACAGGTCGGCGCGGCCAGTGTTGGAGGCATCGGTATGGTGCTTCAGTGCCCCGGTGATGCGGATGCCGAGCGTGCGCAGCCACATATCCGCGCCTGCCAGCACCGTGCCAATCGCACCGCCGAATTTGGCGATCAGCGGCTGGGCGTTCTGGACCTTTTGCAGCTCGGTCGCAATCCAGCTGGCGCGCAGAGCCGTGTCATAGCCGGCCAGCGCATCGTTCGCCCGGCCTGCGGCCACGGCGGCAGCGACGCTATCCGCCGCCAACATCCCGCTCTTCATCGCGGTGTGCGTGCCCTTGATGCGCGGCACGTTGACGAAGCCGGCGCTGCACCCGATCAATGCGCCGCCGGGGAAAGCCAGCGTCGGCACACTCTGCCAACCACCCTCGTTGATCGCGCGGGCACCATAGGCCACCCGCTTGCCGCCCTCGATCACCGAGCGGATCGCCGGATGGGTTTTCCAGCGCTGGAACTCCTCGAACGGCGAGACATAGGGGTTGGCGTAATCGAGCGCGGTCACGAAGCCCAGGGCCACCTGCCCATCGGCCTGATGGTACA
>CAMDSM010000254.1 GCA_945906905.1 Altererythrobacter xiamenensis | reverse complement strand
CTTCTTCTTGTCCTGACTGGCCTCGCCCACGCCCATATTGATCGTGATCTTGGTCAGCTTGGGGACTTCCATCGCGTTGGCATAACCGAATTTCTCGATCATGGCCTTGGCGATCTGGTCATTATACCGGGCCTTGAGGCGCGGCGAGTAGACATCAGCCATCGATTTTCTCCCCGGACTTGACGGCAACGCGAACCTTCACGCCATCACGCTCTTCAAAGCGGACGCGGGTTGGCTTGCCGTCCTTGGGATCGGCAATAGCGACCTTGGAGATCGCCATCGGAGCGGGGGCACGGTCAATGCCGCCCTGCGGATTGGCCTGGCTGGCCTTGCGATGACGGGCAGCGATATTCACGCCTTCCACCACCAGCTTGCCATCCTTGGGCAGAACCTTGGACACGGTGCCAGTGCGGCCCTTGTCCTTGCCCGACAGGACGACAACCTGGTCGCCCTTCTTGATCTTGGCGGCAGCCATCACAGCACCTCCGGCGCGAGCGAAATGATCTTCATGAAGCCCTTGGAGCGCAGTTCGCGAACCACTGGTCCGAAGATTCGGGTGCCAATCGGCTCCTCGTTCTTGTTCACCAGCACCGCGGCATTGCTGTCAAAGCGGATCACGGTGCCATCGGTGCGACGCACTTCCTTGCGGGTGCGCACGATCACGGCACGGTGCACGTCACCCTTTTTCACGCGGGCGCGTGGCTGGGCTTCCTTCACGGAAACCACGATCACATCACCGACCGACGCGGTCCGACGCTTAGAGCCACCCAGCACTTTGATGCACTGGACGCGCTTTGCGCCGCTGTTGTCCGCGACGTCGAGATTGGATTGCATCTGGATCATTGATCCGTCTTCCTTCTCACTGGCTTGCCGGAACGAGTCCGGCAGTTCCTAACGTCTACCCCCGGAAAATCCGGAGAAAGATTGCTCAATTGCCTGCCGCCGCAACGTCCAGATCGGCGTCAACCGCCTGGCCCTTGCTTGCTGCAACACGGTCGATCACAGCCCAGGTCTTGGTCTTGGAGATCGGGCGGGTTTCTTCGATGCGGACGGTATCACCGATGTGATAGGCGTTCGCTTCGTCGTGCGCGTGATACTTCTTCGAGCGGCGGATGATCTTCCCGTACAACGGGTGCTTCACCTTACGCTCGACCTTCACGGTCACGGTCTTGTCAGTCTTGTCGGAGGTAACGGTCCCCGTCAGAATACGTTTGGGCATCGTTTAGCTCCTCAAACCTTCAGCGCTTCAGCGGTCCGTTGGACCTGAAGCGTCTTGATGCGGGCGATCTGGCGGCGCACTTCCTTGACTCGGGCAGGACGCTCGAGCTGGTTGGTGGCAGCCTGGAAGCGCAGGTTATACGCCTCACGCTTCAGGCCGGTCAGCACTTCGGTCAGCTGATCATCGGACTTGGTGCGCAGATCTTCGATTGCAGTGGACTTGAGGGCCATCATTCGCCTCCCAGGTGCGAGGTGTCACCCAGGCGGGCGACGACCTTGGTCTTGATTGGCAGCTTCATGGCTGCGCGGCTGAAGGCTTGCGCCGCCAGTGGGCCGGGAACGCCGTCGAGCTCGAACAGGATGCGACCCGGCTTGACGCGGGCGGCCCAGTATTCGATCGAGCCCTTGCCCTTGCCCTGACGGACTTCGGCTGGCTTCTTGGTCACCGGCACATCGGGGAAGATGCGAATCCACAAACGCCCCTGGCGCTTGATGTGACGCGTGATCGCGCGGCGGGCCGCTTCGATCTGGCGCGCGGTGATCCGTTCGGGTTCCAGGGCTTTCAGGCCGTAGGAGCCGAAATTCAGATCCGATCCGCCCTTGGCCAGACCATGGATCTTGCCCTTGAACGCCTTGCGGAACTTGGTTTTTTTCGGTTGCAGCATTGCTCTACCCTATCCTCAGCGAGCCGGACGAACGCCGGAAGTCTGTGCTTCCAGCATCAACCGGTCCTGCGCCATCGGATCGTGGGCGAAAATCTCGCCCTTGAAGATCCAGCACTTGATGCCGATGATGCCGTAGGCGGTCAGTGCCTCGGCTTCGGCATAATCGACGTTTGCGCGCAGCGTGTGCAGCGGCACCCGGCCTTCGCGATATTGCTCGACACGAGCGATTTCAGCTCCGCCAAGGCGGCCCGAACACATGATCTTGATGCCTTCGGCACCCAGACGCATGGCCGACTGCATCGCCCGCTTCATCGCCCGGCGGAACGCCACGCGGCGGATCAGCTGATCGGCGATACCCTGCGCAACGAGCTTGGCATCGATTTCCGGCTTGCGGATTTCAACAATGTTCAGCTTCACTTCGCTGGGCGTCAGGGCCGAGAGCTGCTTGCGCAGCTTCTCGATGTCGGCGCCCTTCTTGCCGATGATCACGCCGGGGCGTGCAGCATAGATGGACACGCGGCACAGCTTGGCCGGACGCTCGATGACGACCTTGGAGATTGCCGCCTGCGGCAGAGTATCGAACACGAACTTGCGGATCGCCAGATCCTCGATCAGCAGCGTGCGGTAATTGGCGCCTTCGCCATACCAGCGGCTATCCCAGGTGCGGTTGATCTGCAGGCGCAGGCCGATCGGATTGCTTTTATGACCCATCGATCAGGCCTCCCCAGCTTCTGCGGACACTTCGCGAACGACAATCCGCAGCCGGCTGAACGGCTTGAGGATGCGGGTGGACTTGCCACGGCCGCGCGTTGCGAAACGCTTCATGGTGACGGACTTGCCGACACTGGCTTCGGCCACGACCAGCGCGTCGACATCCAGATTGTGATTGTTCTCGGCGTTGGCGATGGCCGAGGCCAGCACCTTGATCGCATCGCGCGCCATCGCCCGCTTCGAAAAGCTGAGGATGTTCAGCGCATCGCCAACAGGCCTGCCACGGATGAGAGCGGCCACCAGGTTCAGCTTCTGGGCCGAACCACGGATGGTGGTGCCAACCGACAGCGCCTCGTTATCGGCGACGCGGCGGGGAGCTTTCTGCTTACCCATTATCGCTTACCCTTCTTATCGGCAGCATGACCGGGGAAAGTGCGCGTGGGCGCAAATTCACCGAGCTTGTGGCCGACCATGTCCTCGTTGACGGACACCGGAATGAACTTGTGACCGTTGTAGACGCTGAACGTCAGGCCGACGAAATCGGGCAGCACCGTGGAACGGCGCGACCAGGTCTTGATCGGCTTGGTGTTGCTGGCTTCCTGAGCCACTTGCGCCTTCTTCAGCAGGTGAAGATCGACGAACGGACCTTTCCAGACGGAACGTGCCATGGCGTCTTACCTCTTTTTCTTGGCGTGGC
>CAMDSM010000253.1 GCA_945906905.1 Altererythrobacter xiamenensis | reverse complement strand
AGGATTTTGAGGAACGCCCCAGCACGATCGCGGCACGCAAGGCGGCAGGGCAGGCGTGATCCGTTTTCTGATCGATGCAAATGCCGCAGTTTACGCGATGGACTTGGGTTATGAGGCCTTGAAGGCCCGCTTGGCTGATTGCGATGCTGGTACTGTGGCGATTTCGGCGATCAGCTATGCCGAAGTGGCCTATGGCACTTACGTTGGCAAGTCGCCCCCTCCCGAGGTGCTGGACGCTTTTGTCGAGGCGATCCCGATCATGCCCTTTGATGAAGCAGCCGCCCGCGAATACGCCAGACTCCCCTTCAAACGCGCCCGCTTTGATCGCCTGCTGGCTGCCCATGCGCTCAGTATCGGGGCGATTGTGGTGACCAGCAATGTGGCCGACTTCGCCGATGTGCCGGGGTTGATGGTTGAGAATTGGACGGTTTGATGCAGTTCGCCGAACCTTACTTGTGCCGCCTGGATACAACAGAATTATGGGCCATCTTCGCTTTCTGCGTTCTTCTTGGCATAGCGGTGGGGCAGATATGTTCTCGCATTTGGCAAAGGCCTGGTGTCGAACTTGGCGGACTTCGGGGTTTCACTATTGGTTGCCTGGCCCCAATCGGGGCTGGTGTCATTCTTTGTGTTGGGCTTGCCACCTTGTTGCCGGGAACTGATGAGATGGATTGCGGCTTCACTCCGGATTCGGTGATACTGCCGATCATCCCGCTCGTGACTGTTCCAGTCATTGCATGGCTGACCTTCGTTGTGAGGTCGGCCCGATGACCTTCCACGCCACCATCTTAACCCTCTACCCCGAGATGTTCCCCGGCCCGCTCGGAGTATCCCTCGCAGGTCGCGCGTTGGAGGAGGGGACTTGGGCGCTTGAAACCGTGCAGATCCGCGACTTTGCCACCGACAAGCACCGCACCGTTGATGACACTCCGGCAGGCGGCGGGGCGGGGATGGTGCTCAAGGCCGATGTGCTGGCCGCCGCGATTGATCATGCCCGCGCGACCAATCCGCAGGCCCCGGTGCTGGCCATGACACCGCGCGGCAAGCCGATCACGCAGGCCCGCATCCGCGAACTCGCAGCCGGCCCCGGTGTCATCATCCTGTGCGGCCGGTTCGAGGGTTTTGACGAGCGGATTTTCGCTGGCCGCGCGGTGGAGGAAGTCAGCCTGAGCGATATCGTGCTATCAGGCGGCGAACCGGCGGCTTTGGCCATTTTAGATGCTTGCATTCGCCTGCTGCCCGGCGTAATGGGCGCGGCTTCCAGCGGTGTGGAAGAGAGCTTTGAAACAGGGCTTCTCGAATATCCGCACTATACCCGACCAGTAGAATGGGAAGGGCGCACGATCCCTGAAGTGCTGCGATCGGGGGATCATGCGAAGATAGCCGCCTGGCGAAAGCAAGGCGCGCTGGACGATACACGATTACGCAGGCCAGACCTTTGGGAACGTCATTGTGATGTTCGGGACCAGCCTGCCTCTGATGCGCGGCGAAAAATTGAGGATTAGGACCATGGGTCTGATTCAGGAGCTCGAGGCAGAAGCCATCGCAGCACTCAAAGTGGGGAAAGAAATTCCCGAATTCCGCGCCGGTGATACCGTGCGTGTCGGCGTGAAGGTTATCGAAGGCACGCGCGCTCGTGTGCAGAACTTCGAAGGCGTGGTGATCGCGCGGTCCAACCGCAGCATCAACTCCAATTTCACCGTCCGCAAGATCAGCTTCGGCGAAGGAGTGGAACGTGTGTTCCCGCTCTACTCGCCGAACATTGACAGCATTACCGTGGTCCGCCGCGGTATCGTGCGTCGCGCCAAGCTCTATTACCTGCGCGGCCTTACCGGCAAACGCGCACGTATTGCCGAGCGTCGCGATAACGTCAGCCAGTAATCGCCTGAAATCACGCCATAGCGCGCTGAACGAAAGGGGCGGTTCCGGTTTGACGGAGCCGCCCCTTTTCGCGTGCTGGCAAAACACACACCGAATTCGAGAATGGAGAAGCAAGTGGGTTATCGTGTTGCAGTAGTGGGCGCGACGGGCAATGTCGGGCGCGAGATGCTGGCCATTCTGGCCGAACGCGGCTTTCCGCTGGATGAGGTGGCCGCGGTCGCATCGTCGCGCAGCCATGGCACGCAAGTTGAGCTGGGCGATAGCGGCCAGATGCTCAAGTGCCAGAACCTCGAAAACTTCGATT
This sequence comes from Altererythrobacter xiamenensis, assembly GCA_945906905.1. GTDB lineage: Bacteria > Pseudomonadota > Alphaproteobacteria > Sphingomonadales > Sphingomonadaceae > Alteraurantiacibacter > Alteraurantiacibacter xiamenensis_A. Next base: position 1,109 of record CAMDSM010000253.1, on the reverse strand, counting down.
TCGCCGGCTGGGACATGGCCCTGTTCGCCGTGGGCAGCGAAGCCACCCGCATCCACGCCCCGCGCGCGGCGGCGGCGGGCTGCGTGGTGATCGACAACAGCTCGCTCTATCGGATGGACCCGGACGTGCCGCTGATCGTGCCAGAGGTGAACCCCGAGGCGATCGACGGTTACAAGCGCAAGAACATCATCGCCAACCCCAACTGCTCGACCGCGCAGATGGTGGTCGCGCTCAAGCCGCTGCACGATGCCGCCACGATTACCCGCGTGGTCGTCTCGACCTATCAGTCGGTCTCGGGCGCGGGCAAGGAAGGCATGGACGAGCTGTTCGAGCAGAGCCGGGCCATTTTCGTGGGCGATTCGGTTGAGCCGCGCAAATTCACCAAGCAGATCGCCTTCAACGTGATCCCGCATATCGACGTTTTCCTGGATGATGGCTTCACCAAGGAAGAATGGAAGATGGTGGTCGAAACCAAGAAGATCCTCGATCCCAAGATCAAGGTTCAGGCCACGTGTGTGCGTGTGCCGGTGTTCGTCGGCCATTCGGAATCGATCTCGATCGAATTCGCCAACGAGATCAGCGCGCAACAGGCGCAGGATATCCTGCGTGAGGCGCCCGGCATCATGCTGGTCGATAAGCGCGAGGATGGTGGATACGTCACCCCGGTGGAATGCGTCGGCGATTACGCCACCTACGTGTCGCGCGTGCGCGAGGATCCCACGGTGGATAATGGCTTGGTGCTGTGGTGCGTTTCGGACAACCTGCGCAAGGGGGCGGCGTTGAACGCGGTGCAGATTGCTGAGTTGTTGGGGCGGCGGCATTTGAAGAAGGGGTGAGGGTGAACCTAAAGCTCACGCCTTGTGCCAATGAGCCGGAACTGTCCGATCCGGCGGTGACTGGCGAATTTGCCAGCGAAATGGCCAGCTTGGCCGAAGTCGCCCATATTCCGCCATACTGCGCCTATGTTGCGCGTCAGGACGGCGTACCGGTGGGCTTTGGCGGGTTCAAGGGGGCGCTGGATGACCAAGGCGCGGTCGAGATTGGCTATCTCACCTTTCCGCTGCATCAGGGCCGGGGCGTTGCGACACAGGTTGCGGCTGGGCTGGTGG
>CAMDSM010000252.1 GCA_945906905.1 Altererythrobacter xiamenensis | reverse complement strand
CATACCAGTCGAAGAAGCCAGTCGGGCTGAACAGGGCCGGGCCGCCAAAGCCGTTGGCGTTCGGGTCAACCTGTGTCGGGCCGGCAAAACCGCCATTGGTTTCGCCGAAGCCGAACTGATAGATTTGGCCCGAGCTGTCAAAATAGGTTTTGCGCTTGTTGTAAAGCAGCTCGGTGTAAAGCTCGAAGCCATCGGCAAGTTCGTAGGCGGCATCAAGATACAGCGTGAAACGATCGGTCTGCGGGATGATCGAATCGTTGTTCATCAGCGGGTGGTAGTTGTTGTAGACCGAGCGTGAGGCGGGGTCATAACCCACGTTATACCAGCCTTCGGGCACAGTGATCTGGCCTTCACCGGCCGGACGGCCGATTTCAGGCAGATAATTGCCCAGGTTGTCGTTGCCATAGCTGTATTGCAGCAGTTCTGCAGCACCTTGGCCGTCGCTGCCCGGAATGTTCGAGCCTTCTGCCGAGTAGTAGTAGCTGTAGTCGTAGGTCCACACATGGCCCCATGTGTTGTTGCTATCAGCGCCGTTGCAGGTGTATTCGCCAGTGCGCGGATCGACCAGATCGGCGCGGGTTTCAAAGGTCAGGTCGGTGAAGACGTTGGCTTCGGCGCACTGCAGATAGTCACGGTCACCACGGGTCAGTTCATTCTGACGGAAGTAGTTGGCCGAAAGCAGGATGTGGCCGCGATCAAAGGTGGTGCCCCATGTTGCGGCTGCAGACCACTGCTCACCGCCCGATTCCATCGGCACCGAACCGAAGAAATCGAATTCCACGCCATCGGTATCACGCTCGGTGATGATGTTGACCACGCCGGCCACAGCATCCGAACCATAGATCGACGAAGCGCCGTCCTTCAGCACGTCAATCGAATCGATGATCGAGAAGGGCAGCACGTTGAGATCGAAGGCTGAGACCGTGCCGCGCGTACCGGCGGGACCAGCGCGGCGACCGTTTAGCAGCACCAGCGTGCGTTCGGCACCAAGGCCACGCAGCGAAACAGTCTGCACGCCTTGGCCGCCGTTCACGAGGAACTGGCTGGAAAGGGCAGCGGTGACCTGCGACGAACCAGCCGCAATCGGCGAGCCCTGGACCATGTCACCAGTGCTGAGCAGGCCCTGGCGCGCGGCGATATCGGGATCGATCACGGTCAGCGGAGCAGGCGCGGTGAATTCATCGCGGCGGATGCGCGAGCCGGTGACGAAGATGGTTTCACCTTCTTCTTCGGCTTCTTCCTCATCGGTGATCAGGACATCTTCGGCATCTTGCGCCAGAACTGGCTGAGCCAGCAGCGCAACGCAAAGGGCGATAGGTGCGCTTGCACCCTTCAGAGCGGTTCGAAACTTCACAGGTTAGTCCCCATTTTAAAGCCGGAATGCGGCCAGGAATTGGATTTCTGTCTGCTCGAGAACGTCACCCCGGTCGAAGCAGACAGCGGTAGCAATGTGCTACTTGCTGGAGTGCGTGATGGCGCAACTGGTTTCAATTCATATTATTCTTTCCGTCCAGCTTTGTTGCAGTCCTGTTGCAGTTTAACCACAGATTGGTTTCAGCCGTGTAAAGATGCGGTTTCGGGGCAAATGTGCCCCAGACTTGACCCGGCGGAGCGGGCCTTTAGGAGCGGTGAGCCGAGCAATGGCCGGCAAGAGGAACAGAGTATGACGGCTTGGCATATCGGCGTAATCGGCGGGTCGGGACTGTATGATGCTGGCGAGCTGGACGAGGCGCAGGAGATCGCCGTGGCCAGCGCCTTTGGCGAACCGTCCGGCCCGGTTGTCACCGGCCGGATTGGCGCGGTCCGCTTCACCTTCATCGCCCGCCACGGCGCGGGGCATCACCTGTCGCCCAGCAAGGTTAACTACCGCGCCAATATCGACGTGCTCAAGCGCTGCGGGGTGAGCGATATTATGGCCATTTCGGCCATCGGTTCGCTGAAGGAGGAGTTGGCCCCCGGCACCTTCGTTGCGGTCGACCAGTTTATCGACCGCACCGTTGGGCGAGAGCGCAGCTTTTTTGGCGACGGGATTGCTGCCCATGTGCCGCTGGCCGATCCGGTCTGTCCGCGGCTGGCGGGCATGGCCGTGGCGGCGGCGCGCTCGGCTGGGGCCACTGTGCACGAAGGCGGCACCTATGTGGCGATTGAAGGGCCGCAATTCTCCACCCGCGCCGAAAGTCGGCTATATCAAAGCTGGGGTGCAGACGTGATCGGCATGACCGCCATGCCCGAAGTCCGCCTCGCCCGCGAGGCCGAGCTGCCCTATGCCCTGCTGGGGATGGTCACCGATTATGACTGCTGGCGTGAAGCTACTGGCGATGTTGCCGTTAGCGATATTCTGGCGGTGATGAGTGCCAATGCCGATCTGGCGCGGGCGACATTGCACTGGCTGGCCGGCGCGCTGCCCGCCACGCGCGCGCCAAGCCCGATTGACCACGTGCTCGACACTGCGATTATCACACCACGCGACCAGTGGGCTCCGGCGGCTGTCGCACGGCTCGATGCGGTGGCCCGGCGGGTGTTGCAAACCGTCCCGCAAAAGGGCGATGCTGGCCGATGAAGCGCGAAGCCCTTGCAATGCGCGGGCTGCTGGAACAAAGGTAGTTGCCTATGCAACCGACAATACCTCTCGCCAAATTCCTGCCCTATCAGCTTTCGATCACGTCAAACGCGGTCTCTGGGCGGATTGCACAGGAATATCGCCAGCGCTTCGGCCTCAGCGTGCCCGAATGGCGCGTGATGGCAGTGCTGGGTGATTCGGGCGCCCTCACGCAGCGCGATCTCACACAGCGCACCCTGATGGACAAAGTGGCGGTCAACCGCGCCTGCAAAGTGCTGGAAGAACGCGGGCTGGCTGCGCGCACACCCAACGCGCAGGACGGCCGCTCGCACCACCTCGACCTGAGCGATGCCGGGCGCGAGATGCACGGGCAGATCATGCCTTTGGCGCGTGAAATGGAGCGGCGCGTGTTCGCCGGTTTTTCGGCTGAGGAACTCGACGCATTCAGCAGCCTGCTGTTGCGCGTGCGCGGGCAGGTGGGCGATCTGGATGGTGACACGATTGACAGCCGGAATTTCGGGATCGTTTAGAATGTGCGCTTAGTGCAAAGCCAAAAAGGCCCCGCTGGTTGAACCAGCGGGGCCTTTTGCTTTGTGGGGACGGGATTTCGGACGATCAGTTGTCCGCAAAAGCGTCGGAGATCGAACAGGCCGCTGGCCCCAGGATCACGATGAACAGCACCGGCAGAATGAACAGGATCAGCGGGATGGTCATGATCGCGGGCAGGCGGGCGGCCT
>CAMDSM010000251.1 GCA_945906905.1 Altererythrobacter xiamenensis | reverse complement strand
TACAGGCTGCCAACAGCAGCACAGTGGCGAGTGGGAGCAGGTTTGATAGGTGCTGTTTCATCGTCCACCGCCTTAGCCGGGGCGGAGCCGGGTTTCCAGCCATGCATTTTAGCGAAATTTTAGCAGCGCAAGACCCGCAAAAACCGCGCAGCCTTGTTGACAGGCCGGACCACCTGCCTTATCGGCGCCCCACGTGGCGGTGCCCTTGCGGGCGCCTTTTTTGTCATTGCAGCGGGATCACCCCGAAACAAAGACAGCTGAAGAAACGGAAGCAGGACACCATGTTCGCAGTAGTGCGCACAGGCGGCAAGCAATATCGCGTTGCCGCAGGAGACAAGATCGCGGTCGAGAAACTGGCTGGTGAAGCCGGTGAAACGATTGTGCTGGGCGATGTATTGCTGGCTGGCGAAGGCGCCGATCTGGCCGATGCATCGAAGGTTACGGTCTCGGCAGAGATCATTGCGCAGGCGAAGTCCGAAAAGGTCATCGTATTCAAGAAGCGTCGGCGGCACAATTATCGCCGCAAGGCTGGCCATCGCCAGCAGATGACGCTGCTGCGCATCGTCGGCGTGGGAGAGGCCAAGAAGGCCGCTGCTCCCAAGAAGGCTGCTGAAGCTGCACCTGCCGCTGCTGAAGCTGCTCCGGCAGCCAAGAAGCCCGCCGCCAAGAAGGCCCCCGCCAAGAAGGCGGCCGCCGAATAAAGATTAATCCCGGTCAGCCGGGCAGAGACGGAGTAAGACGAGATGGCACATAAAAAAGCTGGCGGTTCATCGCGCAACGGTCGCGATTCGGCCGGTCGTCGCCTCGGGGTGAAATTGTTCGGCGGTCAGGAAGCGATCGGCGGCAACATTATCGTGCGTCAGCGCGGCACCAAGTTCTATCCGGGCGCCAATGTTGGCATCGGCAAGGACCACACGCTGTTTGCGCTGGCCGCTGGCCGGGTGCGTTTCCACATGGGCAAGCTCGGTCGCCAATATGTAGCGATCGATATGGCGGCCGAGGCAGCCGAGTAAACACGGATGATCCGATAAAGGGGTTGTCCACTGGATGGCCCCTTTCCGGAACCGCAAGGTCCGGAACGAATCGAAGGAGATGGGGCCACCCCGTCTCCTTTTTTTTCTCCTTCGCCACAAGACCGTCACTTGCCGCTCATAGGAGCGCGGCGGGGGCGCAAGGAGGAGAAGGTCCATGTTCATGCGCACTGAGAGGCTGTTCCTCAGACCGCCATTCCCCGAGGATTGGCGCGAGGTCTATCGCGGCATCAATGATGCTGGCGTGGTGCGGATGCTGGGCCGCGCTCCGTGGCCCTATGCGCCGCAAGATGCGCAGGCGTTTTGCAATAGACTGCGCAATCCGCTCGATATGGTGTTCGCGATCACTTTGCCCGGCGTGGACGGTGCGCCGGTTATCGGCACAATTGGGCTGAATGGCACGGCGGACGTGCCCGAAGTTGGATACTGGATATCACGCGGGCATCGCCGTCAGGGCTATGCCACCGAGGCCTTGCGCGGCGTGCTGGACATCACGCGGATGCTGGGCGTTGAGCAGGTGGCAGCAGGCCACTTCCTCGACAATCCGGCCAGCGGCGCAGTGCTGCGCAAGGCAGGCTTTGCCGAGACGGGCGAGGTGCGGGCCACCTGCTCGCTCGGGCGTGGCGGGCAATTGGTGCTGGCTCGGCGTTACGCGCGCGTTCTGGTGGATGCAGAAGATGACGGGGGAATGCCGGTGGCTGACCACGCCAAACGGCAGGCCCCCTAACCCCGCGCGCCGGCAAATTCGCTGTCATGCCGGGCGATCAGTCGGCGGTCATCCTTGTTCCATGGGTGAAAACGCGGACCAAACCAGCTGAGCCACTCGGGCAGCACGCGGCGCACGATGCCGGGCTTGATGGCCAGATAGGAAAACAGCCGCCAGCGCGCCCGCCAGCCGGTGATGCCGTCCTGCGCCAGCAGTTCCAGCGCATCGACAAAGCGGTTGCGGAGGAAGCGGCAGGTCACATCACCCATCACCAGGCTGCGAACCCACCAGCGCTTGAAGCCGCTCCACTCGCGCGTGGCGTGGAGGAAAGTGTCATAGGCGACGGCCTTGTGCTCGATTTCCTCGATCGCGTGCCAGCGCCACAGGTCTGCCTGTTCGGGCGCGGTCTCGGCGAAATGGCCCGGATTGGTGAGGAATTCGTGGGCGAACATGGCGGTGAAATGTTCCAGCGCGCAAGTGATCGCCAGTTGCACAACGGGCGGGCGCGAATGCGTCATCGCCACCAGCGCGGCCACGCGGGCATCGATGGCGGACAGGTCAAACCCTGCATCCACCGCCGCGCGGTTGAAGGCCAGATGTTCGCGCGAATGGTTGACTTCCTGGCGGATGAAGGCGCGGATTTCGGTGTCGAGCACGGGCGGAGCTCCTTCGCGGCAGGCCTTCACCGCCTCGATAAACATCGCTTCGCCGCGCGGGAATCCGGCGGACAGCGCGTTGAACCATGCCGTCGCCACCGGATCGCCGCTGAGCCAGTGTCGGGCCAATCCGCCACTGCGGGTAAAGCGCAGGTCACGCACCGTCAGCCCGGGTGGCTTGCCGTGCGCATTGGCAGGGGTTAGATCAGGCGTGGTCTGGGCGTCCATGGTCACGGGAATGGAATTAGCTAACATCAATGTCAATAAGAAAACGCCTCTCGCCCGAGGAAAGCCGCAAGTCAGCGCTGGCGGCGGCGCGGATGCTGCTGATCGAGGCCGGGCCGCAAGCGGTGACGTTGAAGGCCGTCGCCGCTCGGATTGACCGCACCCATGCCAATCTGCTGCACCATTTCGGCTCTGCCGCCGGGCTGCAAAAGGCGTTGGCGGCGCATATTGCGGGCACGGTCTGCGATGCCGTGGCCGATGCCGTGCGCGCCACCCGCAGCGGAGCAGGCTCGCCTCGCCAGGTGGTCGATCTGGCGTTTGACGCGTTCGATCATGAAGGCGGCGGCGCGCTTGCCAGCTGGATGCTGCTATCGGGCAATGAGGATGCGATCGATCCGATTGTCGAGACCATCCACCAACTGGTTGATGAATTGCACCCGCATGAACTGGAACACGGCGTCAAGCGCACCATGCACGAGGTGACCTATACGCTGGTGCTGATGGCGCTGGGTGATGCGTTGATCGGCGAGATGCTGGCCGCTTCGCTGAAAGTTGGCCGCAGCACCGCCCGCGATCGCGCTACGGCGATGATAACCGCCTCGCTGATGATCAAGCCCTAACCCTCCTCACTGCCCATGTACATCCAATCGGGCACAAGCGCTGGCGGGATATCGGCGAGGCGCAGATGGTCCA
>CAMDSM010000250.1 GCA_945906905.1 Altererythrobacter xiamenensis | reverse complement strand
TAGCACCAATTACTTCTTCGCCATGGGATCGCCCGACCGTGAGGGAGTGGAGGCAATGGTCGATGTGCTCAAACCAGTGCTGGAGGAGGATATCTTCGCCACGGTGGAGATCGAGAAGATTATTCAGACGCTGGACGACCTGCCGCCTGAACTGATGCTCAAGTCCGATGGCACCGCCGTGCTGGGCCGCCGCAAGTTGCAGCAAATGATGGATGACGAGCGCGGCTAGGCTGACGCCACCTACCCAATCGCCCGCAATTCCGGCAGCGCCTGATCGAGCGACTTGCCGATGATCTCCACCATGTCGTCAATCTGCTGATGGGTGATGATCAGCGGTGGGCACATGACGATGGTATCGCGGACGCCGCGCACCATTAGGCCGTTGGCGATGCAGCGATCGCGCACCAGCGGCCCGGCATTGCCCTCTTTGCCGCCGAAGCGTCCATTGGTGCCCTTCTTTGAGACGATTTCGATCCCAGCGATCAGGCCAAGCGAGCGAATTTCGCCCACCAGCGGGTGTTCATCCAGCCTTGCCAGCGCCGCCGCCAGATAGGGCCCGGTATCATCGCGGGTGCGACCCACCAGCCCTTCGCGCTCGATAATGTCGATATTGCGCAAGGCGACGGCGGCGCACACCGGATGGCCCGAATAGGTGAAGCCGTGGATGAAATCGCCGCCAGTTTTCAGCACTTCGACAATGTCGCTGGAAACGGCGGTGGCGCTGATCGGCAGATAGCCCGACGATAGCCCCTTGGCCATCGGCACCAGATCGGGGGTGAAGCCGAGCGTCTGATGGCCGAACCACTCGCCCGTGCGGCCAAACCCGCAGATCACCTCATCGGCCACCAGCAGAATGCCGTATTTGCGGCAGATTGCCTCGACCGCCTGCCAATAGCCATCGGGCGGAATGATCACGCCGCCTGCGCCCTGCAGCGGCTCGCCGATGAAAGCGGCGACGTTTTCCGGGCCCACGGCCAGTATCCGTTCCTCAATAGCGGCGGCGCAATCGAGGCCGAACTGCACCTTGTCCTGCCCGAAACCCTCGCCAAACCAATAGGGCTGGCGGACATGTTCGACTCCGGGGATCGGTAGATCGCCCTGCGCGTGCATGCCTTTCATACCCCCAAGGCTGACCCCGGCCACGGTCGATCCGTGATAGGCGTTCCAGCGGCTGATGAAAATCGTGCGCTTGGGTTCGCCCTTCACCTTCCAATAGTGGCGGACCATGCGGAACACGGTGTCATTGGCTTCCGAGCCAGAGGTGTTGAAGAATACATGTTGCAATTTGCCGCCGGTCAGCCCGGCGATGCGCTGGGCGAGCAGCACGGTGGGCGGGGTCACGGTCTTGAAGAAGGTGTTGTAGAACGGCAGCTCGCGCATTTGTTCCGCAGCCACCTCGACCAGCTCCTCGCGGCCATAACCGACGTTGACGCACCACAGCCCGGCCATGCCATCAAGGATCCGGTTGCCGTCACCATCGTTGATATAGCAGCCATCGGCATGGGTGATGATGCGGCTGCCGCCCATATCCTCGATCAGCTGATAATCCTGCTGTGCCGGCAGGTGATGCTTTACGTCGAGGCGCTTGAGTTCGGCGATATCGTAATTGCGGGGCATTTTGGGTCTCCCATGAATTGGTGTGGACTTGTGCGGAGGGCGCAAGTCTCAGGGAGAAAAGCCGATCCGGGCGAGCACGCGGTTGGTGCGGGTGATACGCATCATTGGCCCCGCAGCACGCGGCCAAGCAGGCGGAAGAAGGCCTGGCTGTCGGGGTTGTCCTGTGTGTTCCATTCCGGGTGCCACTGTACCGCAATTACGGGCGCGGTGCCAATCCTGGTGGAATAGGCTTCGACCAGCCCATCGGGTGCCACCGCCTCCACCGCCAAGCCATCGGCCAGCCGATCAATGCCTTGAAAATGGACCGAATTGACCGCAAGATCGCTCTTACCGAAAGCCTGTTGCAGCACGCCGCCTTGGCTCAAGTGCACGGCATGTACGTGATTGAACATGGCATCGAAAGCCACGCCATCGGGCGCATGATGGCGCAGCAGATCGTCGCTGGCAGAGGTATCGCGCCGCAAACTGCCGCCCAGCGCGACGTTGATTTCCTGAAAGCCCCGGCAGATGCCGAACACCGGCTTTCCCCGCGCGGTCATGGCATCGACGAGGGCCAGCGCAATCTCGTCGCGCCCCGGATCGAACGGGCCATTTCCGCCGTCATCGGCATAGCGGTGGCTTTCGACGTTCGATGGGCTGCCGGTGAGCAGCACGCCATCGAGCCGGCCGACAACTTCTGTCGCGTCCATCAGATCGGGCAGCGAGGGCACGATCAGCGCGGCGACATCGCCATAGAGCATCACCGGGCGGATATAGCGCTCGATTACCGCTTGCGCGCGTTCGCTGCCGATCCGGCGGTCGCAGGCGATGATGCCCAGAACGGGACGGGCGGAGCTGGTCATTTCAGCGGCCATTTCAGCTCAACAAAACCACCGGGCTATCGGCGCGCCAGTGCATCGAAACATTATCGTCCCAGGTGAAATCCTCCTGATCGCGGCGCGACATATTGGGGCGCGAGACGCGCAGCATCGCGCCCGATTCCAGCTGGATATCGAACAGGGTGATATCGCCCAGATAGCTCATGCCCTTGATCTTGCCGCGGGCGAAATTGTGCCCATCAGGCGCATCTTCGGCCGCCCCGCGAATGGCCTTGCCGTCTCCCGGTATGTGGAGGTATATTTTCTCCGGTCGGATGGCCACCCACACATTCGCGCCATGGGGCCCGGTGACGCCGTGGTTGAGATAGACCTTGCCCAGCCCCTCGCATTCCACCGCCGCCCGGTCTGGCTCATCCAAAGTCAGCTTGCCTTCGAACAGGTTCACCGAGCCGACGAAATCGGCGACAAAGCGGTTGGCGGGGAATTCATAAAGGTCTGATGGCGAGGCCAGTTGCGCGATATCGCCCTTGTTTATCACCGCGATCCGCCCGGCCATGCTCAGCGCCTCATCCTGATCGTGGGTGACGGTGACGAAGGTGATCCCCACTTCGTCCTGAAGATCGGCCAGCTCAAACTGCATCTGCGCTCGAAGCTTGGCGTCCAATGCCGACAACGGCTCATCCAGCAACAGCACCTTGGGCCGCATCACCAGACTGCGGGCCAATGCCACGCGCTGGCGCTGTCCGCCCGAAAGCTGGTTGGGCATACGATCGCCGAAACCGTCGAGCTTCACCAGCTCCAGCGCCTCGGCCACGCGGGTGCGGATTTCGTCCGACGAGGTGCGGGCGATCTTCAGGCCATAGCCGACATTATCGGCCACGCTCA
>CAMDSM010000249.1 GCA_945906905.1 Altererythrobacter xiamenensis | reverse complement strand
AACAGACTGTCCACCGACAGCCCCAACAATTCGCAGCCTATCGCCGCAAACTGATCTGCAGCCTTGGCAAGGCCGATGAACTCGGTTGTGCAGACCGGGGTAAAGTCTGCCGGATGCGAAAAGAAAATGAGCCATTTCCCGCGATAATCGGAAAGGGCTCGCTCCCCGGCGGTGGTGCGCGCTCGGAAATCCGGTGCGACATCGCCGATCCGCAGTGGACGAAAAATTTGCGGTGCTGGTTCGGCTGACATGCGCTTGGCGGTCCCACAGTTCGGGTCACCATGGCAACCCCTTGACCTCTCGTATATAGTCAATTACATAATAAATGTAAATATGAACTTCAAGGAGTTTCCCATGACCGACTCGGCCCTTGCCAAAGCCAGCGCCCAGATTGCTGCCGCGCAGCAAGGTGTCCCCGTCATCAAGGCCTTTTTCGACGAACCGACTTTCACCGTCTCCTACGTCGTCCATGATCCTGAAAGCCGCCGCGCGGCGATAATTGACAGCGTCTTGGACTATGATCCAGCTTCGGGCCGCACATCTTGGGCTTCGGCTGACGCAATCATTGCCTATGTCGCGGAGAAGGCGCTAACCGTTGACTGGCTGCTCGAAACGCACGCCCATGCCGATCATTTATCTGCTGCTCCCTATTTGCAGCAGAAGCTGGGCGGCAAGGTTGCGATCGGCGAACACATCGTCACCGTGCAGGAAGTTTTTGGGAAGGTCTTCAATGCCGGGTCAGACTTCAAACGCGACGGAACAGATTTTGACCGGCTCTTTGCTGACGGCGATCATTTCAGGATCGGAAATCTGGACGTGACGGTGTTGCACGTGCCCGGCCACACGCCCGCCTGCATCGCTTATGTCATTGGCAACGCGGTGTTTGTTGGCGACACCATGTTCATGCCAGACTATGGCACGGCCCGCGCGGACTTCCCGGGTGGCGACGCGCGCAAGCTATACCAGTCTGCGCGGCGTATTCTTGAACTGCCGCCGGAAACCCGCCTATTCATGTGTCACGACTACCTGCCCGAAGGCCGCACCCAATATGTCTGGGAATCCACGGTCGAGGCTGAGCGCAAGGGCAATGTTCATGCGCATGATGGCGTGAGCGAAGACGAATTCGTCGCGATGCGCGAGGCGCGTGACAAGACACTCGGCATGCCAAAGTTGATCCTACCTTCGGTGCAGGTCAACATGCGCGCTGGCCATCTGCCGCCCCCCGATGACAATGGCATGACCTACCTCAAAATCCCGGTCAACGCGCTGTGATGCCCTCGTTTCATAACGCCATGCCCGTCGAGGGGTTTCTGGGCGGCCTGATGATCGGGATCGCGGCAGCCATAATGCTGTTGGGGCTCGGGCGAATTGCCGGCGTCAGCGGGCTCGCTGCTCGTGCGACCGGGTTGGCGGAAAGTGGTGCGCCGCGCTCAGTTGCCATTGCCTTCATCGTCGGCTTGCCGCTCGGCGCGTTGGTTGTTTCCCTGCTGACCGGCGGCGTAGCAACCACCTTTCCCTCCTCGCCAGTGCCGCTAATCGTCGGCGGTTTGCTCGTGGGATTTGGCACAAGGCTTGGTTCGGGATGCACCAGCGGACATGGCGTGTGCGGCATGTCGCGCCTGTCACCGCGGTCGATCATGGCAACGGCTGTATTTATGGTCAGCGGCTTTGCCACAGTGGCCGCCCTGCGCGCAGGAGGTTTGCTGTGAACCGCGTCGTTGTCGCTTTGATTGCCGGATCGTTGTTTGGCGCGGGCCTGGCCTTTTCCGGCATGGCTGATCCGCAGCGCGTGCAATCCTTCCTTGATCTGTTCGGCGAGTGGGATCCGACGCTGGCCTTCGTGATGGGCGGCGCGATGATTCCGATGGCGATTGCCTGGGTCATCCAGCGCCGCCTCGAAAAGCCTTTTGCCGATGCGCATTTCAGTTTGCCCGGCACAACCGGGTTGGATGGCAAGCTGGCGCTAGGGTCGGTCCTGTTCGGTATGGGCTGGGGAATTAGCGGGCTGTGCCCCGGCCCGGCGCTGGCTGACCTTGCCATAGCTCCGGCCAAGGCCGCGATTGTCGTGCTGGCCATGTTTGCCGGCATGGCGGCGCACCGGTTGAGCACAAGATAAGCAGCACGTGCTTTTGGTGGGCGGAGGAGAAGTTATGGAGATCACACGTCTCAACAAGCGCTTCCCGAATGACTTTGTGCTGAGCGATGCCGGTTCGGCCTCCGATGCCAAGACTGCCGCCGCCCTATTGGCACAGAATGCTCAAAGGGTGCGAGTGGATTGTCAAGCCGCACATGATTGGGGATTGAGGTGAAACCGCTCGCCCAATATTTGCCGATTCTGGAATGGGGTCGCGGCTATGGCGGAGCCACCTTAACCAACGATCTGGTCGCGGCAGCCATCGTCACCATCATGCTGATCCCGCAGAGCCTGGCCTATGCCATGCTGGCTGGATTACCGCCGGAGATCGGGCTCTATGCCTCGATCCTGCCGATCATCGCTTATGCCATGTTCGGCACCAGCCGCGCCCTGGCGGTGGGGCCGGTCGCGGTGATCTCACTGATGACGCTGACCGCCGCAAGCAACATCGCACCGCCCGGAAGTCCACAGTTCATTGCGGCGGCGCTGATCCTCGCTTTGCTTTCCGGGTTGATGCTGATTGCCATGGGCGTGTTGCGATTGGGCTTTCTGGCCAACCTGCTTTCTCATCCGGTCGTGTCCGGGTTCATCACGGCAAGCGGAATCATCATCGCCACCAGCCAGTTGAAATCGATTCTCGGCATAAGGGCGAGCGGCGAGGCGATGCCGGAGTTGATTCAAACCCTCGGGCAGAATGTAGCAAGCACCAACCTGCCAACCCTGATCATTGGCATATCGGCAACGGCATTCCTGTTCTGGGTGCGCAAGGGATTGAAGCCGCTGCTGATCAGGCTCGGTCTGCAGGCACGCCCCGCTGACCTGATTGCCAAGGCTGGTCCGATTGCGGCGGTCGCCATCTCCACGCTCACAGTGATCGCATTCGATCTGGAGGCAAAGGGTGTCAAAGTCGTCGGCAACATCCCGCAAAGCCTGCCACCCTTCACCATCCCAATGTTCGATGCCGCGCTGTGGCAACAGCTGGCTGTGCCTGCGCTGTTGCTGTCGATCATCGGCTTTGTGGAAAGCGTTTCGGTCGCCCAGACGCTGGCCGCCAAAAAGCGGCAACGCATCCACCCGGATCAGGAACTGATCGGTCTAGGTGCCGCCAATGTCGCGGCGAGTTTTACCGGTGGCTATCCAGTTACCGGCGGTTTTGCGCGATCAGTGGTGAACTTCGATGCAGGCGCGGAAACCCCCGCTGCCGGAGCATTCACCGCAATCGGCATCTTGTTCGCCGCGCTTGTCCTCACGCCGCTGCTCGCTTCGCTGCCCATTGCCACACTGGCGGCGACGATCATC
>CAMDSM010000248.1 GCA_945906905.1 Altererythrobacter xiamenensis | reverse complement strand
GCCATCAAATTCCTCCGCCTCCTGCCAAATTCAACCGGCGTGATCCTCCCCCACTGCGGACACTGGGCCATGATCGAACACCCCCACAAGTTCGCCAATATCGTCACCGCCTTCCTCGATCAGAAATTCTGATCAGGCGTGGTGGTTGAACTCGTAATGGACTGATAAACATGAACAGGCAGCAGCACGAACTTCTATCAAGGGTTGGTTCCGGAACGCCGATGGGCAGCCTGATGCGGGCCTATTGGCATCCTGTCGCGCTGTCCTCGCAGGTTGAAAGCGACGGCAAACCGCTTCTGACCTGGCTACTGGGTGAGCGGCTGGTGGCTTTCCGCGATACGCAAGGCAGGGTGGGCGTGCTCGATGACCACTGCCTCCATCGCGGTGTGTCATTGAGCCTGGGGCGCAACGAGGATTGCGGCCTTCGCTGCCTTTACCACGGATGGAAATTCGCGGTCGACGGCACCCTGATGGAAACACCCAACCACGACAGCCCTGCCTATCGCGAACGCAAGAAGGCCCGCGCTCATCCCGTGCGCGAGCATTCCGGTCTGATCTGGACCTATATCGGAGCGCCGGAACAGCTGCCTCCATTCCGGACATTCGACTTTGAACGGGCCCCCGCAGACAGTTGCCATGCCTTTCGCGCGAACAGCTCAGCCAATTTCCTCGCGCTTTGGGAAGGTGGTGTGGACAGCTCGCACGTAGGTATGCTGCATACGAACGATGTTCGTCCATCGTGGGCGGCGGTCCGCCGTGGCGAGGATGTACCGGTCTCGGCCTGGGACAGTCTGGCACCTGCATATGAAGTCGAGGATACCGATTATGGCTATCGCTATGTCGCCTTCAGGGGCATCCCCGGGCGAGCCGATGCCCGCCACGCACGCCAGGTCCCTGTTATCCTGCCGAACATGCGCTTCATTCCCGGCCATACCGATTTCGCCATCGCAATCATCGAGGTGCCCATGACCGATGATCAAACCGCAACCTATCAGATCGCCTACAGTCACAACGAACCCATTACACGAGAATGGTCACGCCAATTTCTTGGCTTCGAAGGCGAATGGTATGATGAGGAAAGCTGTAGTGTGACGATGCAGTGGCCCCACGCCATGGGGCAAGACCGCGCGACCATGGCCACAAGCTGGAGCGGCTTTGCGGCGATCGAGTTTGAAGATGTGGCCATGGCGCTTTCGCTGAACGATCCATGGGATCGGGCAAACGAGAATTTGGTCGCGGCCGATATTGCCGTGATGCGCCTGCGGCAGATGCTGCTCAACGCCGTAAAACAGCATCAGGAGGGTGGTCCAGCGCCGGGAGTTCTGGTCGAAGATATGACGCGCGCGGTTTCCTATGATCGCAAGGTGCTCGACAGTGAGGACTGGAAGACGATCTGACAGATTGGGGACTCCGACGGCAACGCGGAGTGGCAATATATGAATGTTCTTGTGATGATAGCACGCATTTTCCTGGGCCTGTTCCTGCTCGCGAACGGGTTGAACTTCTGGTTTGACTGGCTGCCGATCGAAAGGCCGCAATCCGATGAAGCGAATGTCCTGATGGACGGGCTCGTGGCATCGGGCCTGTTTGGCGTGGTCAAATACGTCGAGGTTCTGGCCGGAATTGCCTTGCTCGCTAACCGGTTCGTCCCGCTGGCGCTGGCGCTGATGCTGCCGCTGACCTTGGTGATCTGTTATGTTGACTATGTCTTGGTGGTGGAACCAGTCCCGATCATCTTTGCAACACTCCTGGTCGTGCCGCACACTCTGCTGATGATCTTTCATCTGCGAAGCTACCTCGCCATTCTGGCCTGCCGCGCCGAGCCCGCCCCGCCTCTTCCAATCAGCGCTATCTGGTCAACAATGCTGGCAGGCGCCAGCGCCAAGGCGAAAACCTGAAACCTCGTTCCTCGGCCGCCATTATCCATGCCGCGCAACAATGGATATTGACAGTATACATACAATCTGTGTTTAAGGGCGAGGCAGCAAGCTAGGCCACCTGAAGGTGGTGCTGCCTGCAAACCGGCGGGAGCGGCGACTTTCCCGTTCACATTGAATTTTCGTCCGGCATGGTCTCGTTACTTGTCAGGCGGTAAAGCGAAAGGGCTGTCAGTGGCGTTCTACCTTGAGGGGTTCCATCCCGGTGACCCGTTCATACTTGCCCCCAAGGATGGGCTTCAGTTGCGTAGATCGAGCGATCCGCTGCCGACAGAAGTTGATGTCCTGATCATCGGTTCCGGTCCGACCGGGCTGACACTGGCGGCGCAACTCTCGGCATTTCCCGATATCCGGACAGCGATTGTCGAGCAGAAGGCGGGGCGGCTGGAAATTGGCCAGGCTGATGGGATCGCCTGCCGCTCGGTGGAAATGTACGAAGCCTTTGGTTTCGCCGAAAAGGTGATGAAGGAGGGCTATTGGGTCAATGAAACCGTATTCTGGCGTCCGGACGATGCAGCCCGCGAGAACATTGTGCGCAGCGGCCGGATCCAGGACACCGAAGACGATCTTTCCGAATTCCCCCATCTGATCCTGAACCAGGCGCGGGTGCACGATTTCCTCCTCGAATTCATGCAGAACTCTCCGAACCGGCTTGAGCCGTCTTATGAGCGGCGTCTGGTTGATCTAACGATCGATCGCGCAGCTTCAGCAGATTATCCTGTCACGGTGCGGATTGAGCGGACCGACGCGGACCAAACCGGCCAGATCGAAACTATCAGAGCGCGCTATGTTGTCGGCTGCGATGGCGCCCGCAGTTCGGTACGCGGTGCAATCGGTCGCGAGTTGCGCGGCGATTTCGCCAGCCAGGCCTGGGGTGTGATGGATGTGCTGGCGGTGACGGATTTTCCCGACATCCGCCTGAAGGCGACGATCCATTCGGCGAATGAAGGCAATATGCTGATCATTCCGCGCGAAGGTGGCCACATGGTGCGGCTATACATCGAGCTGGACAAATTGGCCCAGGACGAGCGCATCGCCAGCCGCAACATCACGCCCGACGATCTGGTCGCGGCGGCGCGCAGGATCATGCATCCCTATTCGCTGGAGGTGCACGAAGTCGCCTGGTGGTCGGTCTACGAAATCGGGCAGCGCATCTGCGACAAATATGACGATGTGCCCGAAGGCGCTGACGACTTTCCATGCGTGTTCATCGCCGGTGATGCCTGCCACACCCACAGCCCCAAAGCCGGGCAGGGTATGAATGTGTCAATTGCGGATGGCTACAACCTGGGGTGGAAGCTGGCCGCGGTGTTGCGCGGGCAAAGCGATCCGGCACTGCTGCACAGCTATTCTCGCGAACGGCACGACATCGCGCAGGAACTGATCGATTTCGACCGAGAATTGGCCCGGATGTTCAGCGCTCCACCCAAGGATGCCAGTGATCCCGACAGCGAGGGCGTCGATCCGGCCGAGTTTCAGAAGTATTTCGTCAAGCAGGGGCGTTTCACGGCCGGAACC
>CAMDSM010000247.1 GCA_945906905.1 Altererythrobacter xiamenensis | reverse complement strand
ATGCAGTGCGGCTATTGTCAGTCTGGCCAGCTGATGAGTGCGACCGCGCTACTCACCCGCAACCCCAATCCCACCGAGGCAGAAATAGACAGCGCCATGCAGGGCAATATCTGCCGCTGCGCCTGCTATACCCGGATCAGCAGGGCGATTGCTCAAGTGGCTGCGGAGGGTCCGGTCAATGCATAACGTCGAAACACTCAACCGCCGATCGTTCCTGAAAGTGTCCGCGCTGGCGGGCGGCGGGCTGGCACTGACCGCCAGCTTCCCATTAACGGCGCACGCCATGGCGCCAGAAAGCGCCGGGGGCGAAAGCGCCGCACTCAACGCCTTTATCACCATCAGTCCGGACAACATCATCACCATTGTCGGCAAGAATCCGGAAATCGGCCAAGGCATCAAGACCATGCTGCCGATGCTGATCGCCGAGGAACTGGATGCCGATTGGGATCAGGTGCGGATCATTCAGGGCGATAGTGACGGGGCCAAATATGGCCCGCAGATCGCCGGGGGCAGCTTTGCCACGCCGATGAACTGGATACCGATGCGCCAGACGGGTGCCGCTGCCCGCCAGATGTTGCTGGCAGCCGCCGCCCAGCGCTGGGGCGTGCCGGTGGGTGAACTCACCACCGAGCCTTCGGTCATCGTTCACCAGGCTTCGGCCCGCCGTGCGCCTTACGGCGATTTCTCGTCCGATGCCGCGCTGCAGGCCGTGCCGGAAACCGCTTCGCTGCACCTCAAGGACGCGGCCGATTTCCGCATCATTGGCCGTGCTATCGGAGGGATCGACAGCCCCAAGATCGTGCGCGGCGAAGGGATCTTCGGGGTCGACACGCGGCTGCCGGGAATGGTCTATGCCGCCTATGAACGCTCGCCCGTGTTCGGCGCACGGCTGGTTTCGGCTGATCTGGATGCGGCCAAATCCGCGCCCGGCGTGATCGATGCCTTCACCGTTGAAGGCAACGGCAATGCCACCGAACTGGTCGATGGTGTAGCGATTGTGGCCAACAACTGGTGGCTGGCCAACAAGGCCCGCGAACGACTGAATGTGCAATGGGACAATGGCGATTGGGCCGGCCATTCCAGCGCCAAATACGATGCCGATGCCCGCGCCTTGATGGCCAGCGGCACCCCGGCGGAAGTGTTCTCCACCAAGGGCGATATCGATGCCGCGCTGGCCGGTGCCACGCAAGTGATCGAGGGCGAGTATTCCTATCCGTTCCTCGCCCATGTGGCGATGGAGCCGATGAACTGCACTGCCTTGATGCACGACGATGGCAGCATCGAAATGTGGGCGCCGACGCAGTTGCCGCAGGGCGGTCAGCAGTCGGTGGCGACCTATCTCGGCCTGCCGATGAACAAGGTCTTGGTGCATATCACCCGCATGGGCGGCGGCTTCGGTCGGCGGTTGAACAATGATTACATGGTCCAGGTGGCTGCCATCGCCAAGCAGATGCCCGGCACCCCGGTGCAGCTGATCTGGAGCCGCGAGGACGATCTGCGCAGCGATTTCTACCGCCCCGCCGGGTGGCATCGCCTGCGCGCCGGGCTTGATGCTGATGGCAAGATCACCGGGCTGGAGGATCACTTCGTCACCTTTGATCTTGGTGCCGGGCCGTTCAATCCAGCGGCCATGTCGGCTGACGAATTTCCGGCCAGATACGTGCCCAACCTGCGCTATGGCCAGACCAAGATGACCACTGCCGTGCCGATGGGGGCCTTGCGTGCGCCCACCAGCAATGCGATCGCCTTCGTGTTCCAGAGCTTTCTGGATGACGTGGCGCGCGCTGGCGGCAGGGATCTGCCAACGCTGCTGCTGGAGATCGTTGACGGGGCCGAGCCTGAACCGGGAACCATGGGCTTTACTGGCCCAGCCCTGGGCTTTGACCCGCGCCGCCTGCGCGCGGTAACGACCAAGGTGATGGACATGGCCAGCTGGACCCAGCCGGTGGCAGAAGGCCACGCGCTTGGGTTTGGCTATTACTACAGCCACCAGGGTTATTTTGCCGAAGTGGTGGAAGCCAGCCTCAACGCGCGCAATCAGGTGGTGGTGCATAATGTGTGGGTGGCGGGCGATGTTGGCAGCCAAATCATCAACCCGTTCGGGGCGATGAACCAGGTCGAAGGTTCGGTCATCGATGGCATCGGCCAGGCCCTGCAGTTGGCGGTGGAGATCGAGGGCGGGGCAGCGGTGCAGTCCAATTTCCACAATTACCAGCTGCCGCGCATGCCGATGGTGCCGCAGATCCACGCCGAATTTGTGTTGTCAGACAACCCCCCCACCGGCCTTGGCGAGCCCGCCCTGCCCCCGGTGATCCCGGCGCTGACCAATGCCCTGTTTGCTCTGACGGGCAAGCGTGTGCGCAGTCTGCCGATTGATACGGCGCTGTTTGCGTAAGCCGCGGGCGGGTCGGATCAGTCGAGTGACATGATCCGCCTCGCCAGCCGCTTAACCTCGCCCGCATCGTGGCTGACCAGCAGGATCGGCAACGCAAGTTGGTCGCGGATATGTTCGATCAGCGCGCGGATACCCTCGGCGCGCGGTGCGTCGAGCGAGGCCATCGGCTCGTCGAGCAGGAGGAAGCGCGGGGCCGAAAGCAGCGCGCGGCCAATTGCGACACGGCGCACTTCTCCGCCGGATAGGGTGGCGGGCCAGCGGCTCAGCAGATCGCCGATGCCGAGCAGTTCCACCACCTGTTCCAGCCCGATCCAGCGGTTTTCAGGCCGGGCCAACTTTTCGCCATAAGACAGATTGGCTGCCACCTTGAGATGCGGAAATAGTCGCGCATCCTGAAACACATAGCCCGCACGCCGCTGATGGGGCGGCAGGTTGATGCCAGCCTCGCTGTCAAACAGCACTTCGCCCGCCACCGTGATACACCCAGCATCGGGCCGGATCAGCCCGGCGATGCAATTGAGCACCGTGCTCTTGCCCACGCCCGATGCCCCAATCAAAGCGGTAAGCCCAGCATCGCTGACCAGATCAAGGGCAATCGTGCGCTCGCCCATCCGGTGGCGCAGGCTTAGCTCAAAGGACATGGGAGCGGCCTCCACCAGAACGCCGCACCAGCACTTCGGACGCCACCAGCGCGCCCAAGGACAGCACGATCGAAATTACCGCCAGCCGCGCCACCAGCCCCTCGCCGCCGGGCGTCTGCAAGCCGGAGTAAATCGCCAGCGGCAGGGTCCGGGTTTGTCCGGCGATATTGGCGGCAAAGGTGATGGTGGCACCAAATTCGCCCAAGCTGCGGGCAAAGCCCAGCATCGCGCCCGCCGCGATCCCCGGCAGGCTGAGCGGCAGGGTGATGGTGGCAAAGGCGCGGGCCCGCGTCGCCCCCAGCGTGCGCGCCGCGCCCACCAGCCTGCGATCGACCGCCTCGATCGACAGGCGCATCGCCCGCACCATCAACGGCAGCGCCATCACCGCAGCAGCCAGTGCCGCGCCGGTCCAGTGGAACACCAGCGTCAGGCCCAGCGCCTCGTCTA
>CAMDSM010000246.1 GCA_945906905.1 Altererythrobacter xiamenensis | reverse complement strand
TGGCGCTGGACCGGGCGGTGGCGGATGAACTGGCCCCGCTCAAGCTGGATGCCGCGCGCTTTTGCACCGCTGTCACCTTGCTGGATGAGGACCGCTGGGGCGCGCACGGGATGGACAGCGTGGAATTCCTCATCTCCACCAACCCCGGCTCCGATTTCGCCCCGCTCAACAAGATCGCCAGCGGCGGCGAATTATCGCGCTTCATCCTGGCGCTGAAAGTGGCGCTGGCGGAAAAGGGCGGAGCGGCAACGGTGATCTTCGACGAAATCGATCGCGGCGTGGGCGGGGCGGTGGCCTCGGCCATCGGCGAGCGTCTGGCGCGGTTGGCCAGCGGCGGGCAATTGCTGGCGGTAACGCACAGCCCGCAAGTGGCCGCGCGTGGCGGCACGCATTACCTGATCGCCAAGAGCTCTGAGGGCGTGGTGACGCGCACTTCCGTCGTCCGGCTCGATGCTGCGGGGCGGCAAGAGGAGATCGCGCGGATGCTGAGCGGCGCAGAGATTACGGCTGAGGCACGGGCGCAGGCTGATCGGTTGCTGGAGGGGGTGTGATGATGCCCTCCCAAGCCGATGTCGCCAATGAACTGATGCGCCTCGCGCGCCAGATCGCACATCACAACCGGCTCTATCATGCCGCCGATGAGCCGGAGATTTCCGACGCGGAGTTTGATGCGCTGGTGCGGCGTAATGCTGAACTAGAAGCGGCCTTTCCGCAGTTGGTGCGCGCGGACTCGCCCAACAGTGCGGTGGGCCACGAGGTCAGCGCCTCGCCGTTGAGCAAAGTGGCGCATGAGGTTCGGATGATGAGCCTCGACAATGCTTTTGCCGATGACGAAGTGGCCGATTTCGTCGGGCGCGTGCGGCGGTTTCTGGCGCTGGGCGAGGACGAGCCGGTGGCGCTGACGGCCGAGGACAAGATTGACGGGCTGTCGTGTTCGCTACGCTATGAAAACGGTGTGCTGTTGCGCGCCGCGACGCGCGGTGATGGGCAGGTGGGCGAGGATGTAACGGCCAATGTCGCGCATATCGGTGATATTCCGCAGCAAATTGATTGCGGGATTGAAGTGTTCGAAATTCGCGGCGAAGTTTACATGGATAAACAAGATTTTACCGCACTCAATGCCGCACAGGAAGCGAGCGGCGGCAAGCTGTTCGCCAACCCGCGCAATGCAGCGGCGGGATCGCTCAGGCAGAAGGATGCGCAGGTCACCAAGGCGCGGCCCTTGCGCTTCCTCGCCCACGGATGGGGTGCCGCAAGCGCGCTGCCGGGTGCAACGCAGCAGGAGGTGATGGGGGCCATCGAAAGCTGGGGCGTGCCGATTTCTCCGGACCTCAAGCTGTGCCATTCGGTGGAGGAATTGCTGCAGCATTACCGCAGCATTTCAGCGCGCCGCGCGGGCCTGCCGTATGAGATCGACGGGGTGGTTTATAAGGTCGACCGGCTCGATTGGCAGGCGCGGCTGGGCTTTGTCGCCAAGGCCCCGCGCTGGGCGATCGCACACAAGTTTCCCGCCGAACGGGCCGAGACTGTGCTGGAACGGATCGATATCCAGGTCGGCCGCACGGGCAAGCTGACGCCCGTCGGCCGCCTCGCCCGGGTGCTGGTGGGCGGGGTCACCGTCACCAATGTCACACTGCACAACCGCGACGAGATTGCCCGACTGGGCGTACGTCCGGGTGATCGGGTGGTGATCCAGCGGGCGGGCGATGTGATCCCGCAGGTGGTGGAAAACCTCACCCGAGATGTGGAGCGCGCTCCCTATCATTTCCCCGATCACTGCCCCGAATGCCACAGCGAGGCCGTGGCCGAAGAGGGTGAGGTCGATGTGCGCTGCACCGCCGGGCTGATCTGTCCCGCACAGCGAACCGAGCGGTTGAAGCATTTCGTCAGCCGGAGCGCGCTGGATATCGACGGGCTGGGCGACAAGACTATCGACGAGTTTTTCGCCCTTGGTTGGCTGGAAAGCCCGGCCGATATCTTCCACCTCCACCTTCGGCGCAACGAGATCGTCGGGCGTGAGGGGTGGCAGGACAAGTCTGTGGACAACCTGTTGGCAAGTATCGAGGCGCGCCGTTCTCCCGATGCCGCACGGCTGTTGTTCGGGTTGGGTATCCGCCATGTGGGTGTGGTGACCGCGCGCGATTTGTTGAAGCGGTTTGTGACGCTGGGCGCCTTGCGCGATGTTGTCGGGCGAGAGAATGCGCTGACCGAAATCACCGCCATCGACGGCATCGGCCCCGCCGTGGCCGATGCCTTGCACGATTTCTTCCACGAACCGCACAATGTTGCCGTGTGGGAGGATCTGCTGCGCGAAGTCTCCCCGCCCGATTACATCGTCGAAACCACGGCCAGCGCCGTGTCAGGAAAAACCGTGGTGTTCACCGGCAAGCTGGAAACCATGAGCCGTGACGAAGCCAAGGCGCAGGCGGAGCGTCTGGGTGCCAAGTCCGCCGGGTCCGTCAGTGCCAAAACGGATCTGGTGGTGGCCGGGCCTGGCGCGGGTTCGAAGCTGAAACAGGCTGCCGCGCTGGGAATCGAGGTGATCGACGAGGCGGCATGGGCGGCGATTGTGGCGGCCGCGGGATAGCGCAAAAGGGGGCAGGGCATGAACGGATTGGCGAAGTTTGGGCTCAGCCTTGCAGTCGGCATCGGCGTGGGAATGGGCATGGGCGATGTTCTGGCCGGGTTTGGGATCGGGGTGTTCGTGTGGATCGTCTGGGGCCTTGTGGGCGCTCGCGGGCGGGTGGCATCGGGCAGCAATTCGTCGGGTAGTGACAGCGGGCCGGGCTTCAGCACATGGTCGCGCGATGACCGCATCGACAACGATGGGCGCTGGGAAAATGACAGCGGTGATTGGAGCGATTCGGGCGGCGGGGATTCTGGCGGGGGTGGCTCTGGAGGCGACGGCGGAGGCGGCGACTGACCGAGCCGCGCATTCCCATTGGCGATCCGCGCACTAGGTTCTAAAGCGCCGACACCATGAGTCGCAATATTTCCGGCTGGCGCAACGCCTTCTGCCTGCTGCTGCTGGCCGCTGCGCTGATGATGCGCGCTCTGATGCCCGGTGGCATAATGATCGCGCAGGATCGCAGCGGCGATCTGGTGGTGGCGATCTGCAATTCGGACCAGACCCTCGTCATCCCAATGAAGCCGGATGCACCCGCTTCGGATGAGGGCGACAAGGGTGAGCCGTGCGCTTTCGCCAGCCTGGCCGACAATGCCACGCCGCCCGATCCCCTGGTTCGCCCGCCGCTGCCACAGCTGGCGCAAGAGGCCTACAACGCCACCCGCGCACGGACGCTCTCGCCCACCACGCCCACCACGCTACCGCCTGCAACAGGCCCGCCGCTGACTGTCTGACCGATCATCGCCGGGTGGTTCCGGCATTTTCATTCAGACAGGACAGATACGATGCACAAGACGACTACGTGCGCCCTATTGGCGCTTACCATTTTCCATGCCTCCGCCGCACAAGCGCAGGATGATGATGTGATCACGGTCACCCAGCAGCTGCTCACTCCAG
>CAMDSM010000245.1 GCA_945906905.1 Altererythrobacter xiamenensis | reverse complement strand
GGTGTTCAGTTCGCGCACCGTGGTCTTGCGGTTGGCAAAGACCATCGCGGTCTGCACATTGTCGACTTCGAGCAGATATTTCAGCGCATCGAACTTCTTGCGTGCGGAAATGGCCACCTTGAACTGGGTGATGTTGACGTTGGCACTGGCGGCGCGCTCAACCTCGATCTGCTTGGGGTTTGACAGGAACTTGTCGGCCAGCTTCTTGATCGGGCCGGGCATGGTGGCCGAAAACAGCAGCGTCTGGCGCGGGTTGGGCAGTTTTTCGCAGATGAATTCGATATCGGGAATGAAGCCCATGTCGAGCATCCGGTCAGCCTCATCGATCACCAGCAGATCGCAGCCGGTCAGCAGGATCTTGCCGCGTTCGAACAGGTCCATCAGGCGGCCCGGAGTGGCGATCAGCACGTCAACGCCCGATTCCAGCGCCTTGACCTGATCGCCCATCTGCACGCCGCCGATCAGCAGCGCCATCTTCAGGTCATGATTCTTGCCGTATTTCTCGAAATTCTCGGCCACCTGCATCGCCAGTTCACGCGTCGGCTCAAGGATGAGCGAACGCGGCATCCTTGCACGGCGGCGGCCGTTGGAGAGGATGTCGATCATCGGCAGCACGAAGCTGGCGGTTTTGCCCGTGCCCGTTTGGGCGATGGCGATGATGTCGCGCATCATCAGCACTTGCGGGATGGCCTCAGCCTGGATCGCCGTCGGCACTGTATAGCCGGAATCGATGACCGCCTGGAGCAATTCTTCGGAAAGGCCGAGATCGGCGAATGTCATAGGGTGCGCTTATGTCCGGATTGGGCCTGGGATTTCCCGCAGGCAATGGATGGCGAGCACAAGGCCGCGCCGCAACTGGCAGGCCCTAAGCACTGACCAGCAAAAAAGTCAAGAAAATGCCCTCAGCTTGCCGCTTGGACCAGCCGGGTGAGCTGTTCGACCGAACACGAGGTGCCGGCGCGCGATTGCAGCAGGTCTCGCTGCACGCATAGCCGCCCGTCCTCGTTGCGCTCCACATAGAAGCCCGAATAGAACGCCCGCGCCGTGCATTCGCGATCAAGCGTGGCCGCCAGCACATTGCGATTTTCCATGAACAGCAGCAGCCGGTTGTCAGCAGTGGGCTGCACGCCGACGATATTGTCCACCCGCACACAATCGTCATGCGGCACTTCGCGATAGCTCGTGCCCGAAGCACCACGCGATTGCAGCCCCAATAGCCGTTCGCGGGCATTGGGCGGACTGGGAGAAACGCGGATGACCACCCGCTGGCGAATGCGCACCTGCGACAACACTTGCGGCTGGCGCGCCTCATCCAGCATCTGGACTTGCGGGCTGTCGATCCCGCCGAGACTGATATCGGCCACCTGCGCCTGCAAGGATGCCTCACCCGTCAGAGCAGGAGTAAATGCCGCCAGTGCGGCGCAGGCAAGGAGAAGGCGCTTGATCACGGATGGAAGCTCTAGCAGGGCTGGTTGAATAGTGGCTTAACTATATGACGGCAAATTGGCATTTTGCCCTTTGCAAGCCCGCCTGCCCGCTGGCAGAAGCGCGAGCATGAACACCGCTGACACATTTCTCACCGCATTACGCGCACTGTTGGGGCCGCGCGGCTTTACCGACGATCCAGAACTTGTCGGCCCGTGGCTGACCGATTGGCGCGGGCGCTATACTGGCAAGGCCATTGGCCTCGCCTCTCCTGCCTCCACAACCGAGGTGGCGATGCTGGTGAAGCTGTGCGGCCAATATGGCGTGCCAATTGTGCCACAGGGCGGAAATTCCGGCATGTCGGGAGGGGCGACGCCCGATGACAGCGGCGAGGCGCTGGTGCTTTCGCTGCGGCGGATGAACACGATCACCCGGCTCGATCCTCAAGCGCGTGAGGTGACCTGTGAGGCCGGAGTGATCCTGCAAGTGCTGCACGACGCCGCCTCGGCGCATGGCCTGCGCTTCCCGCTGACACTGGGCGGCAAGGGCTCGGCGACCATCGGCGGGCTGATCTCGACCAATGCCGGGGGCACGCAAGTGCTGCGCCACGGATCGATGCGGGCACAAGTGCTGGGGTTGCAGGCGGTGCTGGCCGATGGGTCGATATTCGACACGCTGGTGCCGCTGAAAAAGGACAATCGCGGGTTTGACCTGAAGCAGCTGCTGATCGGTTCTGAAGGCACGCTGGGGATCATCACCGGGGCAACCCTGCGGCTGCTCCCCGCCCTTGCTGACCGCGCTGTGCTGTGGGTGGGGTTGTCCGATATTCGCGCGGCCCGGCTGCTGCTGCTGCATGTCGAGCAAGTGGCAGGCGACGCGCTGGAAGGTTTTGAGGTGCTGCCGCGCCACTCGCTCAACGCCGTGCTGACGCATGTTCCGGGCACGCGCGCACCGCTGGCAGGAGAGCATGAATGGCACGCACTGATCGAATTGGGCGCCGATGCCGCCAGAGCTGACACGCTGCCCGCCCGCGCGCAAAGCCTGCTCGAAAGCGCTTTTGAGGCCGGGCTGGTGGACGATGCCACGATAGCGATGAACGAAGCCCAGGCCGAGGAATTCTGGACCTTGCGTGACGAAATCGCTCCAGCTGAACGTGCTCATGGCCCGGCGATGCAGCACGATGTCTCGGTTCCGGTCACCATGATGGCCGATTTTGTAGCCGAAACCGTGCCACAGGTTGAGGCCAGGTTCCCCGGATGCCGCGCGGTGGCGTTCGGCCATCTGGGCGATGGCAATGTCCATTACCATGTGCTCGCTCCGCACGGTGCTGTGGCAGGCGAATGGGCGGAGACGCAAGGCAAGGCGATCAGTAGCTTTGTGCATGATCTGGTGACACAGTGGGGCGGATCAATCAGTGCCGAACACGGCATCGGCCAGCTCAAGCGCGATGAGCTGGCGCGTCTGGGCGATCCGGTGCAATTGGCGCTTATGGCCAGCATCAAACAGGCGCTCGATCCGCAAGGGCTGCTCAATCCCGGCAAGCTCCTTGCGCGCGGGCCTGCCAGCCACTAAAGCCCCCGCCCAGCGCGCGGTCAGTCGGGGCCGCGAATGACAATTCAGTTTCGGAGAGATATCCATGGCCAGCGCGCCGAAGCCCGGTTTGCCCGTTCTTTACAATGACCTCGTACCGCTCAACAGCGTCGATCATGGCAGCTGGAAGGCCCGTTCGGTCGACAAGGCCGCGTGGGTCGTCAAACAGCACGCGATTCCATTGACGGTGGAGGAATTCCCGCAGGCGTTGCGCGATTATCCGATCGTATTTTCGGTGGGCGATAATCCCGTTCCGCTCGCGCTGATGGGCCTCAACGAAGGCGTCAACGTGTTCTTCGAGGAAGACGGCACGCTGATCGGCTCGCCCTATATCCCGGCTTATATCCGCCGCTATCCCTTCCTGCTGGCAAAGATTGAACAGGGCTCGGAAAACCTCTCGCTGTGCTTCGATCCGACCACTGACCTGCTCGGCGCGTTTGACGAAGGGCGTGAGCTGTTTGATGCCGAATCGCAACCGACCCCGCACACCAAGGAATTGCTCGATTTCTGCCAGAAGTTCGAGGAAGCCGGCCTCAAGACCCGCGCCTTCGTGGACGAGCTGACAAAAGCCGACCTGCTGATGGACGGCGAAGTGG
>CAMDSM010000244.1 GCA_945906905.1 Altererythrobacter xiamenensis | reverse complement strand
GAGGCCTGGCACGCCCACCTCACCCACGGCCGCCGCCGTTCGCCGCATACGGTGCGCGCCTATCTCGCCGCTGCCGCTCGCCTGCTGGACGGCACCGGAGCGCAGGATTTTGCCGAGGTGGCGCGGCTTCAGGCCCCGGCCCTGCGACTGCAACTGGCACAGCGGCGGGCCGAGGGCCTGGTCAATGTTTCTGCCGCGCGCGAATTGTCGGCGCTCAAGGGATTTCTGGTTTTTGCGCGCGAACAAGCGGGCGAGAGCGAGGCGAGTGCACCGCGCTTGCGTGGGCCGCGTATCAAGAAAGGCCTGCCCCGCCCGATCACGCCCGACGATGCGGTCAATGTGGCCGACATGGTTTCGGCCAGCGCGACCGACAGCTGGATCGGCGCGCGGGACAAGGCGGTGCTGTTGCTGATGTATGGCGCCGGCCTGCGCATCGCCGAGGCGCTCAGCCTGACCGGGGCCGACTTGCCCTTGGGCGAAACGCTGCAAGTGACCGGCAAAGGCGGCAAGCAGCGCGTGGTGCCGCTGATCCCGGCAGTGCGCGATGCCGTGGGCGATTACCTGCGTCAAAGCCCGTGGCCAGTTAAGGCCGACGAACCCATGTTTCGCGGAGCCAAAGGCGGCCCACTGGGCCAGGGCATGGTGCAAAAGGCCATGGCCAGCGCCCGCACGATGCTGGGCCTGCCCGCCACCGCCACGCCCCATGCCCTGCGCCATTCGTTCGCCACCCATCTGCTGGGAGCGGGCGCGGATTTGCGCAGTTTGCAGGAGCTGCTGGGCCATGCCAGCCTGGGTTCGACGCAGATTTATACCAAGGTTGATGCGGCGACTTTGCTCGACACGTATCGCCATGCGCATCCGAGGGAACGGGATTAGAATAGGGGTTTTCCCCAATATCTCAAGTTACCTTTAGGTAAGCAAATTTCCCGCCACCCGCCGCTCCAATGCATCCCAAATACGCCCTGGCGTATCGGTGCCGTTGAAGCCATCTATCGCCAGAATGCCTGTGGGCGAGGTGACGTTGATTTCGGTCAGCCACTTGCCGCCGATCACGTCGATCCCCACGAACACCAGCCCGCGCGCCTTCAAATCCGGGCCCATGGCGGCGCAGATTTCCTCTTCTTGCGGGGTAAGCGTGGCGGCCTCGGCAAAGCCGCCCTGCGCCAGATTGCTGCGGAATTCGCCCTCGCCCGGGCGGCGGTTGATGGCCCCGGCAAATTCTCCGTCGACCAGCACGATGCGCTTGTCGCCCAGTGCCACTTCGGGGATGAATGGCTGGACCATGTGCGGTTCGGGCCAAGTCTGGTTGAACACTTCCATCAGCGCTGAAAGATTGGTGCCGTCCGCATCGACCTTGAAGATCGCTTTGCCGCCATTGCCGTGCAGGGGTTTCACTACCACCGCTCCGTGCCGGGCCTGAAATTCGCGCACATCGGCCAGATTGCGGGCGACCAGTGTGGGCGGCATGAAGCGCGCGTAATCCAGCACATACATCTTTTCCGGCGCGTTGATCACCTCGCGCGGATCGTTGGAGACCAGCGTGGTGCCGCGCAATCGGTCGAGCAGCAGGGCAGCGCTGATATAGCCCAGATGGAACGGCGGATCCTGCCGCATCAGGATCACATCAAGGTCGGCGGCCAGATCAATCTTGCGCGATTCGCCCTTGGTGAAATGGTTGCCCAGCACCCGCTGCACGGTGATCGGCGATGCCCAGGCGGTCAGCCGACCGCTGTCATAGGCCAAGCTGCCCACATCATAATGCCACAGCACATGACCGCGCGCCTGCGCGCTCAACATCAGCGCAAAGCTGGAATCCCCGGCGACATTGATGCTTTCGATCGGGTCCATCTGCAGGGCGACGCGTAAACTCATACTGCTTCCTATGGCTGCCAAGCATTGGTGATGTGGCGAGGGAAGGCGCGCGGTGCAAGCAGGATCACGTCCACCCGCAAATCCTCGCCATTGGTGGCATATTTATGCGCCACGGATTCGGCGGCAGCGGCCACGCGGCGCAGGCGGTAGGCGTCTATTGCATGATCGAGATCGGCCACTTTGCTGCGCCATTTCACTTCGACAAAGGCGATCAGGCCAGCACGGCGGGCGATGATGTCAATCTCACCTGCAGGGGTTTTTACGCGGGTGTCGAGGATCGACCAGCCTTTCAGCCGCAACCACGCCGCCGCGCGCGCCTCGCCTTGGCGGCCTTGTTGTTCGGCCTGCTGACGCCTCATTTGATGCGCAGTTCCATCGCGCGGGCATAAAGCGTGCGCCGATCAAGCCCGGTAACCTTGGCCACCTGCCCCGCCGCCTGGCTGGGCTTGTCATGCTCCATCGCCGCCAGCAGCAGCGCATCGGCGTCAACCTCGCCCAAATCCCGCTCACCCGGCGGGCCGATCAGCAGCACGATTTCGCCGCGCGGTGGATGCGTCTGATAATGCGCCAGCAACTCCTCGGCGCTGCCGCTGCGGCATTCCTCGTGCATTTTGGTCAGCTCGCGCGCCACCGCCACTTCACGGCCGGGCAGCACTTGGGCGATCTGGGTCAGCGCCTTCACTAGACGCGGGGCGGTTTCGAAGAAGATCAGCGTGGCGCGCACGTTCGCCAGTTCAGCCAGAACGGCGGCGCGGGCCTGCTCATTGGGGGGCAGGAACCCGGCGAACAGAAAGCGGTCACTCGGCAGGCCGGACAGTGCCAGTGCCAGCAGCGGCGCGCTGGCACCGGGCAAGGCGGTGACGGTGATCCCGGCGGCGCGCGCCTCGCGCACCAGACGGAAACCGGGGTCTGACACCAGCGGCATCCCGGCATCGCTCACCAGCGCGATCGCCTGATGCTGCATCGCCGCGATCAGCCGCTGGCGGTCTGCATCGCTGGCGTGATCGTCATAGCGGATCATGCGATTGCTGATCCCCAGCAGCTTGAGCAACTTGCCGGTAACTCGCGTATCCTCGCAGGCAATCGCATCACAGCGCGTCAGAACAGCAAGCCCACGCAAAGTGATGTCCCCGAGATTGCCAATCGGAGTTGCGGCTATATAGAGGCCGGGAGTTAGAGTTTCGGGTTCGGCAGCGCTGGTCACACACGCTCCATGAACCAGATGCAGCGGAGGCAGCAAGCATGTTCGGTAATTTGCGGCGCGGTTTAGCCGTTGCCTTGTTCACTCTGGCGCTGGCGGGCTGTAAGGTTATTCCCGATGGTGGTGATGGCCCAACCACCACCGCTCCGCCGGTCACGGTGCCAACCGATGTGCCATCGGCCAATGTCCTGCCGCAGGATCAGGGTCGCCACCGGGTGGCGCTGCTGGTGCCGTTGAGTGGCGAGAATGCCGCCGTCGGCCAGTCGATTGTCAATGCCACCACCATGGCGCTGCTCGATACCAATGCCGAAAACCTGCGCATCACCACTTACGACACCGCTGGCGGTGCAAGCCGCGCAGCCAGCCGGGCAGTGGCCGATGGCAATGCCCTGATCCTGGGCCCGCTGATGCGCGATGACGTATCGGCGGTGCTGGCGCAGGCGCGTCCCTCGGGCGTGCCGCTGATTTCCTTTTCCAACGATGCCGGGGTGGCCGCGCGCGATGTGTTTGTGATGGGCCATATTCCCGAACAATCGCTCGAACGCACGGTCGGCTTT
>CAMDSM010000243.1 GCA_945906905.1 Altererythrobacter xiamenensis | reverse complement strand
GCCGAGGCCAATGGCTGGGCCGCCGAAATTAGACAAGGCGTGGGCGAGGCGATCCCGTTTGGCGATGCCAGCTTCGATACCGTGGTCTGCACCTACACGCTGTGTTCGGTGAACGATCCGGCCAAGGTGCTGAGCGAGATGCGCCGCGTGCTTAAGCCCGGCGGCACGCTGCTTTATCTTGAACACGGGAAAGCGCCCGACGCCGCGCAGCAAAAGTGGCAGCGGCGGATCGAGCCTGTGTGGAAGAAGTTGATGGGCAATTGCCACCTGACCCGCGAAGTGGGCGCTGCGATTGCGCCAGCGGGCTTTGTGATTGAACCGGTGGGGCAGGACTATTTCGACGGCGTGCCCAAATGGGCCGGGTGGATGGAATGGGGCGTTGCGCGCAAGAGCGGGGAATAGGAGTTCGTGCGATGGATATGAACACCGAAGCGATGGGTTTTGTTGCCACCGCAAGGCCCGGCGAGGCGTTGCATTTCTATGACGAGATACTGGGGCTGGATCTGCTGGAGGACACCCCCTTTGCCATCGTGTTCCAGACCGGCGGACGGATGCTGCGGGTGCAAAAATTGCCGGCGGTCTCGCCCGCGCCCAATACGGTGCTTGGCTGGAAGGTCGCCGATATCCATGCCGAGATTGCCAGCCTGATGGCCAAGGGCGTGGAGTTTTCGCGCTATCCGGGCATGGAGCAGGACGAGGCAGGCGTCTGGACCAGTCCGCCCGGACACAAGATCGCCTGGTTCGCTGACCCCGATGGCAACAACCTGTCGCTAACTCAGTTTGCCGATTGAGTTCTGCGCCACAGCGGGGGAGCGGGAGCAAGTGATGGCTCAGCTGCGGACCGGAGGAACAACCCCCGGTCCGCGCTGATCGTGCCTATTGCCCGAAAGTGCGCTGCCACCAGCCGCCACGGCGGGGTTCGCCGTTTTCGTCGAGTTCGCCTTCTTCGGTGGTCCCATCGGCAGCGGGTGCTGCTTCGGCCTCGGCAACGGCCTTTTTGGCGCGTGAGGCCCGCTTGGGCTTGGCGGGTGCTTCGGCCACTTCGGCCACAGCAGCAGGTTCCGCTGCAGGAGCTTCGAGCGCCTCGGCGACGGTTTCGGCCTTCTTGGCGCGGCTGCGGCGGGGTTTGGCAGGAGCGGCTTGGGCCTCTGCTTCCACTTCCGGGGCGGCTTCGACCACCTCAGTTTCCACGTCAGCGGAAGGCTTGCGGCGCGAACGGCGCTTGGGCATTTCCACTGGCGCTTCGGCTTCCTCGACCGGATCGAGTTCAGCAGGCGCAGCGTCAACCGCTTCGCCTTCGACCGTCAGCGCCTCACCATCAGCCTGATCGCGCGAGCGTCCGCGTCCGCGACCGCCACGACGGCGGCGCTTGCGGCCACGTTCTTCGGCTTCGGCAGCGGTTTCGCCTTCGCGCGGTTCGGCGTCATTGGCCTCACCGTTGGATGCTTCGGCATCGGAATCAGCTTCAGCAGCGCCTTCGCCTGTTTCCTGACCCTCGCCATCACGATCGCGGTTGCGACCGCGACCACCACGGCGACGGCGACGGCGCTTGCGGCGGGCGTCAGCCTCTTCCTCGGTCTCACCCTCACGGATTTCGTCGCCGCCCCGATCATCGTTGGCTCGATCATCAGAGGCGCGTGCTTCATCGCTGTTAGCGGCAGTGTCATCGGCTCCAGCGTCATCGCGTGATCGGCCGCGATTGCGACCGCCACGGCTGCGACCACCACGACTGCGACCACGATCACCAGCCCGATCCTGACCACGGTCTTCACCGCGATCTTCCTCGACCTCGTCTTCTTCCTCGGGGATGTCGTCGTAGCCATCGTCTTCAAAGACAATCGGCTCAAACTTCGGCATTTCCGTTGGGCGCGGGCCGGACGAGGCGACGCGCATCTTGGCGCCTTCGTTCTCGCCTTCGGGCACAACCTGCACCATCACGCCATAACGATGCTCGATCTCGGCCAGATCAGCGCGCTTGGCGTTGAGCAGATAGACTGCCGCCTCGGTGCTGGCATAGAGCGAGATCACCGTGCCCTTGCCCTTGGCCGCTTCGTCCTCAATCAAGCGCAGGGCCGAAAGCCCGGCGGATGAGGCGGTGCGGACGAGGCCTGTGCCATCGCAATGCGGACAACCGCGTGTGGTCGCTTCGAGCACGCCGGTGCGCAGGCGCTGGCGGCTCA
The DNA here is from genome assembly GCA_945906905.1 of Altererythrobacter xiamenensis. Taxonomy (GTDB): domain Bacteria; phylum Pseudomonadota; class Alphaproteobacteria; order Sphingomonadales; family Sphingomonadaceae; genus Alteraurantiacibacter; species Alteraurantiacibacter xiamenensis_A. Next base: position 1,451 of record CAMDSM010000243.1, on the reverse strand, counting down.
TCTCCATCAGACCGAAGCCGGAAATCCGCCCGACCTGGATCCGCGCCCGATCGTTCTTGAGCGAATCCTTCATGCACCGCTCAACTTTGCGGGTGTTGGAATTGTTCTCCATGTCGATGAAATCTATCACCACCAGCCCGGCCATATCGCGCAGGCGCAACTGACGGGCAATTTCACGCGCGGCTTCAAGGTTGGTGTTGAGCGCGGTCGCCTCAATCCCGTGTTCCTTGGTCGAACGGCCGGAGTTGATGTCAATTGAGACCAGCGCCTCGGTGGGATTGATCACCAGATAGCCGCCGCTTTTCAGCTGCACCACCGGATCATACATGGCCGAAAGCTGATCTTCCGCGCCGTAACGCTGGAACAGCGGAACGGGGTCGGAATAGGCCTTCACCCGGCGCACATGGCTGGGCATCAGCAGCTTCATGAAATCGCGGGCGGCGCGGTATCCGGCTTCGCCTTCGACCACCACTTCCTCAATCTCGCGATCATAGATGTCGCGGATGGCGCGCTTGATCAGATCGGAATCGGTGTGGATCATCGCCGGGGCGCTGGAGGACAACGTTGTTTCGCGAATCCCGTCCCACAGCCGGGCGAGATAGTCGAAATCGCGCTTGATCTCGGTCTTGTTGCGCTGAAGGCCAGCGGTGCGCACGATCAGGCCCATGCTCTTTGGCAGGGTCAGTTCGTTGACGATCTGCTTGAGGCGCTTGCGATCTGATCCGCTGGAAATCTTCCGGCTGATCCCGCCGCCATGGCTGGAATTGGGCATCAGCACGCAATAGCGGCCCGCTAGGCTGAGGTAGGAGGTCAGCGCTGCGCCCTTGTTGCCGCGTTCTTCCTTTACCACCTGCACCAGCAGCACTTGCCGGCGCTGGATTACGTCCTGAATCTTGTAGCGACGGCGCAACGCCTGACGCTTGGCGCGGACATCGTCGATTTCCTTGGCGCGGCTGCTGCCACCGCGACCCGAACCACCGCCAGAACCGCTATTGCGCCCGCCATTGCGGCCACCGCTGCCCTGACCCTGACGGCGACCACGGCCACGGCCCTGACGCGAGCGCCCGCCTTCGTCACCATCTTCGTCGTCGTCGGATTGCTCTTTGTCGTCGGACTCTTCGTCGTTTCCGGTATCATGGCCGGAACCGTCGGCATAATCATCGCCTTCATCGTCTTCATCACCGCCGTCATCGTCGCCATTCGCAACGTGGCCGTCCTCGATCGTGGCGACATCATCCTTTTCCGAGGTGTCAATTTCCTCGACGCCGGAATCATCGCCGGAATCGCCGTAGGAATCGTCCAAGTCGAGGTCGGGATAGGAGTCGTCGTCGTCGTCCTCTTCCTCGGCGCGCAGAGCGGCCTCTTCATCAGCGGCGGCCTGTTCTTCGGCCAGCAGCTGGGCGCGATCCTCTGACGGGATCTGGTAATAGTCCGGGTGGATTTCGCTGAAC
>CAMDSM010000242.1 GCA_945906905.1 Altererythrobacter xiamenensis | reverse complement strand
GCGCCATGCCAGAGATATTTGGGCCAATGCCATTGCAGATACGCAGGTTCGGGCAGAGATTCCGTGCCATTCAGCGTCAGTTGCAGATTGGCGAGGCCCCAATATCCGATGGCGGCTGTCAGCGAACCGGCGACGATGAAGGTCCATTTGGTGAAGGTGCGGATCATCATGGCTTTAACTCCCGCTCGACAGTCACATCAGGTGACCAATTGGGACTTGCCATTTTTGAGCACACTTCGATGGTGGCGGCGGCGAATGCGGTCAATATTTCCGATTGATCTGCATCTGAAACGATCGGCCAGTTAAAGGCTCCCGCAACAATTCCGTGTACTAACCTGAAGTCATCGCCTTCATACATTTCATTTTCAGACAGCGATCCATACATAGCCGCCTGTGTTGTGTCCAAAGTCGCGCCCGCTTTGCGCATAATCATGATGCCTTTGGCGAGTTCGCCAATACTGTCGCAGTGGCGAAACCACAGGCCTGATGGTCTGGCTTGTCCTTGCAGCGGGGCTAATATCAAGCCCAAGCCTATGAGGAATGCTTTGGAAACATTTGAATTCATTTGATGCCCACCTTTGCCATAGCGGCTGAGGTCAGCTTGTCGGTGACATCAGGCACCTCGCCTGCGAAGACGACCGAGCCGCTCAGCAGGACGCGCCCGCTCTCGGCAGAAAACTGCTTCATCTCGACTTCGAGCGCCTTGTGAAACTCGGTCACGGCTGCGCCGAAGGCTTGCTCATCGAGATCAGCAACACCCGGAGTTTCGTATGCGGCGTCTACGCCCCATTGGATTTCGGCTTGCGGGCCGCGGCGATGTGATGAAGCGGAGGGCTGTCGGTAGCTCGTCAGGGACTACGAGACGAGGTCCTTATACGCCGTCGGCCTGTTGGACATATGCCCATGGCATCAGTGCGTCGATGTCGCTGGCGAGATGACCATTGGCCAGCTTCGTGAACAGATCGCACAGATAGGCATAGGGCTCGACGCCGTTCATCTTGCAGGTTCCGATCAGGCTGGCGAAGCGGGCCCAGTTCCGGCCGCCCTCGTCATGCCCCGCAAAGAGCGCGTTGCGGCGGTTCATGGCCGGGCTGCGGATGGCGTTTTCGACAAGGTTGGAGTCGATGTCGACGCGGCCATCGTCGAGGAACAGACGGAAGCCGTCCTGGCGTTTGAGCATATAGGCCATGGCTTCGCCGAGGTCGGATTTGCGCGAGACGCGCGCTGCCTGTGCCTTCAGCCAGGCGAAGAACACGTCCACCAGCGGGCGCGACAGGTCCTGCCGGACGGCCCGGCGATGATCGGGGTCGGACCCGCGGATGGCATCCTCGATCTTGTAGAGGGCAGCGATGCGCAGCAGCGCCTCGTCCACGATGGGTGAGCCCTTCTGGGGCTTGGCCTTGATCAGCTTCCTGCGCCCATGCGCCCAGCAAAAGGCCAGCCGCAACGGGTTGCCGCCCGTGCGCTTGGGGGTCGCCAGATGGGTATAAGCGCCATAGGCATCGACTTGGATCGTGCCGTTGAAGCCGTGCAGGATTTCGGCGGCGTATTCGCCTTTGCGCCCGGGGCGATAATGGAACACGACACCCGGTGGGGCGGTGCCGTTCCAGCCACGGTCATCTCGCAAGACGGCCCAGAGATAGCCCGTCTTCGTGGTGCCGCGCCCCGGGTCGAGGACCGGGGCGGTGGTCTCATCCACATAGAGCCGCGTGCTGTCGGCCATCAGCCGCTTGGTCATGTGTTCGACCACGGGGGCGATCAGGGCACCGGTCCGGCCCATCCAGTCAGCCAGCACCGAACGGTCGATCGGCACCCCGTGCCGCGCCATGACCACGGCCTGTCTGTTCAGCGGCATGTGTTCGGAATGCTTTGACACGGCGATCTGGGCCAGCAGCGCCTCGGTCGGCCAACTGCCCTCCAGCAGATGTGCGGGCGCCTTGGCCTGCACCACGCCTGTCCTGCCCTTGGGGCAGGCATATCTTGGGCGGACCGTAACGATCACCTGATAGCGCGCAGGGATGTAGTCCAGCCGCTCGGTCCGGTCTTCACCGATCCGGACCATGTTGCCACAGCCGCAAGGGCAGACGACGCTGTCGGGCTCGATCACCTGCTCGACGCGCGGCAGGCCTTCCGGCAGGGCACGTGCCTTGCGCGGCGCTCGATGGGTGACCTTTTCGGGATCACTCGCGCTGGCCGCGATCCTGTCCTCGACAGCGGCGATCTGTGCCTGCGTCTCGGCGATGGCGGTTTCCAGATCTTCCAGCGCCAGTTCCAGTTGCGCCGGGTCCAGCTTCTCGGATTTCGGCCCGAACTTGGTGCGCCGGTAATCCTGAACCTGGCCTTCCAGCTTCTCGATCAATGCCTTCAGCTCGGTGATGAAGACCTCCTTCTCGGCCACCATCGCCTGTTCATGCTGGCGCGCCGCGCGCTCGACCGAAAGCTCGAACTGCAGCGCAGAAATCGCCGTCACCACCTCGGGCGGCAGGTCCGGAAACTGGCTGAGATCGAGGGGCTGCGACATGCTGCCAGCCTACCCGATCTGAGATAAAACCCCAATAAAACAATGCTAAAATCGGCCTAGTGAGTCATCCTGCCGCAGCTGGTGCCAGCACCCGCTGCGCCACCACCCGCCGCCAATCGAGCCCCTCGAACAGAGCCTCGAATTGCGCCCGCGACAGCCGCATCGTGCCATCCTGCACCTTCGGCCAGGCAAAGCTGCCAGACTCAAGCACCTTGTAAACCAGCACGAGCCCGGTCCCATCCCAAACCAAAATCTTCAACCGGTCGCCACGTTTTGATCGGAACACCACCGTCACCCCGGAATGCGGATCAAGCTTCAACTCGGTCTGCACGATCAGCGCCAGAGCGTTATGTCCGCACCGGAAATCCACGGGCCGTGTCGCGATCAGGATCGGCAGCCGCTGACCCGCGACAATCATGTCGCGCCACGCAATGCACGCACCAGCGCCGCTGCACGTTCCACCGCAACATCACCGGGAATGCGCACGCGCAGATCGGGTCCGACCTCGACCGTCATCACCCCGGAGCTACCCTGTGCGGCAACGGCGGTCGAAGGCACGGGCTGATCCAGAGACTCGGGCAAAATCGACAGCGGCACAAATGCGGGTTCCGTCACCGCCGAGTTTGGCGATGTGTTCAGCGCGTCCATCAGTTCACCCGGCAGAGCCAGCCGACCCTGCCGGGCATGGCGACGCCAATCTGACAGGTGATGGGGCAGGATGTCATAGCGCGCCGCCACATCGCAGACCCGCGCACCCGGCTGAAGGCTTTCGGCGACGATCCGCGCCTTGACCTCAGTTGGCCACCGCCGCTTGCCACGCCGCCGCGGCTCGACAACCTCGCACCGACCAACAAATCCATCGCCACCATCTGCCATGCCAAACCTCCATCTGCTCACGCAGACCTTCTCGCAGGCTCGCCACGCGTCAGGAACACATCAATTCAATGGGTTGGAACCGCCGCTTACCGAAGAAGTTATCCATCGTTAGATTTGGAAAGAGCCTTTCTGATACGTACCGAACATCAACGAAGGTCGCTGGATCAACATCGAAACCGTAACAGACGCCAGTGTGGTTTTTCGCGTAGTGAGCCCACATCACAGGGTTTCGCCAACTTCTGCAAAAGCA
>CAMDSM010000241.1 GCA_945906905.1 Altererythrobacter xiamenensis | reverse complement strand
ACGCCAGGCAGCGGAACGAAGCTGAGGAAACGGAACACGATCAGCGCACCCACGGTGAACCAGATGCGCTGGCGCAGCTCGGTCGCCTTTCCGAAATTGGAAAAGCTCAAGCTGCTGGCGATGTTATCGGCGCGTGATGCCATTGTGTTTTTTAAGCCCTGACGTTGATCCCGGATTTCGGGACGCCGGAAATCCGGCAATCACGGTCATGTAGGGTGCGCCGGGCCGAATGTCGAACCCGGCGCGGGGCAAAAAATGCCCCATCCCCCAATGTTCTTACTTCGCGGCGATCATCGCGGCCTTGGTGGCCTTGTTGACTTCGCGGCGAGCGGTCTTCTTCTCGTGCTCGCTAGGCTTATCGGCGGGCAGTTCAACCGAACCTCCGGCCTTTTCGACCGCAGCCAATGCGCCCTTGGACACGCCTTCGACCTTGAAGCTGAGCTTGGCGGTGAATTCGCCCTTGCCGAGCAGGCGCACGCCATCCTTGCCACCGCGCGCCACACCAGCAGCCTTGAGCGCAGCGTGATCGATCACGGCCTTGGCATCCAGCGCGCCGGCATCGACCAGATTCTGGATCATGCCCAGGTTGACCTCGGCAAAATCCTTGCCGAACGGATTGTTGAAGCCGCGCTTTGGCAGGCGCATGTGGAGCGGCATCTGGCCGCCTTCGAAGCCCTTGATTGCCACGCCAGAACGGCTCTTCTGACCCTTCTGGCCACGGCCAGCGGTCTTGCCCTTGCCCGAACCGATACCCCGACCCACGCGCATGCGGGACTTGCGGGCACCAGGATTGTCGCGGATTTCATTCAGTTTCATGTCGTGCACTCGCTTTCGCTATGTTCGCGCCGGGGACAGCACGGTGGCTGTCCCGCTTGGATTAATCAGTCGACGATCACTACCATGTGCGGCAGCTTGCGCAGCGCGCCGCGCACTTCGGGGGTGTCTTCCAGTTCGACCACCCGGTTCATCTTGTTCAGTCCCAAGCCGATCAGCGTCTCACGCTGGTGGGCCGGGCGACGGATCGGAGAACCGATCTGCTTGATCTTGATTTTTGCCATGGTGGTTTACTCCGCAATCGCTTCAGCGGCAGCTTCTGCTTCCGCCACATTCGCGCCGCCACGACCCAGCAGGTCTGCGACCTTCTTGCCACGACGCTGTGCAACCGACTTCGGCGAAGTCTGCTCACCCAGCGCGTCAAACGTTGCGCGGATCATGTTGTAGGGGTTCGACGTGCCGATCGACTTGGTCACCACATCGGCTACACCAAGGCTTTCGAACACGGCGCGCATCGGACCACCAGCGATGATGCCGGTGCCCGGAGGAGCCGAGCGGACATTCACCCGGCCAGCGCCGAAGTGGCCCATGCCATCGTGATGCAGCGTGCGACCATCCTTGAGCGGAACGCGGATCATCTTCTTCTTGGCCGCCGAAGTGGCCTTGTTGATCGCCTCGGGAACTTCGCGGGCCTTGCCATGGCCAAAGCCAACGCGGCCCTTGCCATCACCCACCACGACCAGCGCGGCGAAACCGAAGCGCTTGCCGCCCTTCACCGTCTTGGACACTCGGTTGATGTGGACCAATTTCTCGATCATGTCATCGCCGTCATCCTCACGACCACGACGATCATCGCGTCCACCACGGCCACCACGGCCACGATCGCGGTCACCGCCGCCACCACCAGGGCCGCCGGGGCCACCGCTGTTGCGGTCGCCACCACGGCCACGGCCACGGCCGCGCGGTTGTTCAGCAGCAGCTGCATCAACGGTCTCGACGACCGCATCCGGAGTGCCTTCGGTGTTCATTTCGTCAGCCATATCAGAACTCCAGCCCGCCAGCGCGGGCGGCTTCGGCCAGCGCCTTGACGCGACCATGGAACAGGAACCCGCCGCGATCGAACACGACGCGGGTCACGCCCGCCTTGGTGGCGGCGGCGGCGATATCCTTGCCCACCTGTGCGGCGGCATCAACATTGGCGCCTGAGGTTTTGGCCCCAAGGGTCGACGCGGCGGCCACGGTGTGGCCATCCTTGTCATTGATGATCTGCGCATAGATGTGCTTGCCGGTGCGGTGCACCGACAGCCGCGGCTTGCCGCCAGCGCGCGCACGAAGCGCGGTGCGGACACGGCGACGACGGCGTTCAAAGAGAGAGAGCTTTGCCATCTTACTTCTTCTTCCCTTCCTTGCGGAAGATAAACTCGCCGCGATACCGAACACCCTTGCCCTTGTAAGGCTCAGGCTTGCGCCATTCGCGGATCTCGGCAGCGAACTGCCCGACCTTCTGCTTGTCGATCCCGCTGATTTCGATCGTCGTCTGGTCCGGGGTCTTCACTTCAAGACCTTCGGGAATGTCCAGATCGACATCGTGGCTAAAGCCCAGCTGCAACTTTATCGATGTGCCCTGTGTCGAGGCACGATAGCCGACGCCGGTGATGTCGAGCACCTTGGTGAAGCCGGCTGAAACGCCTTCCACCAGGTTCGCCACCAATGTGCGCTGCATACCCCAGTGGCTGCGAGCCACCTTGGTGCTGTTCGACGGCTTGATCGATATCGCCTCGCCTTCAATCGCATAGAGCACATGGTCCGACAGGCCAAGCGTGAGCGTGCCCTTGGGGCCCTTCACGGTCAACGTGCCGTTGTCGATCTGCGCGGTCACGCCACTGGTAATGGCGACCGGCTTTTTGCCGATGCGGCTCATCAGAACACCTCCGCCAGCACTTCGCCACCGACGTTCTGCACGCGGGCTTCGGCATCCGAAAGCACCCCGCGCGGAGTCGAGACGATGGAGATACCAAGGCCGTTGCGAATGGTCGGAAGCTCTTTCGAACCCGAATAGACGCGGCGGCCCGGCTTGGACACGCGGGCGACATGCTTGATAGCAGCTTCGCCTTCGAAATATTTCAGTTCGATCCGCAGCGCCTTGTGCGGGCCCGAATTGTCTTCAGAATAGCCACGGATGTAGCCTTCACGCTGAAGCACTTCGAGCACGTTTGCACGCAGCTTGCTGGCGGGCGTCAGGACAGAATCCTTCTTCGCCTGCTGGCCGTTGCGGATGCGGGTGAGCATATCACCCAGGGGATCGGTCATAGCCATCGTTCAGGTCCTCACCAGCTCGACTTGGTCACGCCCGGGATCATGCCATGGTTGGCAAGATTCCGGAGTTCGATGCGACAAAGGCCGAACTTGCGGTAATAGCCGCGTGGGCGGCCGGTGGTGGCACAGCGGTTGCGCACGCGGGTGGGATTCCCGTTGCGCGGGATTTCCGCCAGCTTCAGGCGCGCCATCAGACGCTCTGTATCGTCGAGCGACTTATCGTCGGCGACGGCCTTCAGCTGCGCGTACTTTGCCGCGTACTTCTTGACGAGCTTCTTGCGACGCTCATTCTTGTTGATGGAACTCAGTTTCGCCATGGGACTTAAGCTCTCCTGATGCGGCTTACGCCGCCTCTTTCTCTGCGGCTTCTTCAGCCGGGAACGGGAAACCGAACAGGCGCAGCAGCTCGCGCGCTTCCTCGTCGGTTTTGGCGGTGGTGGTGACAATGATATCCATGCCGCGCACCTTTTCGATCTTTTCGTAGCTGATCTCGGGGAAGATGATCTGCTCCTTCAGGCCCATGGCATAGTTGCCATTGCCGTCGAAGCTCTTCGGATTCAGCCCACGAA
>CAMDSM010000240.1 GCA_945906905.1 Altererythrobacter xiamenensis | reverse complement strand
AGATGGAGCGCCTCTTGTCGATCCAGCGCCAGCGCAGGAGGAGCTACCTCAAATTTGTCTGCCAAGACTTACCGGCCACGGCGCGTCAGTTTTTGTCTTGGCCCGACGTGTCACGCAGGGCTTCGTTAAGAGAGTTCGCTCGCAGACTCTCACCCACCGCCAGCTTCCTGTCGCAAAATCCGATACAGCTGTGCCTGCCAAAAATCGAATCTGACTCGCCAATGGGCCGATAATTGGCGAAAGGCATCTCCGGATTTGTTTTGCGGTAGGGACAACTATCACAATCAGGTCCGGACCCACCTCTTGCTCGGCAAGGATGCACCGGTCAGCCGGGCAGTGCAGACGATCGGGCGCATCCAGCCCATCTCATTGCTCGGAGGACTCCATCACCAATACGTCCGGATTTGATTTGCGGTAGGGACAGGTGTTCACTCCGCGGGCTGAACCGCCCCCGCGGGCGGCAGATCGGGATCGGGACGGGGGTTCAGAGCGCGGTCAACCACCAGCGCGCCGATCCTGCTGCGATCGACCGAGCCACGCTCAGCCGCAATCCGGTCCATCAGCCCTTCGGCCCGCTCGATCGATCCAAGCAGCGCCAGCAGCGCGCCCTTCTCGCCAGCCTGCACATCGCGGTTCTCCAGCGCCTGCCAGCGCAGATACTCAAAGCCCTCGGCCAGCGAATGGCCGGGAGGCATCCGAGGCAGCATTGCGGCATCAAAGACCACCCGGTTCATTGCCTCGTCCAAGCGGTCCAGTCCCTTGCCCAGCACGTCTCGCGCGGCTCTGGTGAACGGCTCACGCATGGTGCGGCGCGCGATCTGGTACAGAGATTCCGAAAGCGCCGAAGTGAAGTCGAGTTCTTCGATCAGTGACGCGACAAGGTCAAGCTGATCCCGCGAAAGCCCATCGTGAAAAAGCTGCGCCTGATAGGCGCGGATCTCCCGGCTAAGCGAGTCGGCCGCCACGTGATGCGCAGCCGGGTCCTTCGGCGCACCGGGCCGCTCGCGCGCGATGTCGAGGAAAACAAGTGCTGCCTGCAGGTGCCGTTTCGCTTCCTGCTGCACGGCAGGCAGCGCCGCGTTGAAGTCGGCGACCAGTTTCTTGTCGAGGAAGCGCGGGATCGAATAGTCCTCGATGTCGTCCTCCGTGGAGTGCCCCGCGCGCAACAGCACACGCTCGAGCGTGCCAACGAAGGGGAACAGGATCATGACGTTGAAGATGTTGAAAACGATCGAGAACACGCCGATCGCGACCGGAACCCCGGGAAAGCTTTCCTGACCGGCGACCATCACCGGCGCACCCAGATCGACGCCCGCGGCTGCAAGTCCGGCCTTCAGAAGCCAGATTGCCGGGAAAAATAGCAGCAGCACGACAGAGACGCCGATGAAGTTGAAGCCGATATGCGCATAGGCGGCGCGCTTGGCGTTTCTGGACAGGTTCAGCGACGCCATCCACGAGGTGATCGTGGTGCCGAGGTCCGCACCGAGGGCGAAGGCCACCGCGGTTTCCCATGTCAGGATGCCGCTGGCGCCAAGCCCCATCACGATGCCGATCGTGGCCGACGACGAATGGATCACCGCGGTGATCAGCGCCGCAAGCAGGACGCAGACAACGACGCCGCCAAAGCTGCTGGCATCGAGCGACTGGATGAGATCCAGCACCTCAGGCATCTTGCGCAGCGGCTTCAGCCCGCTGGTCATCAGGTTGAGCCCGAAGAAGATCAGCGCAAAACCCATCGAGGCGAGCGAGATATTCCGTAGACGGTCGGACTTGGCATAGCAGTAAATCGTGGCGAAGATGCCAGCGAAGAGAAGCCCGAGTGGTCCGAGCGGCAGCGCGATCAGCCCGTTGCCCAGCGTGGTTCCGACATTGGCCCCCATGATGACCGAAATTGCCGAGCGCAGCCCGAGCACCTCGGCGTTGACCAGCCCTACGGTCATCACCGTCATCGCGGTGGACGACTGAATGATGCCGGTGATCAGCGCACCGGCCATCACGCCCTTGAGTGGCGTGCCAGCCATCTTGGCCAGCCACTCGCGCATCTTGTTGATCGAAAGCGCCTGGATCCCGCTGGCCATGAACTCAAGCCCGAGCAGGAAGATGCCCAGGCCTCCGATCACCGGAACGATGATCTCCTTGAAATAATCGACTTCCACGTCATCACCTCTGCTTGCGGGACCAGCACCCGTTCATGATTGCGGCTTGAAGACCCTGGACCAGTAGGCCTCGACCTGCGAAACCATCGCAGGCGGCAAGGCTACGTAGCCGAGCAAGCCGGCCTGGCGCGGCGCCTCCGCAAAAAAGTAGCGGAAGAATGCCAGCGCCCGCTCGGTTTCCCGCATATTGGCGTCGCGCCGCATGACGATGAACACTGTCGCGGTCATCGGCCAGCCGCCGCCTGCGGCGGATGCCGTGGCTGAATTGCCGCTGTCCGCAGACCAGAACCCTTCGGCGGCAGCAGCGCGGATCGTCTCCGGCCCTGCCGCAACGGCCATGCCCGATGCGTTGACGAGAGAGAGCAGGTCCATCCCCGCGCGCTGCGCCAGTCCGATCTCGGCATAGCCGATGGCGCCCGGTGTTGCCTTGACCGCCGCGATGACGCCAGTGGTTCCCTCCGCCGCCTCACCCACCGGCCAGTCCAGATGTGCAACCTGACCCTCGGTCCAGCTCACGCTGCGCGCAAGATAGCCTGTGAATATCCATGTCGTTCCCGATCCGTCCGCGCGGTGCTTGACCGCAATCGGCAGGTCAGGAAGCGCAACGGCGGGGTTCAGGGCAGCAATCGCGGCATCGTTCCAGTTGGTAATCCGGCCGAGGAAGATGCCCGCCAGAGTGTCGGCGTCAAGCGCCAGAGCCACCCCGCCGAGATCAAGGTTCGCGACCGGCGCGGCCGCGCCGTTGATCAGCGGAAACTGCACCAGCGACCGCTCGTCCAGTTCCGCAGGCATGAGCGGGACATCGGTTGCGGCGAAGACAATGGCAGGATCGGACAGCCGCACCACTCCGCCGATAGATCCGACCGGATCATAGTCGATCACATCCGCGCCCGCGACCCAGTCGGCGCTTTCGCCCTGCTGGTTCTTGAGGTCGATCCGGTCCGCGGCACGATAGCTCTGGTAAGCGGTCGACACTCTCTGCAGCACCGGGTTCACCAGCGTCGATCCTGCGCCCGCAATACGACCTTCGGTGTTCAAGCCTGCGGCCACAAACAAGAGCGCGCCAATGACGATGGCAGTCAGCGATGCCGCGACAATCCGCCGGCTCAGGCTCCAGGGTTGCCTGACCACCGAAATGCCCTCGTGCTGTGATCTGAGCATATTGCACCCTGTTGACTGTCACTGAGCCCGAACTATTCATTCTGGACAGGCGGGTGTAGCTTAGCAACTGAAATCACGTATGATTTGGTTGTTGACGCCAATCATTGCAGTTTCAGGAAAGCGACACTCGCCATGATCAACCCTACCCCGATGTTGCCCGGCCTGTCACCTGTTTTTGGTAAAAGGATCGCGGCCCACTTCGACGGCGGGTTGCTGTCTTCAGATGCCGGCGTTCTGGTGTTGCGCGAGATTGAGCAGCGTCTTCGCGTTGCCGAGCGTCTGGCCACCTGCGTCGTTGATCCGCGCGTACCCGAACTGGTCAGCAGACCCATCAGCGGAATGGATCGCCCGGCAACTCACCGAAGCTGTCGGTTGGGACCGCGCACCACGCTACATCATTCGTGACCGG
>CAMDSM010000239.1 GCA_945906905.1 Altererythrobacter xiamenensis | reverse complement strand
AATGGCCGGGATGGAGCATCTGCACGCGATCGCCTGGCGCCCGGCGCACAGCCTGTGCGAACCGGCCTATTTCCACGACGTGGTGACGCGCTGGATCGGTGGCGGTGCATTTCCCGGCCTCGGCCTGACCACGCTGGTCCCGCGCCCCGACGGATCGCTGCAAAGCGAAGGGCTGGCGCTGTTCACCGGGCAGGAGCTGCTGCTCGAAGCTGATGCTGCGATTGATCAGGCCCAAGCCGGAAAAGTGGCGCTGCGGCTGCTCCATTGGCTGGTGGAAAACGGCCGGGTAAACGAAACCATGTCACTCACTGGACCATCGGGTGAAACATTGCTGCTTGAGCCGCGGCCCGAACAGGGCATTGTGCGCGTGTGGAGGGGTTCAAGGTAACAGGATTCGCGATTCTGCCAGCTGGGGCGGAAGGGGTTTGCGCGCGGCGTTCGCGGCTGCCGTTTCGTTCGGTCAACCGGCCGGGCAAGCCGGGTTACAGCGCCGGAATGCAGCGCCACCACCTGCTGCCAAGGCAATTGCTGCTCGACCGCAAGCTGGTCCGCGTGTTCGAGGCGGTTGGCCGCGATCTGGTGGGATTTGATGATTTTCGCCTCAACGGCCTGTTGCTGCCCTCGCTTGAGCAGGCAGCGATGGTGCTGGGCCTGCCGCTGCATCGCGGGCCGCATCGCCGCTATAACGAAGTGGTGGCCGAACGGCTGGGGCAGATCGAAGCGGGCTGGCAGTCGGCGCGCACAACTTGTCCTGACTATGCCGCGCGCGAAGTGCTGATGCGGATGCGGCTGTTGCAACGGGCGCTGCGGCGCAGCCTGCTCAGGCCCGACTGGCCGCGTAACCGGCTGAATTCGCGCGATCCGGTGGGCTGCGGTGTCGACTTTAGCGAGCTGGATGCGATGGCCGAAAGCATCTGGTCGGGCACGGCGGGGCCGGGTTAGGCGGCATCCCTCCAACCCGGCCAATGTTCGGCCAGCAGGCGCTGGCGTTGATCGGCCAGAGCCGCATCGTTGAGCTGCCGTTCGAGCTGGCGCGACAATTCGCCTAGGTGCGCCTCGCCGAAATTGGCCGCAACTCCGGCCAGCTTGTGCAGACTGGCAATGATCTCGCGCCAATCATCACCATCCGGCATTCCGGCCAGCGCCACTTCAATGCGGTAAATCAGCGCCTGCTTGCGCTGGCGATAGCGGTGATCGAGTGAATGGATCGCGGTGCTGACGCCTTCTGGCTGGCGGAGCAGATCGCGCCCGGCAATCGCTTCACTGGCCGACCGGAAACGGGCATGTTCGGCCACCGCGCGGGCAAGATCGGCCAGCATGATCGGCTTGGCCAGATGCGCCTGCATCCCGGCATCGCGCGCGGCGGCGACATCGGCGGCATAGCAATTCGCAGTCAAGGCGATGATCGGCAGGTCGGTGGGGGAACAGCCCGCCTCGCGCAGGGTCCGCGCGGCCTCCAGTCCATCCATCTCGGGCATCTGCACATCCATCAGCACCAGCTGAAACGGCGTGCCCAGTTGCTCGGCCCGCAGCACCGCGTCAACCGCCTCGCGGCCGTCGGAAACCAGTTGCGCGTCCAGTTCAAGGCTTTCGGCCATGGCCATGATCAGCTGCTGGTTGATCGCATGATCCTCGGCAATCAGCACCCGCAAACCTTTGAGTGGTAGTCGTGGTGCAGGGTCCATCGGCAGGTCTGGCGCGCGCGAAACCAGCGCGACTTGCTGCAACGGCAGTGCCACGGTGAACACGCTGCCGTGCCCCGGCGTGCTCTCCAGCGCAATCGTGCCACCCATCAGCCGCACGATCTGGTCGGCCATGGCCAGACCCAGCCCGGTGCCGCCGAACGCCCGCGCGCCTTCATCGCCTCCCGCAAACGGGGTGAACAGGCCCGCCTGCCGCTCTGCCGCGATGCCGATGCCGTTATCGGCGACAGCGATATGTATCCGGTCATCAACCATGTGGGCCGACAACTTGATCGTGCCATGCTGGGTAAATTTCACCGCATTGGCGATCAGCCCCAGCAACACCTGCCGCAGGCGCAAACGATCGAGCTGGACGCTCGTGGGCAGCGCATCATCGCAAGCCAGCGTCAGTCCAAGCCCCCGCGCTTCGGCGATTGGCTGCATCAGCCCCTGGCATTGCGCCAGCTCCTCGCGCAGGTTGACCGGTTCGGCCACCAGCCGCAGCTGCCCGGCCTCGATCCGGGCAATGTCGAGAATGTCATTGAGCAACCGCAGCATAGCGCGCCCCGATTCCGCGATCAGCCGCACCTGCCGATGCTGGAGATCGGGTAGATCGGCTTCGAGCAGCAACTCGGTAAAGCCGATCACTCCGTTCATCGGCGTGCGCAATTCGTGGCTCATATTGATCAGGAACGCGCTCCAGCGGGCGTTGGCATTCGGGGTGCTGTCGACGGATGGCAGCGTTGCGGGTGGGGGCAGGTGGCGTGTGGATACCACATGCAGCCGCCAACCCAGCAAGCTGGTGGAAAGCGCCAGTGTCAGGATCAGCAAGGCCTCGGGCATGGAGCCAGTCTGGCCCCATGCCCCTTGTCAAAGCGCTTGGGCCTTCTCCCGTAGGTCTACTTAGGCAGACGCAGCATTGGCAGCCGAAAGGATCGCGCGCACGCTGGCGGTGGCGACGTCCTCGTCGATCCCCACGCCCCAGATTGTGCGGCCATCGGGCAGCCGACATTCGATATAGGCCGCCGCACGGGCATCCGCGCCTTGGCCGAGTGCATGCTCGTTATAGTCGAGCACCTCGAAATCAAGCGCATAGGCCTCGCGCATCGTCGCCAGTACCGAGGATACGAGGCCCTTGCCGCGGCCCGATACGCGCTGCTCCACACCATCGACCGCGATTGTGCCAGTGAAAATACGGTCACCATCGCCCGCGCGGCCTTCATCGAAATCGACTAGGCGGAAGCGCCGCTTGTCGACTTTGACGTAATAGGCCTCGCGGAAGCATTGCCAGATATCGGCGGCGTTGAGTTCGCGGCCCAGTTCATCGGCCATCGTCTGCACATGGCCGGAGAAATCGGACTGTAGCCGCTTGGGCAGTTTCAGCCCCTGATCCTGTTCCAGCACCCAGGCGAACCCGCCTTTGCCGCTTTGCGAATTAACCCGGATCACCGCCTCATAGCTGCGGCCAAGGTCTGCCGGATCAATCGGCAAATAGGGCACGCGCCACAGCTCGTCATTGCGCTGGCCTTGCGCCTCAAAGCCCTTTTTGATCGCATCCTGATGGCTGCCGGAAAAGGCCGTGAACACCAGATCGCCGCCATAAGGGTGGCGCGGGTGGACGGGCAGCTGGTTGCAATATTCGACCGTCTCGATGACCTTGTCGATATTGCCGAAGTCCAGCTGCGGGTTGAGGCCCTGGGTGTACATGTTCATCGCCACGGTCACCAGGCAGCAATTGCCCGTGCGCTCGCCATTGCCAAACAGGCAGCCCTCAACGCGGTCAGCGCCCGCCATCAGGCCAAGCTCCGCCGCCGCCACGCCGGTGCCGCGATCATTGTGCGTGTGGAGCGAGATTGCTGCGGCCTGCCGATTGGGCAGATTGCGGCAGAAATACTCGATCTGGTCGGCATAGATATTGGGCGTGGCCGCTTCCACCGTGGCGGGGAGGTTGAGGATGATCGGGTTCTCGACCGTGGGCTGGAGCACGTCCATCACCGCCTCGCACACCTCCAGGCTGAAATCGAGTTCGGCGGTGGAGAAGGTTTCGGGGCTGTATTCAAACTGCCAGCGGGTGCC
>CAMDSM010000238.1 GCA_945906905.1 Altererythrobacter xiamenensis | reverse complement strand
TCCATTGGAACCGCCTGCCCGCAATTCTCGTGACAATCAACGTGCGCAGCTATCCATCTACGAATAGATTGTCAGGCGGCGCATCAAGGTGACAGTGCCACGGCCGACCATGTGCCGAAAGACACGGATCAAGTCAGAAGTCTGCTACTTGTCATGATCGCCTAATTTCGATCTATCAGCCAGGCATCAATCTAGGAGAACGATCGTGCAGCTTGACGAGAACAAGAAAATTGCGACCCGCATGATCGATTGTTTGTCCGAAGGAAAGCTCGACACGACGCTGATATCATCTGACGCCCAATGGTGGGTGCCAGGTGGTGGCATGATGGACCGGGCGACATTCGAGAATATTCTCAAGAAATTCAATGTAATTCGCGCTGGAAAAGGCGAAATGAAGATCGTTGGAATGACTGCTGAGGACAATCGCGTTGCGGTTGAGGCAGAAGCAAATATACCTCTCAAGAATGGGAAGATTTACCAAAACACCTATCATTTTCTTTTTATTATAAATGGAGGAAAAATCGTCCTCTCCAAGGAATACAACGACAGTCTTTATGCATCTTCTGCATTGGCAGGATTGTTCTGAACACGCGGTCCCGCTGACAACGTGAAATGCTGACTTATCATGGCCGGCAGCAAACTCACTTGCAATTCGGCGCGATCCAATCAACTGAATCGGCCATATGATTGGCCGCGCTTGTCCCGTCCAAGCTCGGCCCTGAAATTACGGAGCGATGAGGAGTTTTGCCGTGGCAACCAGTGTAGAACAACCGGTTGGAAAAGCGCTTCCGAAGCTGAATGCTCGCGCAGAATTCACGGGTCTGTTTCTTCCGTCCGACAGCCATGACGGTGCGGAAGAGCGCGTCATGGCCGAAATCCTTGAACTCGGCCTTGAGCGCAATGCCCGGGAACTCGACAATCTGGGCTATACCGTGCTTGCGCCGGAGCAAGTGGCTGCTGGCGACCTCGCAGATCGACTTCGGGAAAAGTTGCTGGATTTTGCGGAGGAGAATCTGGGCTTCCGACCAGATCTGGAAAACGGCGATCAGATCAAGGCAGAGATTACCGCCATCGGGCGCGGCCATTTCATGCCTGCCGTGATGTTCAAGGACCCGTTGTTCGAACAGGCGCTGATGACGCGCAGCGTGCTAGCACTGATGACCTATCTTCTGGGCGAGAACTGCGTCCTCAGCAGCAACAGCGCGATGCTCAAGGTTCGCGCGCCTGAAAAGCTTGAACTGCACACCGATCAGGTGGGGCAGCCGGCCCCTTTCCCGCCCTATGCGCAGGTTGCCAACGCGACCTGGGCACTGTCTGACTATTCGCCGGAAGACGGCGCGATCAAGTTTGTGCCGGGTAGCCACAAACTCGCCCGACATCCCACAGTGGGTGAGGCAATCGACGATTCATCCGCAATCACCATCTCGGCACCTGCGGGGTCGGTCATCATCTGGAGCGGTAACACCTGGCATGGCGCGGCACCGCGCACCAATCCGGGCGGGCGCCTCTCGCTGATCTTCCTGTTCTGCCGCTGGTATCTCATGCCGCAGATGATGCACCGCCAGTGGATATCCCAGGAAGCATTGGCCCGGAATGACGATCGCTTCACCGTACTCATGGGCAAGCGGTCTCCGTATTCAGGATTGGATTCGGACGGCCAGCCGGTGGACTTCACGCTTGGTCAATCGAGCAAGTTCGCGTGATGGGGCGAGTTGGCCAGGGGCGGCAACGTACAACCGCGCGGTCAAGACTTGAGACGGGCAACGGAAAGATCGAGGATCGAATAAAATGACCCTGCCCGATGGCATGCCCCAAACCATGAAGGTCATCGAAATACCGCAATACGGCGATGCCGATGTGTTGCGGCTGGCGGACCGTCCGATCCCCGAACCCGGCCCAGGCAAGCTCCTGATCAGGATCGAGGCAGCCGGCCTCAATAACGGGGACATCATGCAGCGGCGCGGTCTGTATCCGCCGCCGCCGGGTGAGACCGACATTCCAGGGCTTGAAGCAGCGGGCACGGTCGCGGCAGTCGGCGATGGCGTGAGTGGCTGGTCAGTTGGCGATCGGGTCTGCGCACTGCTTGCGGGCGGCGGTTATGGCCAGTTCGCCGAAGCGCCGGCAGTCCAGTGCCTGCCGATCCCGAAAGGCCTTTCGATCGTCGAGGCGGCCTCTATTGTGGAAACCATTTTCACTTGCTGGATGGCGCTCGTCGCGGAAGGCGGGTTGAAGGCCGGCGATACGGTGCTGATCCACGGCGGATCGTCGGGCATCGGCACGACCGGCATCCAGCTCGTCAAGGCGCTTGGCGGCACCGTGTTCGTCACCGCCGGTTCCGCCGAAAAGTGCACGGCCTGCACCCGGCTCGGCGCGGACCTTGCCGTCAATTACCGGCAGGAGGATTTTGCCGCAGCGATCAAGGCGACCGGCAAGGAGATCGACATCATTCTCGATATGGTCGGCGGCGATTATCTCGCCCGCGACCTGCCGCTGATGGCGTTTCGAGGACGCAGGATCAACATCGGCCTGCTGGGCGGGATGACCGGCGAACTCTCGCTGGCGACGATGATGCGAATGCAGCTTCGCCTGTGGGGCACCACGCTGCGCGGCCGGTCCAGCAGCGAGAAGGGGGAATTCGCCAGACAGTTGCAAGATGTCGTGTGGCCGCTGATCGAATCGGGCAGGATCCGGCCGGTCGTTCACGCCACCTTCCCGCTGGCTGCGGCGGCCGATGCGCACCGCATGCTTGAAGCTGGCGGACACATCGGCAAGATCGTGCTCACTGTCCAATGAGACGCGATCTGGTTCGCGCCATCGGCATCGACGAGGAAATCATGCATGCCTGAACTTACAGCATTCTATGCACCGGGCTCATGCTCCCGCGCGACGCTGATCTGTCTTGAAGAGACGGGCGCGCCGTATAAGGCACAGCTTGTCTCGTTCATGCAGCGTGAAAATCGCACGCCCGAATTCCTGGCGCTGAACCCGAAGGGCAAAATCCCGGTCCTGCTGGTGGATGGCAAGCCGTTGACCGAAACCGTAGCGATTGTTGACTGGCTCAATTCCGCATTCCCCGACGCCGGTCTGATGCCGCCTACAGGCGATGCTTTCGCCAAGGCCAAGGCGTTGTCCGATCTGGCCTGGGCTTCCTCTGCGCTGCATGCCCTGATCGCGCGTGTCCGCTTTCCGATGATGTACACGCCGCTTGCGGAGGCCCATGAAAGCGTGCGCGCAGGGGCGGTCGCCGGGCTGCACGACGCTTACCGGATCGTCGAAGCGCGGCTGGCCGATAGCGATTGGTGGCACGGAACATGGAGCGCGCAGGACGCATACCTCTACTGGGTCTGGACGCGCGCTGCCGAAGCCGGTTTTCCCGGCGAACAGTTTGCCGCTTATACCGCTCACAACCAACGCATGGGCCAGCGTGCTTCGGTCCGCGCGGTGCTGGCTTTGGAGGCCGAGGGGGATCGCAATCTCGCTGCGCGCGGCGCGTCCATTTCGATCTAAAGCGCGTGACTGGGAGCGTCTGCAATGACACGGCATGATATCGATTTTCCCGGATTTGACGGCACCACCTTGCGGGGGTGGCTTTATGCTCCGGACGGCGAAGCGCCGGCTCCCGGCATTGTCATGATGCACGGGTTCTCCGCCACCAAGGAAATGGCGCTGGACCAGTATGCCGATGTCTTTGCCCGCGCAGGTTTCGCGGTTCTGGCATACGATCACCGCTGCCTTGGCGCCTCCGACGGCGAACCGCGCCAGCTTGTCGATCCGTATGTGCAGGTTCGCGACCTGCTGTGCGCGCTAGATTGGCTGACATCGAGGGAAGGAGTCGATGGCGC
>CAMDSM010000237.1 GCA_945906905.1 Altererythrobacter xiamenensis | reverse complement strand
CATCTATGGCGAACAGACGCGCCACCACCCGCTCAACATTGGCATCCACCACCACTGCCCGGCGGCCAAAGGCGATCGCGGCGATGGCCGCGGCAGTATAGGTGCCCAACCCGGGCAGTTTGCGCAATTCCTCCTCGGTTGACGGAAAGCCGCCCAGCGCCGCCACCGCGCGGGCGCATTGCACCAGATTGCGCGCGCGGGCGTAATAGCCAAGCCCGGCCCAGGCGGCCAAAACCTCAGCCTCCGGCGCGGCGGCGAGAGCCTGCACCGTGGGCCAGCGCTGGGTGAAGCGGGCAAAGTAGGGGCCAACTGCTGCGGTAGTGGTCTGCTGCAGCATCACTTCGGACAGCCACACGCGGTAGGGATCGGGCAATACCCCGCCGCACACCCGCCACGGCAAATCGCGCGCACTGCGATCATACCAATCCAGCAGCAAGGAAGCCAAGGATTGGGGGCAGCTGTTGTCCATTTCCGCGCCATGGCATAGGCAGTGCGGCAATGGAACGAGACAGCGAAAAACCGGCACCAAAGCCCAAAGCTGGAAAGCTGGCCCGCCCCTATGAGCGTCCGCGCGGGGGTGAGGCGCGGGCGGTGGCTGATCTGGTGCCGCAAATCGGCCGCGCCGCCTTTCGCCGTTATGGCTTTGTGCAAAGCTCGGTCGTCAGTCGCTGGCCGGAAATCGTCGGCGAGGCTCATGCCCGCGTCTGTGTGCCCGAATCGATCCGCTTTCCCCCGGGCGAGAAGGCCGACGGGATCATGCAACTGCTGGTCCAGCCTGCCCACGCCCCGCTGATCCAGCATGTGATCCCCGAGATTATCGAACGGGTGAACCGCTTCTTTGGCTATAAAGCGGTAGCGCGAGTGAAGATGCGGCAAGGCACGGTTAAGCCAGACCCTGCTCAACGCAGCGCGGTCGCGCCACCTTCGCTCAAGCCCATTCCGATGGAACTGGGCGATAGTTTGCGCGATATCGGTGATCCGGAGCTGCGCATAGTGCTCGAATCACTGGCCCGCTCGCTCGGGAAAAATGAGGACGGATAGACGATGAAAAAGGCCCTGATCGCCGCCGCCGCGCTGATGGTGGCCACTCCGCTGACCATGCTGGCAGCGCAGAACTGGGATGCCACCCAAGCGGCCACCGAAGGCGGGCACCGGATGGGCAATCCGGCGGCGCGCACCTCACTGATCGCCTTCATCAGCTATTCCTGCCCCCATTGCGCCAATTTCGAAGCGCAATCCGAAGGTCCGTTGCGGCTCAGCTATGTGCAAACGGGCCGGGTGAATGTCGAAGTGCGCAGCGTGATCCGCAATGCGATCGACATTGCCGCCACGCTAGCGGTGGAATGTGGGGCCGAGGACAGGTTCTGGGGCAATCACCGCGCCATGTTCCGCGCCCAGGGCCGCTGGCTCGCCACCGCCACTGCCGCCAATGGCACGCAGCAGGCGCGCTGGAGGAGCGGCCCGTTTGGGGCGCGGATGCGGGCGATTGCCAGCGATCTTGATTTCTACGCCGTGATGGAGCCGCGCGGCTATTCAGCCACCCAGCTCGATCAATGCTTGAACAACGAGGCTGAGATGCGCCGCATCGTCGACACCGCCAATGCCGACAATCTGCGCTGGAACATCCCCGGCACCCCCAGCTTTGCGCTTAACGGAACAATGCTGCCCGATGTCCATGATTGGTCCGCGCTCCAGCCCCACTTGGCCCCACGCGGGCGATAGCCCGAAGAATTTTTTGGGCATATCCTGTGCAAAAGCGCCATTACCGGCGCACAATGCCGTTTGCAGCCCGCGCTGCTTGGGTTAGCCTTTCCTCCCCCGCACACAGGAACTCATCCGATGCTCAATTTCCGCCATCTGGCCCTCGCCACTATCGCTGCCCCGCTTGCGCTGGGCCTTGCCGCCTGTTCTTCGGATGAGGAAAGCGCGACAAATGGTGAGCCGGTGGCGGCCGTGGCAGCACCTGCGGGCAGCGAATGGTCGCAAACCGCCTCGCGCACGGCAGAGGGCGGATGGCTGGTCGGCAATCCCGATGCGCCGATCAAGCTGGTCGAATATGGCTCTCTCACTTGCCCCGCCTGCGCGCTGTTCTCCACCGAAGGATCGCGCCCGCTGCACGAGAACTATATCGATACCGGCCGGGTCAGCTTTGAATTCCGCAGCGTGATGATCCACGGCATTCTCGATCTGCTGATCACCCGCGTGCTCGAATGTGCGCCGACCGAAGTGGCGGTACCGATGGCAGATCAGGTGTGGGCCAACGTCAATGACCTCACCGGCCAGTTCAGCGCCAACCAGGCCGCGGTGGAAGCAGCCTATGACCTGCCCGACGATCAGCGTTTTGTGGCCATGGCGCAAAGCGGCGGGCTGACCGAATTTTTCGCCGCACGCGGCCTCAGCGGCGATCAGACAGAGGTCTGTCTGGCCGATTCCGCCGCCATGACCACGCTGGCCGACACAACGCAGGCACAAGCCACGGAAGATGCCGTAACCGGCACCCCCACCTTCTTCCTCAATGGTGCCCGCGTTGACAGCACCCGTTGGGCAGAGGTCGAAGGCGCATTGCAACGCGCCGGAGCGCGCTAGGCGGGGCTGCGGGGCCGCCGCGATGCAGATCCGCAAGCTCAAGCTGACGGGCTTTAAGAGCTTCGTTGAACCTGCTGAACTGCGTATCGAGCCGGGGCTGACCGGCGTCGTCGGCCCCAATGGCTGCGGCAAGTCCAATCTGCTTGAGGCGATCCGCTGGGTGATGGGCGAAAACTCGCCCAAATCGATGCGCTCGGGCGGAATGGAAGATGTGATCTTCGCGGGCACCGCCACCCGCCCCCAGCGCGATTTTGCCGAAGTGGTGCTCCACGCAGTCGATGACGAAAATGAGGAGCTAAACGTCATCCGCCGGATCGAGCGCGGTGCGGGCAGCGCCTACCGCGTCAACGGGCGCGATGTTCGGGCAAAAGACGTCAGCCTCGTGTTCGCCGATGCCGCAACTGGCGCACATTCGCCTGCCCTCGTCAGCCAGGGCAAGATCGCCCAGGTGATCGCCGCCAGGCCCGAAGAACGGCGCATGATGCTGGAGGAAGCCGCCGGGATCGCCGGGTTGCACGTGCGCCGCCGCGATGCCGAGAACAAGCTGAAGGCGACCGAGCGCAATCTGGCGCGGCTGGAAGACCTGATGGCCGGGCTCGACAGCCAGATCGCCACCTTGCGGCGGCAGGCCAAGCAGGCCGAACGCTATAAGGAACTGTCCGAGCAGATTCACCTGTCCGAAGCCCGGCTGGTGTTCGCCCGCTGGCGCGATGCGGCGGCGGCGGCTGAAGCGGCGCGCGAACAGGCGCGCGGGGCCGATGCCTTGGTCACCGCAGCGCAGGAAGCGGCCAAAATCGCGCAAGCCGAACAGGCCGCGTGCGCGCAAAAGCTGGCCGATGCCCGCGAGGAACTTGCCGACCGGCGCGATGATGCCAGCGCCCACGGCCACCGCATGGCCGCGCTTTCCAGCCAGCTCGAAGCCGCCACCCAGCGCCTCGCCGATCTCGACCGGCAGAAGCAGCGGCTGGAGGAGGACCGCTTCGAGGCCGACCGCCTCACCCGCGATGCCGCCGCCGCCATGCAGGCGCTGGAAAACACGCTGACCGCCAATGTGGCCGCTCTGGCCGAGCAAGAAGGACAGCGCCCTGCCATGCTCGCCCTCAGCGAGGATGCCGAACGCGCCAGCCGTGCAGCTGAACTGGCCCTGGCCAAGGCCACCGCCGATCACGCCGGGGTCGAAGCCGAATGGCGCGTGGCCGAGGGCGAACTGGCGCAAGTCCGCGCCCGGCTCGATCGGCTGGCGGGCGATGCCCGGAGGCTTGACGCGTCGCGGCAGGCCTTGGCCAGCGAGGGCGATCCCGAGTTGGCCGTGGCCGAGGCGCGC
>CAMDSM010000236.1 GCA_945906905.1 Altererythrobacter xiamenensis | reverse complement strand
GCGTGACGATCTCGCTGGAACTGCGCCCCATCCCCCCGATGAAACGCGTTCCAATCCCTCATGAATGGCCTGCTTTGGGCAGTGCCAGTTCCTCCCATTCCTTGGCCCAGCGGCGGAGCGCGGTCCTGAAACGACAGGCGGCCCGTCATGCCGCGGGGCACTTCATTTCATTGATGCGCCAAGACTCAAACACGCCATGCGCTTCACGCCTGATTTTGCCGATTTGCTGTGGTTATCCTGCAACAAGCCGCTATGGCCCGGATCAACGCACAAGGGGTGAGATTTGGCATGTCTGACAACATTGAAAATGGCAGCGAGTTCACGCCGAAATTTGATGATAACGGGCTGATCGGCGCGATTGTGCAGGACCACGCCAGCGGCGAAGTGCTGATGTTCGCCTTCATGAATGCCGAGGCACTGGCGCAAACACGCAGCTCTGGTCTGGCGCATTTCTGGTCACGCAGCCGCAAGGCGCAATGGCAGAAGGGTGAGAGCAGCGGCAATGTTCTGCGTGTTGAGGCGATTCTGGTCGATTGCGATCAGGATGCGCTCGTGCTCAAGGTTCGCCCCGCTGGCCCCGCCTGCCATACCGGAGAGCGCAGCTGCTTTTACCGCGAACTTGGCCCCGATGGCCTGTGGCCGATTGATTGACGAGAACCCGCGATGACCCAGTATAATCCCCCCGCGCAAGATATCGCCTTCATCCTCAAGCACGTGCTGCGCCTGCCTGAACGCAGCGATCCGGCCAATTATGCCATGATCGACGATGATCTGATCGATATGGTGACGCAGGAGGCCGGGCGCTTCTGCCGCGATGTGATCGCCCCGCTCAACCCTGTGGCCGACAAGCAAGGTTGCACCCGCCACGCCGATGGCCGCGTGACCACTCCCGATGGCTTCCCGCAGGCCTATGCCGCGTGGGTCGAATCTGGTTGGGGCACACTGTCGCAGCCTGAGGAGTGGGGCGGGCAGGGGATGCCCCATGCGCTGTCGAGCGTGATCGAGGAATATCTCAACTCCTCGTGCGCAGGCTTCACCATGTATGCCGGGATATTGGCGGGCGCGGTGGCGACTGTCGCCTCGGCGGGTTCAGACGAATTGAAGCAGGCCTATCTGCCCAAGATGGTCAGCGGTGAATGGCTGGCGACGATGGCTTTGACCGAGGGCCATGCTGGCACCGATCTGGGCCTGATGAAAACCATGGCCGCGCGCAATGATGATGGCTCCTATGCGGTGAGTGGTGAGAAGATTTTCATCTCGGGCGGGGACCATGATCTGACCGAGAATATCGTCCATCTGGTGCTGGCCCGGGTGCCCGATGCGCCGGTGGGAACGCGCGGGATATCGTTGTTTCTGGTGCCAAAAGTTCTGCCCGATGGCGGGCGCAACGGCGTGTCGGTTGGCTCGATCGAGCACAAGATGGGCCTGCACGGCAGCGCCACGTGTGTGCTCAATTTTGATGGCGCGACGGGGTGGTTGCTGGGGCAGGAAAATGCTGGCCTGGCGGCGATGTTTATCATGATGAATGCGGCGCGGCTGGGCGTCGGGATTCAGGGTTTGGCCCATGCCGAGCACGCCTATCAGAACGCCGCCGCCTATGCGCTCGACCGCAAGCAGGGCCGCGGAATGGGACAGCGCAGCGATCCTGCCGCCGCCGCCGATCCGTTGATCGTCCACCCCGATGTCCGCCGCCTGCTGATGGATACGCGCGCCTTTGCCGAGGGGTTTCGCTCGCTGGTGCTGTGGACGGCAGTGCAGATCGACATTGCTCATGGTGCGGCCGATGCGGGCGAGCGGCGCCAAGCCGAGGCTTTGGTTTCATTCCTCACGCCCGTCATCAAGGCCTTCGGCACCGATCGCGGGTTTGAGTGTGCGGTCAATATGCAGCAGGTGTTTGGCGGGCATGGCTATGTGACCGAATGGGGCATGGAGCAGATCGTGCGTGATGCCCGGATTGCGATGATCTACGAAGGCGCCAACGGGGTGCAAGCGCTCGATCTGGCGGCGCGCAAGACGGCCAAGGATGGCGGGGCGGTGGCGCTGGCCTTCTTCCACATGATCGCCCAGGAATGCGCGGCGGCGGACGCGAGGCTGGGCTTCATTGCCGATCCATTGGGCAAGGCGATCCACCATGGCGAGGCGGCGGCCAAGATGCTGGTTGAGCAGGCCGGGGCCAATCCGGACGACATGCTGGGCGGGGCCTATGCCTTCATGCAGATGGTCGGCACGCTGGCGCTGGGCTGGATGTGGCTGCGGCTGTCGAGCGTGGCGGCAGAGCAATTGGCGGCGGGCGAAGGCGACGCGTCGTTCATGCAGGCCAAGCTGGCCTTGGCGCGCTTCTATGCCGAACAGCAATTGCCGCTGTGCTCAGCGCTGCGGCAGCGGGTGAAGGTGGGCGCGGGCGCGATGATGGCGCTGACGGCGGAGCAATTCCTCAGGGTCTAACGCAAGCGCTTGACGTAGAACCCGTCCTCACGCCGCTCGACCTTGAAATTGTCGCCGCTGGCCTCGAACAGATCGGACAAGCGCCGGAAGCCATAATTGCGCACATCAAAGCTTGAGCGGTTGTTGGCGATATTGCCCAGTTCGCCCAGCCGGGCAAAACCTTGGGGATCGCGCTTGGAGGCTTTCCACGCGGCGGCCAGCAGGTCGATCACGTCCTGATCCACCGGGGTCTTGCTGGCAGCGCTGGCGGTGGATTCGGCAGACGAAGGCGAGGCTGGCTCATCCTCGGTCTTGCTGGCGGCGATCAAGGCATCGACCTCGATGAAGCGCGTGCAGGCGGTCTTGAAAGCCTCGGGCGTCTTACCGTCACCAAAGCCATAGACGGTGATACCGTCCTGCCGCAGCCGGGTGGCGAGCGGGGTGAAATCGCTGTCGGAACTCATGATCCCAAAGCCATCGACCTTGCCGGCATAGAGCAAATCAATGGCATCAATCGTCATCGCCATATCGGTGGCGTTCTTGCCGCGCGTCAGATCAAACTGCTGCACCGGTTGCAGCCCAAAGCGGTGGGTGTGCTTGCTCCAGTTGGACAGCGCGGGCTTTGCCCAGTTGCCATAGGCGCGGCGGATATTGACCTGCCCCAGCTCGGCCAGCACGGTCAGCACCGGGTCGATCCCGATCGGGTTGATGTTGTCCGCATCGATCAGCAGGGCGATATTGTTCAGGCGATCTTCCATCGCTGCACCATGCATCCAATGCCATGACCGAGCAAGTCAGATGGCGGGGTGGAAGGTTCCGCTGTCCTCGTCGAGCAGGTGCAGCACGCCATCGGTTATGGCGAAGAAGGCCCCGACCAGCTTCAAAGTGCCGCGCCCTTCCTTCAATTGAATGCATGGGAAGGTGCGCAGATTGGCCAGGCTGACCTTGACCCCGGCCTGCTCCATCGCCCGCTCCGCCGCGTGTCCACTGGTGCCGTGAGCCGCGACAATGTCGGCCCGCACTTCATCAAGCAGCGAGATCCAATCGGCCACAAACCCGCCCTTGCCCGGCTCACAGCCCAGCATTGATTGCGTCAACGCCGCCTGACAGCCGCCGCACATGCCATGGCCCAGCACTACGATCTGGCTGACGTGGAGGAACTGCACCGCAAATTCCAGCGCGGCGGAAACACCGTGATGGCCCGGCGTGGTCTCGAATGGGGGGACCAATGCCGCCACATTGCGGACCACGAAGATCTCGCCGGGATTAACATCGAAGATATGCGACGGATCGACCCGGCTATCCGAACAGGCGATCACCATCACGCGCGGTTGCTGTCCCTCGCGCAAGCTGGTCCAGCGTTCCCGCTCGGTCTGCCAGCCATGGTCACGGAAGCGGCGATAACCCGCCAGCAGTTCATCGAGTTCGGGTGAGGGCATATTCATGTCCGTGCCTTTGCCGCCTACCATTGCCAGTGGCAAGACGGTTCA
>CAMDSM010000235.1 GCA_945906905.1 Altererythrobacter xiamenensis | reverse complement strand
GAGAGATAGGGCAGCGATTTGTCGCCCCCGATATCGACCGTGCGGAAAATCACTTTCTTGTCGCCGGCCGCCTCCAGCACGTCGCGATAGAGCCGCGTCTGGCGCTCGCGCTGCGGCAGCACCGCGGAAACGAGGAACTGGAACTCGGTGCGATAGAGCCCGATCCCGTCGGCCCCGGTCAGCCCGATCATCGCCACGTCATCGCGCAAGCCAGCGTTGATCATCACCTCGATCCGCTCTCCGTCGAGAGTGATCGGCTCAACATCGCGCATTTTGGTATAGACCGCCTGCTGCTGCTTCTTGCGCGCCAGCCGCGTTTCAAAACCATCGAGCACGCTCTGGGCCGGACGCAGGGTGACGCTGGCACTGTCGCCATCGACCATCACCATGTCGCCCTCGCGCACCAGACCGCGCAGATTGCGCAGGCGGCCGATCACCGGCACGCCCATCGCCCGGGCGACGATCACGACGTGGGCGGTGAGGCTGCCTTCTTCCAGCACCACGCCCTTGAGCCGTCGCTTGTCATATTCCAGCAGTTCTGCCGGACCCAGGTTCTTGGCGATCAGCACCGTATCGCCCGCCAGACCCTGACTGGCCGCCGTGCCCAGCTGGCCCGAGACGATCCGCAACAGGCGGTTCGACAGATCCTCCAGATCGTGCATCCGCTCGGCCAGCAGTGGATCGGATATTTCGCGCATCCGCTGGCGGGTGCGTTGCTGGACGCGCTCAATCGCCGCCTCGGCCGTCAGCCCGGAATCGATTGCCTCGTTGATCCGCCTGCTCCAGCCTTCGTCATAGGCGAACATCTTGTAGGTTTCGATCACCTCTTCATGTTCGCCGCCAGTGCCGAAGTCGGCCAGCCCGGCCATGTGATCGATCTGTTCGCGCATCTTGTCAAAGGCGAGATAAACCCGCTGGCGCTCGGCCTCGGTATCGTCGGCCACGGTCTGTTCGATCTGCACGCGCGGCTGGTGGAACACCGCTTTTCCCACGCCCAGCCCTTTGACGAGGCCCAGCCCTTCGATAACCTGCTGCCCGCTTTGCGCTCCCGAGCGCTGCCCCAGCTCTTCCTCGTCGACCAGGCGCGAGTTGTGGATCAGTTCGGCCAGCACCATGGCCACGGTCTGCAGCGCCTCGATCTCCAGCTCGACGTAGCGGCGCGGTTCGATGTGCTGGACGGTCAACACCCCGATCGCCCGTTCGCGCCGGACAATCGGCACACCGGCGAACGAGTGGAACTTTTCCTCGCCCGTTTCGGGGCGATACTGGAACTCAGGATGGGTCGCCGCCTCGTCAAGGTTGAGCGTTTCGCCCTGCGCGGCGATGGTCCCGGTCAGCCCCTCGCCCACACCCAGCCGGGTGACGTGGACCGCGCTCTGATTGAGCCCGCGGGTGGCAAACAGTTCGAGCATCCCCTCGCGCAGCAGATAGACCGAGCAGACCTCGCTATCGAGCGCCTCGCCGATAATATCGACCACCTGATTGAGCTTGGCCTGCGCGTTGCTGCGCGCGGCCATGACCTCGTGCAGCTGGGTGAGGATCGATCTGGCGGCTGCGGCTGGTCCATGCATGGCCAGAGCCTATCGCATTATCTTGGGTTTGGGAACTTCGCAGAAGCCCCTGCCCTCAATGCGCCAGAACTTCCTTGAGGCGCAGCTTCTGCTTCTTGAGCAGCTGGATCTTCGACATATCGGGAGCGGGGCGGCCCAGTTCATCCTTGAGGCTGCGTTCCAGCCCTTCCTTTTTGGCCTGAAGGGCGGCGACATGTGAAGATTCCATGGGCATTCTCCTTAAGCAAAGGTGATGCAAACACGACTCGCGGCCCGAACCAGTGAGTCGCGCAACTGTCATATGAACATAACTGCGCTGGATCGGCAATCAGGGTCTGCTAGGGACAGCGCTGAAACGTTTCCTTTACCCGATCAGGAGTGTGCTGTCGGCATGACCGAACAGGAGATGCGCAAACGGCTGACCCAGCTGCAGATCGAACATCGCGATCTCGACGCCGCCATCGCCGCGCTCACCGAAACCGGCGGGCCGGACCAGCTGCAAGTGGCGCGGCTGAAAAAGCGCAAGCTCAAGCTGCGCGATCAGATCAGCCTGATCCAGGACTATCTGACGCCGGATATCATCGCCTGAGCCTGGCCCAATACGCGCCCAAAACCCGCCCAAATCGTGCCGGGCCGGGACAGTTGAACATCAAAATGGAAATTAACCAAGCGGCCTCTGGCGCGACGCCATCAGGCCGCGTAGCGATTGCTCCCATGGCAAATCCCGCCGACATCAGCCCCGCGATTGTGGAGACGCTGTATTGTGACGCTCTGGCGCTGGCCGACGAGGCGCGCGCGGCGTTTGATATGTCGGGCAGATTGGATGACATCGTCGAGAACGAGGAAATGGCGCGCATTGCCCTGTCGTGTGAGGCCCTGCGCACCACCACGCGGATGATGCACGCGCTGGCCTGGCTGCTCAATCACCGGGCCTATTTCGCCGGCGAATTGTCGGAATTCCAGCTCCGCCGTCACGGCCGCCTGCCCGCCGCCCAGCCCGAAGGCGATCCCGCCCAACTGGCCATGCTCGATGTGCGCTTGCAGGAACTGGTGGCGCGCTCGAAGCGGTTTTATAGCCGCATTGCCCGGCTCGACCACGCCTGGCGGACGCGCTTCACCATGCACCCGGCCGCCGTCCATCGCCTGCGTGACCGGTTGGGCAATTCGATGGCCCGGTTTTAGAGAACCTTCGCCAAAGCAGTTTCCCAACCTGCCAACCTTGCAGCGCGCGTCGCCGCGTCCATCTGCGGGGTAAAGCGCGAGGCCTCGCCAATCATCGCCGTCGCGGCCTTGTCCAACGTAGGATGCAGCCCCGCCCCCACCGCCGCCAGCATCGCTGCCCCCAGCGCCGTGCTTTCAGCAAAGACCGGGCGGGTGACTTCCAGATCAAGAATATCGGCGATGTCCTGCACCATCCAGCCGTTCTCAACCATGCCGCCATCGACGCGCAGCCCGGTCCAGCCAGCCCCATCGGCGGCAAAGGCTGCGGCCAGATCACGCGTCTGATGCGCCATCGCCTCCAGCGCGGCGCGCACGACATGCGCCTTGGTGGCGGCAAAGCTCAAACCGGCGATGATCCCGCGCGCCTCTGGTCGCCAATGCGGCGCGCCAAGGCCTGACAGCGCGGGCACCAGCACCACCCCGCCATTATCGGGCACGCAGCGGGCCAGCGCCTCGGTCTCATCCGCGCTCGCGATCAGGCCCAGTGCGTCTCTCAGCCATTGCACCAATGACCCGGCCACAAACACCGACCCCTCCAGCGCATAGCTCCGCTCGCCCGCCTGCTGGCACAGCACCGTTCCCAGTAGGCGATGCGTCGACCGCGGCACCGTGCTGCCCATATTGGCGAGCACGAATGCGCCCGTGCCGTAGGTCGCCTTGGTCATCCCCAGCGACAGGCAACCCTGCCCGATCGTGGCCGCCTGCTGATCGCCCGCCATGCCGCAAATCGGGATGCTTGCGCCAAACAGCGCCGGATCGGTGGCGGCCAAGGCCCCGTGCGTATCGACAATGCGCGGCAAAGCGTGGCGCGGCACCCCGAACAGCGCACACAGATCACGGTCCCAATCGGCCCCGTCCAGCGCCAGCAGCGACGTGCGGCTAGCGTTCGAGGCATCGGAGATATGCGCCGTCCCGCCGGTCAGCTTCCACACCAGCCAACTTTCGATGGTGCCGAAAGCAAGGCGGCCCTGCGCCGCCGCTTCGGCCACCGCGGCATTGTTATCCAGCAGCCAACGCATCTTGCTGGCCGAGAAATAGGGATCGAGCAGCAGCCCGGTTTTGGCCTGCACGGCCGCTTCATGGCCCAGCGCTTTCAGCCCGGCACAGAATTCCGCCGTGCGTCGATCCTGCCACACGATGGCGCAGGAAAGTGGTTCGCCTGTCTCCCGAT
>CAMDSM010000234.1 GCA_945906905.1 Altererythrobacter xiamenensis | reverse complement strand
CGCCCGCTCACGCAATTGCCCCACATCGCGAAACGCCCCACCATCAACCCGCGCTGCGATCAGCCGGGCGGCGATATGTTCGGGCAGGCCATCGATCTGCCGCAAACCAAGGCGCAGGGCGACGCGATCCTTCCCAGAATGGGGAGGACTTTCCAAAGTTCAGTCCCAGTCCGAACAATTCACATCCACCGGCAGCACCAGCACCCCATGCGCCCGCACATCACGCACGATCTGCGCCGGGGCGTAAAAGCCCATCGGCTGCGAATTCAGCAGCCCGCAGGCGAAGGCCGCCGGGAAGTGGCATTTCAGCCAGCTGGAGACATAGACCAGATGGGCAAAGCTGGCGGCGTGGCTTTCGGGGAAGCCATATTCGCCGAAGCCCCTGATCTGGTTGAAGCAGCGCACCGCGAAATCCGGATCATAGCCGCGCGCCACCATCCGCCCGACCATCATCTCCTCCAGCTCATCCACCATCCCGCGGCTGCGGAAGGTGGCCATCGCCTTGCGCAGCCGGTTGGCTTCCGCGCCTGAGAACTTGGCCGCATCGAGCGCGATCTTCATCGCCTGTTCCTGAAAGATCGGCACACCCAGCGTGCGCGCGAGGATGCTGGTCAGCTCATCCGGCGGGCCATGGTCTGACCCCGGCGCGGGGATCACCACCGCCTCCTCGCCCCGGCGGCGCTTGAGGAAGGGGTGGACCATATCGCCCTGGATCGGCCCCGGTCGCACAATCGCCACCTGGATCACCAGATCGTAGAAAGTGCGCGGACGCAGGCGCGGCAGCATGTTCATCTGCGCCCGGCTCTCCACCTGAAACACGCCCAGCGAATCGCCTTTGCGCAGCATGGCATAGGTTTCGGGATCCTCCTGCGGGACGGTGGCCAGCGTCAGTTCGCGGCCATGATGCGCGCCTAGTAGATCGAGGCATTTGCGGATGCAGGTGAGCATCCCCAACGCCAGCACATCGACCTTGAGGATACCGAGCGCATCAATATCGTCCTTGTCCCATTCGATGAAACTGCGATCAGGCATGGCCCCATTGCCGATCGGCACGGTCTCGATCAGCGGGCTTTCGGTGAGGATAAAGCCGCCGACATGCTGGCCCAGATGGCGCGGCATACCGATCATCTGCTCGGTTAGCTTGAGCACGCGGCGCAAGTGCGGATCGGTCAGGTCCATGCCGCTTTCGGCCACATGCTTGTCAGCGATCGCTTGTCCGTGCCCGCCCCACACACTGCGCGCGAGGGCAGCGGTGACATCGGCTGACAGGCCCATTGCCTTGCCCACCTGGCGGATCGCCATGCGCGGGCGATAATGGATCACCGTGGCGCACAGGCCGGCGCGGTGGCGGCCATAGCGGGCATAGATATGCTGGATCACCTCCTCGCGCCGTTCATGCTCAAAATCGACATCGATATCGGGCGGTTCGTTGCGATCCTCCGAGATGAAGCGATCGAACAACAGCTGATGCTTGGCCGGATCGACGCTGGTGATGCCCAGCACATAACACACCGCTGAATTGGCCGCAGAGCCGCGTCCCTGACACAGGATCGGCGGATCCTGCGCGCGGGCGAAATCGACGATATCCTTGATGGTGAGGAAATAGCGCGCCAGATTGAGCTGGCCGATCAGCGCCAATTCGCGTTCGAGTGTTTCGGCAACTGATTGCGGCAGGCCATTGGGATAGCGTGATTTTGCCCCCAGCCAAGTCTGCTGCACCAGATGCTCCTGCGGGCCGATGCCGTGGGGATATATCTCGCGCGGATACTCATAGCTGAGCTCCTCCAGACTGAACTTGCAGCCATCGGCCACCGCGCGCGCGGCACTGATAGCGTGGGGCCAGCGGGCGAACAGGCGCTGCATTTCCTCGGGGCTTTTGAGGTGCCGTTCGGCATTGGCGTGGAGCAAGTGCCCGGCGGCGGCCACGGTGGTGCGGTGGCGGATCGCGGTCATCACATCCTGCAGCGGGCGGCGCTGGGCCTCGTGATAATGCACATCATTGCTGGCCAGAATGGTCAGGCCATTGGCCCGCGCGAGCGCATCAAGCCGCTCAATTCGAGCCACATCATCGCCGCGATAGAGGTGGCTGGCGGCAATATGGCGCATGGTCGGAAGCTGGCGGGTGAGGTGGGGGATGATGTCGGGGAAGGCGAATCTTCTCCCATGCTGAGGCGAATTTGGGCGCGAAACATTCCCCGGGAAAGGCACCACATTATCCGCCACCGCAATGGTGAAGCTGGCCGCCAGATCCTCCGGCGGGAGCAGGATCAGCTGCACGCCCTCAGCATGGTCCGCCAGCAGCGCCAGCGACAGATCACAGGCGCCTTTATCCTGCCATCCGCCATCCAGCGTGCCCATCCGCCCGGCCGAGATCAGGCGGCACAAGCGGCCATAGGCGGCGCGGTCTTGTGGATAGGCGAGGAATTCGAGCCCCTCGACCAGTTCCAGCCGGCAGCCGATCACCGGGCGCAGGTGCAGCGCGCGTGCCTCAACATGCAGCCGCACCACTCCGGCAAACGAATTGGCATCGGCGATCCCCAGCGCATCATAGCCCAGAGCCCGCGCCTGCATGGCCAGATCGACCGCATCGGACGTGCCGCGCAGGAAGGAAAAGCAGCTCGCCACCCCCAGCTCCACGAACGGCGCGCGCGGCGGCGGCTCGCTTGTCGGCGTGGCATGGCGCTTGGGTGGGGTGAGTGGTCCCTCGGGCATCAGGCGAACAGCCCTTGCAAAAACCAGTCGGGCATCCCGCCCCGACCATCATTGGCAAGGCCAGCGCGGAAGATCCAGTAGCGGCGGCCCTCGCCATCCTCGATCCGGTAATAGTCGCGCAGGCGGACATGGCCCTTCTCGCGCCACCATTCGGGCGCGATCCGTTCGGGGCCTTCCACCCGCACCACTTCATGCACGCCGCCACGCCAACCAAAGCGCCGGGGATGGCCATCGGGGCTGGCGTAGAGCACCGATATCCGTTCAGGACTATCCAGCAATTTCAGCGGTCTGTCATGAAAATCGAACAAGTGCTGTGAAGCAGACTCCGGTTCCAGCGGCCCCGCCCAGCCAACTGCGCGTTCGGGCACATGGCTGCCACGCGGCACCGGACGACGCACCGCCTTGTCACCCAGGCGCACACACAGCCGATCAATACAGGCCGCCAGCGAGGTGCCATGCGCCTCAGCCGCAGCCTCCAGATCGGCTTGCGTCAGGGCCAGCGGCTCAATCCAGCTGGCGACCAGCCGCGCCAGTTCGATCCCGAAGCCGGCCTCGACATCATCCAGCCGGGCGGCGAACAGGCGGCAGATATGCGCGGCATCGCGACTGGCAGCGGCCAGTTCCAGCCGCCGCACCGCCACTTCGCCATCCACCCGCCACAGCCCCAGATCAAGCCGCCGCGCCCCGCTGCCGCGCGCTTCCAGCTGGCGCACCAGATCGGCGGCGAGATCGGCCAGCACCTGATCGAGCAGCGGGCGGTGGCGGATCGGCTCCATCAGGCTGCGCTGCGCCAGTGGAGCGGCCATCGCCAGCACGGGCAGCAAGGGTTCGGGCACCAGCCCCACCAGCTGGTCCATCCGGATCAGCGGATTGGCGGCGGGCGAGCGGCGGTTGCGGAAGCGCCGCTGCACCGCATCGCGCCCCCCCGCCCCGTTTCCAAGGCCGTGCATATCCCCCAACCGCTTGAGGCCCAGACGGCGCAGCACCAGCAGCACATCGCCATCCAGCCGCAACGCCGCCACTGGCAGCATGGCGAGGTGGTGGGCGACATCCTCCCCCGGCGGCAAAATCGCACGCTCAGGCCCGAAGTGCGCTAAGGCCCAGGCCGCGCCTGCGGTGGGGGCGATGGCGGCCCTCGTGGCGAGACCTTGGGCGGCGAGGCGCGCATGGACATCGGCCAGCAGCCGCTCCTCCCCGCCGAACAGATGCGCGACCGCACTGACATCGACCAGCAGCCCATCGGGCGCATCCAGCGCCGACCACGGACCCCAGCGCTGCGCCCACAGC
>CAMDSM010000233.1 GCA_945906905.1 Altererythrobacter xiamenensis | reverse complement strand
CGGAAGATGTTGTCGACGAAGAACAATACGTCCTGGCCTTCTTCATCGCGGAAATATTCGGCCATGGTCAGGCCCGACAATGCCACGCGGGCACGCGCGCCCGGCGGCTCGTTCATCTGGCCGAACACAAGAGCGACCTTGCTGCCTTCCGAAGTGGCATTGCCATCGGCGTCCTTGGCGATAACACCGGCGTCGAGGAATTCGTGATACAGATCGTTGCCTTCGCGGGTGCGTTCACCCACGCCAGCGAATACGGACACGCCGCCGTGGCCCTTGGCGATGTTGTTGATCAGTTCCTGGATCAGCACGGTCTTGCCCACGCCCGCGCCGCCGAACAGGCCGATCTTGCCGCCGCGTGCATAAGGGGCGAGCAGGTCGATCACCTTGATGCCGGTGACAAGGATCGCCGCTTCGGTCGACTGGTCGACGAATTCAGGGGCCTTGGCGTGGATCGGAGCGGTCTTTTCGGCGCCGATGGGGCCGCGTTCGTCAATCGGCTGGCCGATCACGTTCATGATCCGGCCCAGCGTCTTGGGGCCGACGGGCACGCGAATTTGCTGGCCGGTGTTGATCACTTCCTGGCCGCGGGTGAGGCCGTCAGTGCTGTCCATGGCGATGGTGCGGACGGTGTTTTCACCCAGATGCTGGGCAACTTCGAGCACCAGCGTAACGTCGCCGTTGCGGGTTTCCAGCGCGGACAGGATCGCCGGCAGCGCGCCGGGAAAGGTCACGTCGACGACAGCGCCGATGACCTGGCTGATGGAGCCATTGGTGGTCTGGTTCAATGCGGGGGCGGTAGCCATGTTGTTTTCCCTCAGGTCTTACAGCGCTTCCGCGCCGGCGATAATTTCAATGAGTTCAGTGGTGATCGCGGCCTGGCGGCTGCGGTTGTACTGGATGGTGAGCTTTTGGATCAGGTCGCCCGCGTTGCGCGTGGCATTGTCCATCGCGGTCATCGACGAGCCTTGTTCGCTCGCCTCGCGTTCGAGCAGTGCGCCGAACAGCTGGGTCTTGATATAGCGCGGCAGCAGTTCGGCCAGGATGGCTTCCTCGTCCGGCTCGTATTCGACGACCGCATCCGATGCGGCCACTTGGGCCGGGGCGGGGACGGGGATCAGCTGGGCGGTGACGGGTTCCTGCGTCAGGGCGTTCTTGTAAACTG
Organism: Altererythrobacter xiamenensis; assembly: GCA_945906905.1. Taxonomy (GTDB): domain Bacteria; phylum Pseudomonadota; class Alphaproteobacteria; order Sphingomonadales; family Sphingomonadaceae; genus Alteraurantiacibacter; species Alteraurantiacibacter xiamenensis_A. Next base: position 2,896 of record CAMDSM010000233.1, on the reverse strand, counting down.
GCGCAATCAGATGGGCGACATCGAACTTGCCAGCAGCAAACAGCGCCACCAGCTCGGCAGCGATGGCCTCAGCCTCAGCAAAACCCGGCGTGCGGACTTCACTGGTGTCATAACCGGCATCCACGGCGCTGGGGAAATCGCGCTTCAGCGGCGCGCGGCCCTTTTTGCCAACGAGGTAGAAGGTAACGTCCTTGCCTTGCGCGGCCAACGCGCGGGCCTGGATGCGGGCTTCCTTGACAATGTTGGAATTGAGACCGCCGCACAGGCCCTTGTCGGTGTTGACCACCACCAGCAGGTGGCGCTTGTCAGCACCCGTGCCCGCCAGCAACCGGGGCGCAGAATCGCCGCTGACTTTGCTGGCGAGGCTGGCCATCACGGCCGACAGGCGCAGCGCATAAGGGCGCGCAGCTTCGGCCGCAGCCTGGGCTTTACGCAGCTTGGCCGCCGCGACCATCTGCTTGGCCTTGGTGATCTTCTGGGTCGATTTGACCGAGTTGATCCGACCTTTAAGTTCTTTAAGCGAGGCCATTTCGGCTCCCTAACTAGGCTTTAAAGGCTCAGGCGAACTGCTTGGCGAAAGTGTCGAGCGCGGCAACGACCTTGGCCTTGGTGCCATCCTCGAACTTTTGCGTGTCGCGGATTTCGGCAACCACGGCGGCATGTTCGGCGTTCATGAAGCTGAGCATCGCCGCTTCATATTCGCCCACCCGATTGACCGGGATCGCATCGAGATAGCCGTTGGTGCCAGCAAAGATTGACAGCACTTGCTCTTCCATCGTCAGCGGACTGAACTGGGCCTGCTTGAGCAGCTCGGTCAGCCGCGCACCACGGTTGAGCAGCTTCTGCGTCGAGGCATCCAGATCCGAGCCAAACTGCGCGAAGGCCGCCATTTCCCGGTATTGCGCCAGCTCCAGCTTGATCGAGCCGGCCACTTTCTTCATCGCCTTGGTCTGCGCTGCACCGCCCACGCGGCTAACCGACAGGCCGACGTTGATCGCCGGGCGGATGCCCTGATAGAACAGGCCGGTTTCGAGGAAAATCTGCCCGTCGGTGATCGAGATCACGTTGGTGGGGATATAGGCCGACACGTCACCCGCCTGCGTTTCGATGATCGGCAGTGCGGTCAGCGAGCCGCCTCCCAGCTCATCATTCATCTTGGCGGCGCGTTCGAGCAGGCGGCTGTGGAGATAGAACACGTCGCCCGGATAGGCTTCGCGGCCCGGAGGACGGCGCAGCAGCAGGCTCATCTGGCGGTAGGCCACAGCCTGCTTGGACAGATCGTCATACACGATCACGGCATGCATGCCGTTGTCGCGGAAGAATTCGCCCATCGTCACGCCGGTATAAGGCGCGAGATATTGCAGCGGTGCGGGTTCCGAAGCGGTGGCGGCGACCACGATGGAATATTCCATCGCGCCGTTTTCTTCCAGCTGGCGGACGATCTGCGCCACGGTCGAGCGCTTCTGGCCGACAGCGACATAGATGCAATAGAGCTTCTTCTTCTCGTCGGTGCCCTGATGCGCTTCCTTCTGGTTGATGAAGGTGTCGATGGCGACAGCAGTCTTGCCGGTCTGGCGATCGCCGATGATCAATTCGCGCTGGCCACGGCCAACCGGAACGAGCGCGTCGATGGCTTTCAGGCCAGTCTGCACGGGTTCGGAAACCGATTGGCGCGGGATGATGCCCGGGGCCTTCTTTTCCACGCGCATGCGGGTGACATCGACCAGCGGACCCTTGCCGTCGATCGGATTGCCGAGCGCATCGACCACGCGGCCGAGCAGGCCCTTGCCGACGGGAACGTCGACAATGGTGCCAGTGCGCTTGACCACGTCACCTTCGCCGATTTCGGAGTCTGAACCGAAGATCACGACGCCGACATTGTCGGCCTCAAGGTTTAGGGCCATGCCCTGCACGCCGTTGGAGAATTCGACCATTTCACCGGCCTGGACATTGTCGAGCCCATGGATGCGGGCGATGCCGTCACCCACCGACAACACCGAGCCAACTTCGCTGACTTGGGCCGACGTGCCAAAGCTGGCGATCTGATCCTTGATGACCTTGGAGATTTCTGCGGCGCGGATTTCCATGATTAGCCTTTCATGGCTTGTGCAAGGGAGTTGAGGCGGGTGCGGATCGAACTGTCGATACGCTTTGAGCCGATGGTCACGACGAGACCGCCCAGCAGGGCAGGATCGACGCGGGATTGCAGTTTGATGGTGCGCCCTTCGCGGGCACGCAGTTTGCTTTCGAGTTCGGCCAATTGCGCCGCCGAAAGCGGATGCGCGCTGGCGACTTCGGCGGCCACTTCACCGCGCTGGGCAGCGGCAATGGCGAAGAAGGCGCGGATGATCGACGGCAGATCGGCGACGCGGCGATTTTCCGCCAGCACGCCGAGGAAATTTGTTGTCAGGGCTGAGAGCTTGAGGTGCGCGGCAATGCCCGCCATCACCTGACCCAGCTGGCCACGGCTGACCTGCGGGTTGACGATGACACTGCGCAAGTCGTCCGATTCGCGCAGGGCCGCCTGCAAGCCACCGAGATCAGCCTCGACCGCACTTACAGTACCCGCTTCACTCGCGAGATCGAACAGGGCAGAAGCATAACGCCCTGCCAGGCTTGCCTTGATACCGGCGGAAAGCTCCACGCGTATGGATCCCTTGTCAGCATACCGAAAACGATAGATTTCGCTTGCCGCTGGATGGACTCATTTGAATGGGTCCGGGCAAGGTTGGCGCGCGCCTAGCATCGGGTTGCCGGGGATGCAAGCCACCGGGGGTGCGAAATGCTATTCGGTGGCTGGTGGCGCGCCTGCTACACTCACTCCGCAGGTATAGACCAGCCGTTCATTGGGGCTGTCTGGCAAAAGCGCGGTGATCGATTCCTGCTTCACGCCAAG
>CAMDSM010000232.1 GCA_945906905.1 Altererythrobacter xiamenensis | reverse complement strand
GCGGACCATCGTAATCGACATGCCCGAGGCCGGGCAGGCGGCAGTCTATCTGGTCGGGCGCGGGCCAGAACGCGGCGATGCGGCCTATTATCCGGCGGACCTGGCCAATGCCGTGCTCGGCGGTGGATCAAATGGGCGGTTGTTTGAAGAAGTTCGCAACCGCCGCAGCTTGTCCTACGGGGCCTATTCGCAGCTGGGATCATTGCGCGACGATCCGCTGCTGACCGCCAGCGCGCAGACCGCCAATGAGACGGTGGATGAGGTGGTGGCGGTGATGCTGGGCGAATTCGCCCGGCTGGGCACCGAGCCGCTGGGTGAGGACTTGCTCGCCCGCCGTCGCCTGTTTCTGGCCGGCGGACGGTCGCGGGCACTGGAGAGCAGCGCGGGCTATGGCACGATCATGCTCGATCTGGTGGGGCTGGGGGTCGATCCGGCCGAAGCCGGGCAATATGCCGCAAGGCTGGATGCGGTCAGCGGCGATGCGGCAACGGCAGCGGCGCGGGCCTATTTCGATCCGGCGCGGATAACGCTGGTGATAGTTGGCAATGCCTCCGCTTTCATCGATGATCTGCGGGCGATCCGGCCCGATGTCGAGGTGATACCGATGGCCGAACTGGATTTGTCGCGCGCCTCGCTGCGGTAGGCCTTACGGCGCCTCGGGATACCAATACCGCGCGTGGCAGACAGTGCATTCGGCATCCATCTGCGCCACCAGCTCGCCAGCATTGGTGGCATCGCGATTGCGGGCGGCACTTTCCAGCGTGCGGGCGAGGGTGGCGAAGCTGGCGGACAGGTCGCGGAAGCCTTGGGGATCGGCGTCGAGATAGGTCTGCACCTGGTCCATGGTGATCTCAAATTCGTCGGTCGCCAGATTGCCGACGGCGGCGGCACGGATATCGGAGGCGGCGGCCATGCGGTCGCTGGCAGCGGCCAGCGCAGCGGCACCATTGGCCAGCGCATCCCAGCTGGCGGGCGTCATCAGCGCCGGGTCCAGCCCGCCGTTCTCGTCAACGGCATTGTTGCTCACGTCCCAGATCGCCACGATCGCCGGGTTGACCTGGGTCTGCATGGCGTGGCGGACATAGAGCGGGGCCAGATCCTGCGTGGCAGCCAAATCTTGCGAGGAGTAAGGGGTCACGCAGGCGGCCAAAACCAGCGGACCGGACACGAACAGCGAGGCAAAAATCGGGCGCATCGGATTGATCCTCTTATTGGGCAGGCTCTGTCTCAAGCGCGGGCTGCTCCGCCTCCTCGCGCAATTGCCTGTTCCACATATCGGCATAAAGACCGTCGCGGCGCAGCAATTGCGTGTGGCTACCCTGCTCGCATACCACACCCTCTTGTATGACGTGGATCAAATCAGCGTCGGCGATGGTCGATAGCCGGTGGGCGATGGCAATGGTCGTGCGTCCGGCTGAGACGCGCCGCAGCGTATCGAGGATATCCTGTTCGGTGCGCGAATCGAGCGCGCTGGTGGCCTCGTCCAGCAGCAGGATCGGCGGGTTCTTGAGCAGGGTGCGGGCGATGGCCACACGCTGCTTTTCGCCGCCCGACAGCTTCAGCCCGCGCTCACCCACTTCGGTGGCCAGGCCGAGCGGCAGCTTCTGGATGAAAGGCCAGATCGCCGCATCGCGCGCTGCTTGTTCGATGGCGGCATCGTCGGCCCCCTCGCGGCCATAGGCGATGTTATAGGCCAGCGTATCGTTGAACAGCACAGAATCCTGCGGGACGATGCCGATGGCGGCGCGCAGACTGGCCTGCGTCACCTCGCGAATGTCCTGTCCGTCGATCAGGATGCGGCCAGCCCAAGGATCATAAAAGCGGAACAACAGCCGCCCGATCGTGCTCTTGCCCGCGCCCGATGGCCCGACCAACGCCACATGGCTGCCGGCGGGCACCTCAAAGCTGAGGCCGTGCAGGATCGTGCGATCCCGATCATAGCCGAAATGGACATTATCGAACACCAGACCGGGGCGGCGGATAATCAGCGCAGGCGCTTGCCGCGCGTCGGTCACCTCCAGCGAGGTATCCATCAGGCGGAACATTTCGGCCATGTCGACCAGACCCTGCCGGATCGTACGATAGACCATGCCGAGCATGTCGAGCGGGCGGAACAATTGCTGCAGATAGGTGTTCACCAGCACCATGTCGCCCACCGACAAGTCGCCCTTGCTCCAGCCCCAGACCGACCATGCCATGGCCCCGCCCATCATCAACTGCAGGATCAGCGCCTGAACGATATTGAGCAAGCCGAGCGAAACGTCGGTTTTCACCGAGGCATCGCCATAGGCGGCGGTGGCGCTGGCAAAGCGTTGCTTTTCGCGGGCCTCAGCGCCGAAATACTTCACCGTCTCGTAGTTGAGGAGCGAATCCACCGCGCGGGCCATCGCCTGCCCATCCAGCGCATTCATCTGCGCCCGCAATTTGGTGCGCCATTCGGTGATCGCGCGGGTGATCCAGATGAAGGCAAAGACCGTGGCCGCCGTGGCCGCAACGATTTCCCAGCCGAACAGCGTGTAGAAGATCACCGCCACCACCACCAGTTCGATGCAGGTGGGAAGGATATTGAACAGCAGGAAATACAGCATCGAGCTGATCGATTTGGTGCCGCGCTCTATTACCCGGGTCAGCTCGCCGGTGCGGCGGCCGAGATGGAAGCGCATGGACAATCGGTGCAGCCGCTCGAACACGTCCTGCGACAAATCGCTGACCGCGTCCTGCCCCACGCGGGCGAAGGCGATATTGCGCAACTGATCGAACAGGGTGGTGGCAAAGCGCCCGGCGGCATAGGCCAGCACCAGACCCAGCGCGACGGTGAAGGCCTGATCGCGTGCGCCTTGTGCGGCGTTAGACCCGGCAGCCGACATTGCATCGATTGCCCGAGCGTAGGCAAAGGGCAGGCTCAGAACCAGCACCTTGGCGGCCAGCACCAATGCCGCCGACGCCGCGATGCGCCAACGCAGATCGGGGCGCTGTCGGGGCCACAGATAGGGCAGGAAGCGGCGGACAGTGTTCCACTCGGCCTGCTCGCCCAACTGGTCTGGCGTAATCTCGTCTGGTCTCATGCTGGCCGACTTGGGACTTGCCGCCGCATGTCGCAAGCGCGAAACAACCTAATCTGTCCCGAAACCTACCGCATCGGGCAGCCGCGTTCGTTCGGGCAGGTCGAACAACACCCTGCGGCTGGGAAAATCAATCGCCACCCGGCGGAACAGGCGCAGCTCGCTCATCCCCAGGATCATCGCCGGTTCCTCGTCCAGCCCCATCGCGGCAAAAGTGGGCGAATCGGTAAAGGTTATGAGGAAATTGCTGATCCCGGCCCGCCCCAGTTCCAGCTGGCGGGCCACGCGCACGGTGCCAGTGGCTTGCACGCCGTTGATATCGGTCATCTCGGACGGCGTCTCGGTACGCGCCCGGCGCAAGCGGCGCAGCAGCGCGTTGTTGCCGATCGATCCTTGCGCCCCGGTGTCGACGATCACGGCGGTGCGCACACCGTCAATCTCGGCCTGGGCAATGATCAGCTGGCCCCGATAGGCGCGGGCACGGACAACGATCTCGAAACCGCGATTGCTGCTGCTCGCATCGGGATGGGCCACTTCCATCAGCCGGTTTTCGAAATCGAGCAGCACGCGCCGGTCCTGCAAGGTGTCGAGCCCAAGGATTCCGTCAGCCCCGCCGATATTTTCCCCTTCGACCAGCGCGGCCAAAGCATCACGGCGGGTGCCACTGCCGAAGCTGATTTCATCGAGCACGGCGGTTTGCACCTCGCGCTCGCTGGCCATGCCCACCAGTGTGGCGGTGGAGCGATCGGTCAACTGCAACTGATCGGCCAGGGCATTGCTGAGCACGCTGGCCTGCGCGCCGGTATCGATCAGGAAGCGGAACGGCCCCTGCCCGTTGATATGCACCGGCACGGTCATGCGCTGATAGCGTTCGACCTGCAATTGCAGCGTTTCGGTTGCGATTGCCAGCGCGGCAGGGGCGGCGGCGGGCGCGGGCGTCTGGCTATTGGCGGATGCCGATGAAACCGGCACTGCCAACAGCACCCCGAACGCAGCGATCAATGCG
>CAMDSM010000231.1 GCA_945906905.1 Altererythrobacter xiamenensis | reverse complement strand
ACCCATATGCGCGACCAGAAGTGGGGCCGGATCATCAACATCGGTTCGATCAACGGGCAGGCCGGACAATATGGTCAGGTCAACTATGCCGCTGCCAAAAGCGGCATCCACGGGTTCACCAAGGCGCTGGCTCTGGAGGGCGCGCGCTTCGGGGTGACGGTGAATGCTATTGCGCCCGGCTATATCGATACCGACATGGTCGCCGCCGTGCCCGAGAACGTGCTGGAAAAGATTGTCGCCCGCATCCCGGTCGGCCGTCTGGGCCAGGCCAGCGAGATCGCCCGCGGCGTCAGCTTTTTGGCCTCGGAAGACGGCGCCTTTGTCACCGGGTCGACGCTGTCGATCAACGGTGGCCAACATATGTATTGAGTGGGCAATATCTACCACCCGCCGTTCAAGCATTCGGTTGAGATCGCCGGGCACAAGACTTCGATCAGCCTTGAGCCATTGTTCTGGCAGTTGCTCCAGCAAGCCGCGCTGGCCCAGGGCCTGCCCTTGAACGCCTTGGTCGCACGGATTGATGTCGAACGGATGGCCTCGGCAACCCCACCGGGCCTCGCCAGCGCGATCAGGCTGTGGCTGGCGGCAAGGGCGCTTGGGGTTGACCCTTTGGGCACGTCGCCTATTCCTTGAACCCATGAGCGCCAGAAAACCGATCCGCAAAGCCGTGTTCCCCGTCGCGGGCCTTGGCACCCGTTTCCTGCCTGCCACCAAGGCCATCCCCAAGGAACTGCTGCCAATCGTCGACCGTCCGCTGATCCAGTATGCGGTGGACGAGGCGCGAGAGGCCGGGATTGACCAGATCATCTTCGTCACCGGGCGCGGCAAGACCGCGATCGTCGAACATTTCGACATCGCCTACGAACTTGAGAATACCATGGTGGAGCGCGGCAAGTCGCTCGCCGTGCTTGATGCCACCCGCGCGGTGCCGGGCGATATCATCACCGTGCGCCAGCAGGTGCCGCTGGGCTTGGGCCACGCTATCTGGTGCGCCCGCGCCATCGTCGGGGATGAGCCGTTCGCGATCATGCTGCCCGATGAGCTGATGGTCGGCACGCCGGGCTGCATGGCGCAGATGGTCGAGGCCTACAACCAGGTCGGCGGCAATCTGATATCGGTGCTGGAAGTGCCGATAGAGCAGGTGCCAAGCTATGGTGTGATCGATCCGGGTGCGGTGCTGGAAGGGTTCGGCGGCGCCTTAACCGAGGTTAAGGGGCTGGTCGAAAAGCCGCCGCTTGATCAGGCCCCGTCGAACAAGATCATCTCGGGCCGCTATATCCTCCAGCCCGAAGTGATGCGCACGCTGGAAAATCAGGAGAAGGGCGCGGGCGGGGAAATCCAGCTGACCGACGCCATGGCCCGGATGATCGGCACCCAGCCGTTCCACGCGGTGACCTTTGCCGGGCGGCGCTTCGATTGCGGCAGCAAGGTCGGCTTTGTCGAGGCGACGCTGGCGCTGGCGCTCGAGCGCGAGGATATCGGCGCCGATGTCCGGCGGATCGCCGAAAGGTTGCTGCGCGGCTGAGTTTGGCCTTCCATCGCAGGCATGAAAAAGGCGGCAGGGTGACTGCCGCCTTTTTCATGTGCGCCTTGGGTCTGCGTCTATTCGCCGCGACTATTCGCCGCCCCGCGCGCCCTCAACCTCGTCAAGCCCGGCGAACTGCACGGTCATGTAAGGGGTGGGGTCAACCGCAACGCCCGCCACGCGCACTTCATAATGCAGATGCGGGCCGGTGGAGCGGCCGGTGGAGCCAACATAGCCGATCAGATCACCCTTTTCGACCATCTCACCCGCTTGCACGGTGTAGGATGAAAGGTGAGCGTAACGCGTTTGCAACTGACCACCATGTTCGATCTGGACGTAATTGCCATATGAACTGAAGCGTTCGGCGCGGCCGACTCGGCCATCGGCGGTGGCAAAAACCGGCGTGCCTGTGGGCGCGGCCAGATCAACCCCATTGTGCTGACGGCGGCCGCCGAGCACCGGATGGTTGCGCATTCCATAACCGCTGGTCAGCGTCAGCCCTTCGAGCGGCATGCGCGATGGCACCGCCACATCAATCCGCGGCGCGGCGATAATGCCGCCGGCTGCATCAACCCGGCCACCCGCGCCAAGTTCACCCCAACTGGCGAACAGTTCGCTGAATTCGGCATCGGGCGCAGCCGATGTGTCGGCGCTGTCGATCACGGCGGAAATCTGCACGGTCGCAGGAACGGCGCTGTCATTGGCGAGCGCGGGCGTAACGCCCAGCAGCAGAGAGGCAGCGACCCCGATTACAGACTTGATGATCATGCGATCCCTTTGTTAATCAAGGCCCTGAGGCCATTCACCAGTTTCGCCGGACCCCTGTGACCCCGTTGGGGAGCCTCCCGCCCGATAATTCCTCCAACGGCGGAACAATTCGCCATCTGGTCTGTTTGTCTGGGTAAGGGCCTAATGGTTAACTAGGCAAGCGTGTCCGTCTGATCGCGCGACAAACCGCCTGCGAGACGGGCTGAACCGTTGAACGGTGGATGAACGGCGGCCAAACAGCCCGCGTGCGGTTCGCGAATCCTGCGCACTTTACAGCGCTTTTGTCGCCTCCAGCACCTCGGCGGCATGGCCTTTCACCTTCACTTTGCGCCACACCCGCGCGATCCGGCCCTCGGCATCGACCAGATATGTGGTCCGCTCCATGCCCATATAGCGGCGGCCATACATGCTCTTTTCCAGCCAGATGCCCAGCGCATCGGATGAACCATTCTCCGCCGGGTCGGAGGCGAGCGGCACTGTCAGCGCATATTTGGCGGCGAATTTGGCGTGGCGAGCGGACGGATCCTTGCTCACCCCCAGCAGCGCCACCCCGGCTGCATCGAATTGCGGCTTGAGCGCGGTGAAATCGAGGTTCTCGGTGGTGCAGCCGGGGGTATCATCCTTGGGATAGAAGAACACCACCAGCGGCTTTCCGCGAAAGGCGGACAGGCCTTGCGTGCTGCCGTCGGCCATTTCCATCGCCACATCGGGCATGATCTCGCCCACGTCGGTTTGTGTGCTCATTGCTCAGATCTCCAACTTTTCGCCAAAATGCACCATCCACTGCGCCGCGATGGCGTGGCGCGCAGTGGCCACGGCTGCCAGCAGCGCGTCATAACCCTCATGGCCGCAGGCCTGGGCCAGCGCCAAGCGCGCGGGCAACGGCGGCTCGTGACTATCGGGTGCCAGCAGCCGCGCTGTGATCAGCGTTCGCGCCAAGGTGGAAAAATGCGCGCCAAAGTCTGGCGGCAGCAGCCCCGCCGCGATCAGCCCGTCGATGGCCACCTCGACGCCGGGTGCGAGGCCCTTGTGTGTCCGCAGCTGGAGGAAGTGCACGAGGAACTCGCAATCGACCAGCCCGCCGCGCAGCAGCTTGACATCGAGCGCGCCGCGCGGTGGCTTGTGAGCGGCCATGTCGCCGCGCATCTTGAGCACATCGGTCTTCAGTTTGGCCGGATCGCGCGGAGTTTCCAGCACTCCGCGAATCACCGCCGCCAACCGCTCACGCGCCGCCGGGCTGCCCAGCAGCACCCGCGCGCGGCACAGCGCCATATGCTCCCAGCTCCACGCCTCCTCGCGCTGATAGTGCGCAAAGCTCTCCACGCTGACGGCCAGCGGCCCCTGCGCGCCCTGCGGCCTGAGCCTCGTATCTACTTCATACAAAGCGCCCTCCGCCGTCGGCACGCTGAGCGCGGCGGTGATGCGGGTGGCGAGGCGGTTGAAATAGAGCGTGGTTGAAAGCGGGCGCGGGCCATTTGATTCACCGCCAATCGCGCCATCGAACAGATAGATCAGATCAAGGTCCGAGGCGTGAGTGAGCGCCCCGCCACCAAACCTTCCGAGGCCGAGCACCAGCAGTTCACCGCCGGCAATATGCCCGTGTTTGCTGGCAAATTCAGCCGTGGCCGCCGCCGCTCCCGCTTGCAGCGCGGCTTCGGCCACGCGGCACAGTCCCTCGGCGATATCGAGCGGATCGTGGCGGCCCTCAATCAGCTGCACCCCCAAGGCAAAGCGCGTATCGCCGACGATCTGGCGGATGTGATCGAGCTGCGATTCGTAATCCTGATCCTCAGCCGCGGCCATGCGCGCA
>CAMDSM010000230.1 GCA_945906905.1 Altererythrobacter xiamenensis | reverse complement strand
TCACCCAGCGCGATGGCCTTGCCGTTGCCGATGAAGGGGAAGGTGCCGACTTTCAGAGTGTATCCGGCTTCCTTGGCCTTGGCCTCGGTCAGGCCCACGCTGGCGACTTGCGGGTGGCAATAGGTGCAGCCGGGGATGGCGTTGCGGTCGAGCGAGTGCGGGTGGACGGTCTTGTCGCCCAGTTCCTGTGCGATGGCCTCGGCGCAAGTGACGCCTTCGTGACTGGCCTTGTGCGCCAGCCACGGGCCGGGAGTGCAATCGCCGATCGCCCACAGGCCCTTGGCTTTCGTGCGGCCATAAGGATCGATCTGGATGAAGCCGCGATCCATATCGACCAGCTTTTCGATCCCGAGGTTCTCGGTGTTGGGGACGATGCCCACAGCGACGATCACATGGCTGTATTCGCCCGCTTCGATGGTGCCGTCCTTGAGCTTGATCTTGGCCGAAATGCCCTTGTCAGAAACCTTGATCTCCTCAACGCCCGCGCCGGTTTTGATCTTGATGCCCTGCTTGGTCAGGCTCTTTTCGAGGAAGGCCGACACGTCCGCATCCTCCACCGGCACCACCCGGTCGAGCATTTCCACCACGGTAACATCGCTACCCATGTCATTGTAGAAGCTGGCAAATTCAATTCCGATCGCGCCCGATCCGATCACCAGCAGCTTACTCGGCATTTCGGCCGGCGTCATGGCGTGGCGATAGGTCCACACGCGCTTGCCATCAGCCGGAGCGAACGGCAGATCGCGCGCGCGGGCGCCGGTGGCGACGATCACGTGCTTGGCGGTGAGCGTTTCCTCACCCTTGTCGCTCTTCACCGTCAGCGAAGTCGGCCCGGTTATGGTGCCGGTGCCCATGTGGACGGTGATCTTGTTCTTCTTCATCAGGTGCGCGATGCCCTGGTTGAGCTGCTTGGCGACGCCCCGACTGCGCTTCACGACAGCCTCAAGATCGGCCTCTATCTCCTTGGCTTTCAGGCCATAATCGCCCGCGTGCTGCATATAGTGGAAGATCTCCGCCGAGCGCAGCAGCGCCTTGGTGGGGATGCACCCCCAGTTGAGGCAGATTCCGCCGAGCAGCTCGCGCTCCACAATGGCGGTTTTCAGCCCCAGCTGCGCACAGCGGATCGCCGCAACATAGCCACCGGGGCCGGAACCGAGGATGATCACATCATAGCTGGTGGGCACGTCAATCTACTCCTGAGGTTCTATCGGGCGCGGCAGCCCATCATCATCAATCGCCACGAAGGTGAACTTCGCTTGCGTCACCTTTTGCGAGGCTTCGGAAAAACGCTCGCGCCGCCAGGCCTCGACCGCGATGGTCATGCTGGTGCGGCCGACGCGCTCGATCTCGGCATAGACCGAAACCTCGTCACCCACTTTAACCGGCAGATGGAACTGCATTCCGTCCATCGCCGCTGTTACCGTGCGCCCCTTTGAGAAGCGCGCGGCGGTGAGGCCGGCGGCGCTGTCCATCATGCTCATCAACCAGCCGCCGAAAATATCGCCATTGGCATTGGTATCGGCCGGCATTGCGGCGACGCGGATGGCGGGATCGCGGTGTTCGAGCGGTTCGTTCAAGCCAGCAGCCCCAACGGGTTCTCGCACAGATCCTTGAACGCCTTCATCAGCTGGGCACCATCTGCGCCGTCAATCGCGCGGTGGTCGAAACTGCCTGTGGCGCTCATCACGGTGGCGATTTGCAAGGCATCAGCCACCACATAGGGCCGCTTCTCGCCCGCACCCACTGCCATGATCATGGCTTGTGGCGGGTTGATCACGGCATCAAACTGCTTGATCCCATACATGCCCATGTTGGAAATGCTGGCAGTGCCGCCCTGATACTCGCTGGGAGACAGCTTGCCGTCACGCGCACGGGTGGCCAGATCCTTCATCGCCGCGGAAATGGCGCTGACCGACATGTTGCCTGCGTCCTTGATGATCGGCGTGATCAGACCGCCGGGGATTGAGACGGCCACGGAAATATCGGCGCGGGCGAATTTCAACAGCGTGTCACCGGCAAACTGCACATTGCACGCCGGAACCGCCAGCAGCGATTTGGACAGCGCCTTGATCAGCAGATCGTTGACCGACAGCTTCACCCCTTGGGTTTCCAACGCGGCATTGATCTCGGCCCGCAGCTTGAGCAGCTTGTCGAGCTGGATATCGACCGTGAGGTAGATATGCGGCACCTGCTGCTTGCTCTCGGTCAGGCGGCGGGCGATGGTCTTGCGCATTCCGGTGAGCTTTTCGACCGTGTGCGGAATGTCCGAATCCGGTGCGGAAGCTGGGGCCGATTGCGCTGGGGCCGCTGCCGCAATCGGCACCGCTGCCGCAATCGGCACCGCTGCACCGCTCTTGGCTCCCTCGACATCGGACTTGATGATCCGGCCATTTGGCCCGCTGCCCTGCACGCCAGCCAGGTTCACGTCTTGCTGTTCGGCAATACGCTTAGCCAGTGGCGAAGCGATCACGCGCTCACCCCCAGCGGGTTGTGCCAGCATCGGGGCAGAGGCAGCGGCGCCTGTGACCGCGCCTGTGGCCGCGCCACTGGCGGCGGCGCTCTCGATATCGGACCGGACGATCCGTCCGCCAGGCCCGGTGCCGACCACATTGGTCACATCGACCCCCAGTTCCTCGGCCAGCTTGCGGGCAGAGGGGCTGGTCGCTGCGCCACCCGAGGTGGCAGCTTCAGGAGCGGCAGGAGGAGCGGCGGGAACTGCGGGAGCAGAAGCATCCTCACCCTCTTCGGCCAGAGTGGCGATCACCACGCCCACCTTAACGCCCTCGGTCCCCTCGGCGATCAGGATCTGGGTGATCGTCCCTTCATCGACGGCTTCGAATTCCATCGTTGCCTTGTCGGTCTCGATTTCGGCCATGATATCGCCAGCGGCAACCTTGTCACCCGCTTTGACGAGCCATTTGGTCAGCGTGCCTTCTTCCATGGTCGGTGAAAGCGCGGGCATTTTGATGGCGATGGGCATGGTAAGGCGCGGTTCCCTCAATTGTCGTCGCAGCCGAGCACATTTCGCCCGACGTGTGGCAAAGTCTCTGGCCAATTTGCCGCCCAGTGGCAAGTATGAAGCAAGGTTCTTGCGCGTTTGCATCAAGGCTGGGATATTCAGCGCCTTCGGGGGACAAGAACATGCGGGTCTATCTGGTGATAATTGACGAGACCGAAGAAGCGCATGTCGCTCTGCGCTTCGCCTCGCGCCGCGCCGCCAAGACCGGCGGGGTGGTCCATCTGTTGGCGCTGGTGCCCAAGCAGGTGTTCAATGTCTTTGGCGGGGTGCAGGCCACCATCGAGGAGGAAGCGCGCGACCGGGCCGAAGTGCTGGCCAACGGCGCGGCGGGCGAATTGCTGAGCGAAAGCGGCACGATGCCGCAGATCGCTGTCCGCATGGGTGACGGCAAGGGCGTGATCGCCGACTATCTGGTTGAACATCCCGAAGTCGCCGCGCTGGTGCTGGGCGCTGCGGCAGAGGGCGCACCCGGCCCGCTGGTGGCGCACTTCACCGCCAGCGCCGGATCGCTCCCCTGCCCGCTGTTCGTCGTTCCCGGTGGACTGACTGCGGAAGAGATCGACCGGTTGAGCTAACGCGGCTTCCCGCGCCCCTGATGGCGGATATTGCCTGGCCGCCCGCGCTGGCCGACCTTGTGTTTGCCGGCAAAACCCGATTTCTGCTTGCCCGCCGGACGGCTGCCGCGCGGCTCAATCGGTTGGCCATCGGCATCAACCGGCTCAAACTTCAGCGCGCCGGTCAACGGATTGGCTTCGGCCAGTTTCAGGTCGAGCACATCGCCGGTGGCATAGCGCTGCCCGCTGCCCTCGCCCACCAGCGCCCGCGCCGCTTCGTCATAGCGGAAATACTCGCGGCCCAGCGCTGACACTGGCACCAGCCCATCGCCGCCAATGCCCACGATAGTGGCGAAGAAGCCGAACTTCTGCACCCCGGTGATGCGGGTGGAGAACACTTCGCCCACGCGGGCCGAGAGCCAGGCGGCGACATAGCGATCGATCGTATCGCGCTCTGCCTCCATCGCCCGGCGTTCTGTCAGGCTGATGGCATCGGTGATGCGGGTCAGATCGTCGCGGTCGTGATCGGACAAGCCT
>CAMDSM010000229.1 GCA_945906905.1 Altererythrobacter xiamenensis | reverse complement strand
CCGCTTGCCCGATCGAGCAGATCCTGAATGGGCCGAGACTTTACAAAGTCCATGTTCACGTTCTCTCTCCAGTTGAAGTTTTGGATCAGGTATCGTCGTCCCGGATCGAAGATGGATGGATGCACAATGGCTCCACCTCGATCTCCATGAATGGAAGCAAGGGCAGGCTGATCAGGATGTCGTGCAGCTCTGCATTGCCCGGAACATCGAAGATCGAACGGTTTCGATAACGTCCGGCAACCCGCCAGATATGGCGCCACACACCAGTGCCCATCAGTTCGGCGCAGCGCGCCTTCTCAGTGGCCTTGAGGGCGGCCACATAATCAGGATCAGCATCGTGCGGGATCCGCACATCCATTGTGACAAGGAACAGCATCGCATCAATTTCCGGAATTGCTGGTGGGCAGGTGGATGCTGCGCTGCGGGCCATCGCGGCGCAGGCGAGCCAGTGCACTTTCGTCGATGTCGATCCCCAGTCCTGGCCCGGTTGGCACGGAAAGCGCGAAATCGGCATAGGTCAGCGGGCTGTCCAACAGCTCCTCAGTTAGCAGCAGTGGTCCGAATTGCTCGGTCCCGAAGGCTAGCTTGGAGAAGGTCGAGAACAGGTGCGCAGCGGCGGCGGTGCCGACCGCGCCTTCCAGCATGGTTCCACCATACAGCGATATTCCGGCCGCATCGCCAATCTGGCCAACTGCCTTGGCCGCGCGCAAGCCTCCCGACTGCGACACCTTTACGGCCAGCACGTCGGCTGCACCGGCAATGGCGAAGTCATACGCATCGCTTGGTCCATGCAAGGCCTCATCTGCCATGATCGCGATGGCACTGGCTGCGGTCAGCCGCGCCATTCCGGCGCGATTGCTGGCGGCAATCGGCTGTTCCACCAGATCGCAACCGGCATCGGCCAGCATGGCTATGCCGCGCTTGGCAGCTGCTTCACCCCACGCCTGGTTCACGTCGACCCGGATGGAGATGTCGCTTCCCAGCGCCCGCTTGATGGCGCCAACATGGGCTACATCATCCGCCACCGCGCGTTTGCCGATCTTCAGTTTGAAAATATTGTGCCGCCGCGCTGCGATCATTTGTTCCGCTTCCGCAATGTCGCTTGCGGTATCGCCGCTGGCCAACGTCCACAGCACTGGGATTGTATCGCGAACGCGGCCACCCAGCATCTCGCTTAGCGGCAAGCCGCAGCGCTTTCCCTGCGCATCGAGCAAGGCCATTTCGATAGCTGATTTGGCAAAGCGGTTACCCACCGCAATCGCCTCAATTGCAGCCATCGTCGCCGCCGGTCTTGCGCCGTCCAGGCCGATAATGCTGGGGGCAAGGTAGGTGTCAATGGCGAGCTTGATCCCTTCCGGGCTTTCCTCGCCATAAGCCAGCCCGCCAATCGTGGTTGCCTCGCCAATGCCGACGATATCGTCCGCGCTATACAGGCGCACGATCACCATTGTTTGCGCATTCATCGTCGTGACCGACAACACGTGCGGGCGAATGGTCGGCACATCCACCAGAATGGCTTCGATCAGGTCAATGCGGGCAGGTACGGTCATGCTGGCCGCGCCTATTGCGCTGCAGCGGCGATGATGGCTTCCGCCGCTTCCTCGCGGATCATCCGGTCGAGCAATTTGCGCACCTTTACCGGGGCCACGTCATTGGACATCAGCACCGGATCTAGCGAGAAGAAATCCGCGTCGCCCATCTCGGCCTGCACCGCCTTCACCAGCGGGCCGTCCTCATCCTCGAATGCGGCATGCATCGCGGCGATCTTCAATTGGTTGTATTCGCCGTCTTCTTCCACATGATTTCGGCGCGTGGCGAAGAAGTAGTGGGTATTGAACGGATCGGCGGGCGTGCAGGTATGCAGGTCATACTGATCCAGCGCGCCCTCAAATCCTTCGCCATCTTCCTGCGTTGCGGCGACGGTCAGTTGGATCGTGGCGGATGCATACCAGCTAATGTCGAAGAACTGCCGCGCTTCTGCCTGCGGCTGGGGCATGAACGGGGCGAAAATCATCATCGCCGGTTGCTGCGTCCATTCCCAGCGGGCAGAAATCGTAGTGGGGGTCTCGCGGATTTGTGGAACCTTGGGCGAAAGCTGGCCGCGCGTAGTGATTATCTCGCCGTGGACGTGGTCGATGTGGCTTAGATCCATCACGTTATCGATGATCAGTTCGTAATTCACCGGCAGGTTCATGTACGTCCATGCGACCCCGGTTTCAGGCCCTTGCTCCAGCCGCGAATAATCGGGGAGGAGTTCAAGATCCGGTGTGGCCTCGGACATCCAGATCCATAGGAAGCCGTACCGCTCGACCAGCGGAAATGTATCGACCTTTGCTGCCTGCGGAATATGTCCTTTGCCATGTGGATTATGCGTGCATTGGCCCTGCCCGTTGAAGCGCAAAGCGTGGTATGGGCATGACACGTCGTCACCCACGCGTTTACCCATGCTGAGTGGTGCAAACCGGTGCGGGCAGCGATCGTGTAGGGCTACCGGCGTCCCGTCGGCCAGCCGGTAGATCATCACCGACTTCCCCAAGATCTTGCGATGAAACAGCTGGATTTCGTCCACCTCGGTCGAAATCGCCGCGGCATACCACGCCTTCTTCAGGAAACTTTCGCGTAAGGTCATGTCATGGCTCCTGATCAAATGCGGATCGTCAATCGAGGGGTGAGCGCGCGCGAGCAGCACGGCGTGAAACAGTCGTTCGCAGCCTTTTCAGCGTCTGACAGGAACATGTCCTGATGATCGGGAATGCCCTCGACAATATCGGTTAGGCAGGTGCCGCAGATGCCTTGCTCGCAGGATTTCGGGATATCGATGCCGGCATCCTCAAGCGCCTGCAGGGCTGGCTGGCCGGCAGCGACTTCGATGATCTGGCCAGTGCCTTCAACGACGATGGTGAAGGGTTCATCACCGCCGGGTTGCGCAGGCGTTGCCGAGAACCGCTCGAAATGCATGTTACTTGGCGACCATCCCGCCTTGCGCGCCGTATCGAGGATATGGTTCATGAAACCGTCCGGCCCGCAGACGTACAGATGTGTCCCGGGTTCAGGGCGGTCCAGGATGCTGGCCGCGTCCAGCGCGAGGCCCGGCTGATCATCGAAATAGCAGGAAATTCGACCGGCTCCGACGGCGTTTTCCAGCCGATCGCGAAAGGCAGCGCGGGTCTGGCTGCGCGTGCAGTAGTGGACCTCGAATTCGGCACCGGTCAGCGCCAGCCGTTCGGCCATTGCCATGATGGGTGTCACGCCAATGCCGCCAGCAAACAGGATGGCACGGTCTTGCGCAGCCATGGCAAACAGATTGCGCGGCGCGCTTATCTCCAGCGTGTCCACCTGCCGGAGGGATGAATGAAGATATTCCGATCCACCCCGGCCAGCAGCCTCTTTCAGGACGCCGAGTTGGTAGCTGCGCGTGTCTTCAGCCGGCCCGCAAAGCGAATATTGACGGACGATTCCGCTCGGCAACCGCACATCGATATGCGCGCCGGCCTGCCAGCGGGGCAGGTCTCCGCCCGCGACTGGTTCCAGAGCAAATGAGACAATGCCCTCTGCCTCGACCTGCCGGTCGGTGATCCGGACTTTGATCCACTCGGTCACGCGGAAAACTCGTCCGTGCGCCCGGCATTCTCCTCGGCCAGCAGCTTGTCGAGCACCCAGAGCATTTGGCCGGGGCCAGCATCGTGGATGATATCGATCTGCGGGGCGCCGGGATATTCAAGCTGGCGTTTCCGCTGGCCTTCAAGGATTCTCTTGTCCTCGAGAAAGGCGTCAAAATTGGTGCGATACATAAGATCGACCAGCCCAGGGAACTCGGTCTGTTTGCTGACCCCCCAAGAGAAGTAGTAATCGACGCTGCCTTCATCGCGCGGCGTTACGGCCTGCGAGGTGAAGGTATCCAGCAAGACCGCGCCCTTGGCATCGCCGGCAACCTCGCCATCAGCTTCGTGAATGCGGAAATTCATGATGAAATTGCATGGTACGCTGAGGCGGACATGCACCTGGATGTCGAACCGCGCTTCTTCGGAAAACATGTGCTTGACGAAATTAGGCGCTGGAATGCTGCGCACCACGTACCGTGTCTCGATTCCCCGCGCTGCGCGCTTGTGGCGTGGCTTGAT
>CAMDSM010000228.1 GCA_945906905.1 Altererythrobacter xiamenensis | reverse complement strand
ACGGTGTTCGACGCCAAGACCGGCGAGCTGCTGGGCGCCCACATGGTCGGCGCGGAAGTGACCGAACTGATCCACGGCTATACCGTGGGCAAGGTGTTGGAGACGACCGAAGTTGAGCTGATGCAAACCGTGTTCCCGCATCCGACTTTGTCCGAGATGCTGCATGAGAGCGTGTTGGCGGCCTATGGTAGGGCGGTGCATATTTAGAGGGGGCGGCGCAGCCCTTGCGGGCTATGCCAACCAATACCAGGCCAGCACCAGAGCCACCAGCCACGTGGTGACAACGGCCGCCGCACCGCCGTAGCTTGTGGGCTTGGCGGCGTTGTGCGCCATCCAGTCGCCGGCCTCGGAGCGGCAGGCCGTGATGAGGTCGACCGGCGTCAGACGCACGGCCAGCCAGATTAAACCGGGCAGCAGGATGACATCGTCGAGATATCCAAGAATTGGGATGAAGTCTGGTATCAGGTCGATTGGGCTGAGCGCATAGGCAACAGCGATCGAGCAGATTAACTTGGGAACTATTGGGGTATCCGGGTGGCGCAGAACAAACCACAGCGCAACAGCATCGCTTTTGATGCGCAAGGCCCAAAATCGAAGATTCTGAAGCCGTGACACTACACCAACGCACTCCATACAACTGGCGGAAGAGGTGGGATTCGAACCCACGGATAGGTTTCCCCATCGCTGGTTTTCAAGACCAGTGCCTTAAACCACTCGGCCACTCTTCCTTGCCGGCGGCTCGCTAGCGGGGAATGGTGGGTTTGTCACCACCTGACAGTTAGTGACAGGGTGCCGCGCTTAAGTTAGCAATTGCCGCCAAAGCCACGCAGATGGTCCACAAGCCGCGACGAGAGGAATGACCCATGGGATTGCACAAAGCCGCGTTCGCGTCGCTAGGGTTGATCGCCGCCGCAGCTGCAACTCCGGCCTTGGCGCAAGGGCAGTGTGATCGGGCGCAGTTGCAAAGCCTCGCTGATGCCTATGTCACCGCGCAGTCCACGGGCGAGGGGTTCCGGGTGCCGATGGCCGAGTGGGTGCAATATCGCGAGAACTATGCGCTCTCATCGATGACATATGGCGGGGTTCTGGCAACGCCGCATGTGGTGGATTGGCACCGTAGTTTCCTCGACACCACCACTTGCACCATTTTTGTCGAACTGATCGTCGATGATGCGGAAAGCCCATGGGTGCTGGGCACCAAGATCAGCACGCGCGGGGGGCTGGTGAACCGCTATGACGTGGTCACTTCCACCACGGGCGATTGGCTGTTTGATGCCGCACATACCCGCTATTATGCCACGCGCGAGGATTGGAGCGTGATCCCCGAAGGGCAGCGCAACACGCGGGCAGAGATTATCGCGGCAGCCGACAGCTATCTCAACAAGTTCAACGACCCCGCCAGCGTCGTGGCTTGGGGCACTCCGTGCGCGCGGCTTGAAGGCGGCGTCTATACCGGGCGCGGCTTGCCGACGGACAGCTGCGACGTGGGCGTGCCTTCGGGCGTGGCAATGGCACAGCGGGATTATATCGTCGACGAAGCGCTCGGTAGCGTGGCCGTGCGCCTGCGCATGGGCGGGGCCGAGGGGCTGGCCGACGCGCATATTTTCCGTATCGAAAATGGCTTGATCCGCTTTATCCACACCGTCACCAATTGTAGTGGTCAGGACAATTGCGGCTTCCCGCCGCTGGCCGAAATGCTCGAACGCAATCCCGATATGCAACCCGTTCTGGCCGATTGAGCCAGTGTCCAAAGGATTGAATAAACCCATGAAGCGCCAACTCCTCACTCTTGTAACCGCCACTGCCGCCTTGGCCTTTGCTACCCCCGCTGCCGCGCAGGCTGGGTGCGACCGCGCACAAGTGCAGGGCATTGCCGAAGATTGGATTGAAGCGCTGCAACAGGGCACGATGATGACCATGCAACTGGGCGAATGGGTCGAATATAGTGAGAATTTCCGCCGCAGTTCGCTCGGCGGTTTTCTCGATGAACCGCGTGAGGTGATCTGGCACATGGAACTGCTCGATCCCACCACCTGCAAGCTGTTCGCCGAAGCCGTGGTCCGCAGTGAGCGGCGCGGGCTGGAAGTGGTCGCCACGCAGTTGGGCAACGGCTTTTTTGGCGTCGGTCCGTTCAACAACATCGTTACCAATGAGGGCGATTGGCTGTTCGATGCCGAGCGCACCGCCTATTATGCGGTCCGCGAGGACTGGAGCGAAATCCCCGTAGGTCAGCGCAACACCCGCGCCGAACTGCTGGCAGCGGCCAATGCCTACCTCGATCTGTTCAGCGATCCCACGGTGCAAGTGCCCTGGGGCACGCCATGTGCGCGGTTGGAAGGCGGCGTTTATACCGGGCGTGGCTTGGAAACCGACAGCTGCAACGTCGGCGTGCCATCGGGCATTGCCATGGCCGAGCGCGAATATATCGTTGATGAAGCGCGCGGCGCGGTAAACGTGTTCCTCAAGATGGGCCCCAACCGCCGGCCGGACAGTCACACGTTCAGGATCGAAAACGGGCAGATCCGCTATATCCACACGGTCACCAATTGCGGGATACAGGACAATTGCGGCTTCGGATCGTTCGCTGAGATGCTGGCGCGCAATCCGGATATGCAGCCCGATTTCGACTGATCCGGGGTTTTAGATCATTCTGACGCAAAACCCGCGTCGGAGGCCTTCCTTCCGGCGCAATTGGGTGCCACTTCGCGAGTATGACCTCGTTCCGACCGCTTCGCACCCTGATCCATGCCGCTGCCGCGCTCATGGCCACCGTGGCAATTGGCCCGGCCGCCCATGCCCAACAGGGCAGCTTCGGCGCAAATCTGGCGACAGTCGAGCAGGACGGCTTCGGCGTCTATCTGGCGACGGTCGCCGCCACTGCCCGTGGTCAGGGGATCAGCCAGAACACGATTGATCGGGTGCTCGGCGGGCTGACGGTCAACAATCGAGTGATCGCACTCGACCGCGAGAATGTCTCATCTGGACCGGCTGTCACCAGCACCGGCTTTTCCTCGATGGCAACCTACCTCAATCGCCACAACACGCCTGCGCGGATCAGTGGCGGCACCGCGGCAATGCGCCGGGTGGGCGTGCTGGCCAATGAGGTGGAGCGCAATTATGGCGTTCCGGCTGAGATCATCCTGGCGATATGGGGCCATGAAACCGCCTATGGTGCGGTCAAGGGCAGCTTTGATCTGCCCCAAGCGCTGGCGACGCTGGCATGGGAAGGGCGGCGGCGCGATCTGTTTGAGCCGGAGCTGCTAGCCGTGCTGCGGATGGTTGAACAAGGCGTTCCGCGTTCCGATCTGGTCGGCAGCCACGCGGGCGCTTTTGGCAATCCGCAGTTCCTTCCCAGCGTCTATTTGCGACTCGCAGTGGACGGTGATCGCGACGGGGATCGCGATATCTGGAACTCGGATGCCGATACTTTGCATTCGGTCGCAAATTATTTTCGCGACGCCGGATGGCGCGTGGGTCAGCCGTGGGGCGTGCGGGCCTATGTGCCCAATTCGGTCAACCGCGCAGCCGTCGCTAACCATGTTACAGCGCCGGTTTGCCCCCGTGTGCACGAGCGCCATAGCCGCTGGATGACGGTGCGCGAATGGCGCGAACTGGGCGTAATTCCGCAAGATCCGCTGGCTGATGATGTGATGGCAACGCTGTTTGAACCCGATGGCGCGGCGGCCCCCGGATATCTCTTAACCCAGAATTATAGGGTTATCCTCGAATATAACTGCTCGAACTACTACGCGATGAGTGTGGGGCTTTTGGCAGATGAGATTTCCAGGTAACAGCAAACGTAGCCGTATAGCGCGGATTTGCATCGTTTTGACCACCACCACGGCACTGGCCGCGTGCGGTGTGATGGGTGGCGAATCGCCCTCACTTAGCGCCGTGGCCAATCCGCTGCCGGGCAATGGGCCGCAAGCCGATTATCCCTTGGTGATCGGGGAAGCCTATCAAATTCACGATATTACCTATCGCCCGGCTGACGTGCTCAACTACGATGAGGTCGGCTATATCGCGGCTGGAACAGGCATCGGCTATACGGGCGGGCACCACACGCTGCCGCTGCCGAGCTATGTCGAGGTAACCTCGCTCGTGACGGGGCGCACGATCCTGGTCCGCCTCGAAC
>CAMDSM010000227.1 GCA_945906905.1 Altererythrobacter xiamenensis | reverse complement strand
ATTTGACCATGCTCGCGGCCCTATCTGCTGCGACCCTCTAAGTCGAATCACACTTGGGCAGGCGCATCGCCATAGCGATTGGGGCCAGCTTGCGATTTCATCACCCCAAACACGATCACCAGCAGATATCCGAGCATCCCGACCGAGCCATATGGACCGATTTGCCCTTGCATCTGGGCCTGCAAATCAACGATTTCCTGCGGATCGGTCGACGCCATGGCCGTCTGCATCATAGGAAACATCACCTCGGTCATCTGCTCCACTTGGGCCATGCCATAGAACAGCGCGAACACCTGGGTGGCGATCGGAACCAGCACGATCCATCCAGTATAGCCAGCATCGTGCAGCCGCCGAACGAAGGCGGCAACGAACATCAGCATCATCGCAAGCGAGGTCGCGCCTGAAATCCACATCATGTCCTGCATCATCGGCCCGATCAGCGAAAATACCGCGCCCATCGCCTGCGCCGGGTCTCCCCCCTTCTGTTCGAGCGGTATGGTCTGCATGATGGCATTGACCAGCCCGATCATCATCGGAACCATGACGATCATGCTGACGATGAACTGCGCAATCACCAGCGCCAGGACATAATACCAGAAGGTCGGCTGATCATCGCGACCGTTGAACTGCGCAAGGTTGCGCAAACAATGCCTGGTTTTTGCAATCATTCCACCACTCCCCCAATAGGACCCTCAAAGACTGGGCTGCATCGGCCCGAAAGCGCCTCCCGGAACAGCGCTCGACACCGGGCTTTCGCTGCCATCTGCGGCCACGGAACTGACCCCGAAAATCCAGTCATCGCCCCGATCAGGGGCCAGCGTGACGCTGTTCAGATCAGCCGCTTCATCGCCTGATAATTGCATCCGCAGCTCCCAATCGCGGGCATCGGTTGCGCGGCGCCAGATATTGTAACTAACCGCACCCGCCACGGGCAGCCATTCAAGCTGCACGTCTGGCCTCACCAAGCCGTCGATCTGCACCTCGGGCGGCATCGGCGCGCGGGCCAGCCCTTCGATGGCCGCAACATTCAGCCTGGTTACGCTGGCGAGGTAGCCAAAATCCATCTCGTCGGCGGTGTCGCCATAAGTAATCCCGTCATGCACCCGCAGATCCTGATGCTGATGGTGGTAATCCTCAATGGCGGCAGTGAAGCGGATCGCCGGGAAGCCCGCCGCCAGGAACGGGATGTGGTCCCCGCCCCGTCCCATCCGGTCGCTGCGCCAGGTCTGCCGCACGGCAAATTCCTCGGCCCCTGCTTCAGCCACTGCGGCGACCCAGCGTGAGAGGTTGCGGCTGGGGCTGTCATTGCCCCCGCCACGGCTGCGCATCTGTTCACGAGCGGCCGCATCGGCATCGGCGCGCTCCCCTTCGGAGAACACCCGCACATGCGCCGAATCACAAGTGCCGTCCGATCCGCACGACCCGCCGACAATGTCATTGTTGAGCGCCGCCTTGACCGTCCAGCCCTGATCGCGGGCGTAATCGGCCAACAGTGCGCCGCCATACAGTCCCTGCTCCCCGCCCGAGAGCAGGGCATAGATCACGGTGGTTGGATAGGTCCGCTGCGACAAGACCCGTGCCGCTTCGAGCACCAGTGCGCTGCCGCTGGCGTTGTCATTGGCCCCGGGGGCATCGCTGGTGGCATCCATCACATCGGAGGCGCGGCTATCGATGTGCGCCATCACGATCACCACCTCGTCGGGCCGCTCGCTGCCACGCTGAATGGCGACGACGTTGCGGATCAGAACGCCTTGGGGAATGCGGTTGCCGCTGGCCACGGTTTCGGGCTGAACAATCTCCAGACACCCCCCACAAGCCGCCGAAATCGCCGCAAACTCGCCCGCTGCCCAATCACGCGCTGCCCCAATGCCGCGCGCCGGATCGTCAGTGGCCGAAAGGGTGTGGCGTGTTCCGAACCCAACCAGTGTTTCGACATCGGCGGTCAGCCGATCTTGCGAAACGGCCCCCTCTGGGTCGCTTTGCGCCACACTGGGAGCCGCAGCGAACAAGGCGAGAAATGCCGTCAGTCTGATCACATTGCGCATCCGTCGATACTTCGGCCAGATTGGCGCGGCGGGCAAGCCACTTGATTGCCAAGCTGCGGGAAAGTTTCTAACGTAACGGCCTGTCCCAATCCACCTCCGGAAAGTGCCTGCCGATGATCCGCTTGTTTGCCACCTCGCTGCTACTGTCCACCGCCCTCGCCGCGGCCATTTCAACTCCGGCTCAGGCATCGGAATTGCGCGCGCTGATGGGCAATATCATGACTGCGCCAACGGTCGACCAGCTCTCCGCCAAATGCGAGATTTATGTCGATGCGGTTGGACTGCGGCACGATGCGATCCTTGGCGCAAATGCCGCGCCCGACCTAGCCACCACCCTCACCCGGTTTGATGAACTGACCGCCCTGCTCAATGCTGGTGGCGGCGAATTTGCGCTCTATCGCGAGGTATTGCTGACGCCCGAATTGCGCGATGCGGCAGGCAATTGCGAGGCGCAGCTGTCCAACCTTGGCAGCACGATCAGCCTCTCACGCCCGGTGTTTGATCGGTTGAGCCAGATCGATGGCTCGGCCGCCGATGCCGATACGCAGCTGTACCTAACCGAAACGCTGGCCAGTTTTGAGCGCTCGGGTGTGGCGCTGGATGATGCTGGCCGTGCCCGCGCGCAGGCGATCCGCGAGGAATTGGCCGGCATCAGCACCGATTTCGCCCGCAATATCGCCGGCGATCTGCGCACGCTGGATGTCCGCCCGGAGGAACTGACGGGCCTGCCGCAGGATTACATCGACGCGCATCCGGCGGGTGATAACGGCTTGATCGCGCTGACCACCGCCACGCCCGATTATGAGCCGGTGATGCGCTATGCCGCCAGCGACGATCTGCGCCACCGTTTCTCCCAACTCTATGCCACGCGCGCATGGCCCGCCAATGACGCACTGCTGACGCGGCTGTTCACACTGCGTCAGGAACTGGCCACGCTGCTCGGTCGGGCAGATTATGCGACGCTGGCGCTTGAGGACAAGATGCTCAACACGCCCGAACAGGTGGAGGCGTTGCTGGCAGACATGGAAGCCATTGCCCGCCCGGCGGCAGAGCGCGACTATGCGATGAACCTGGCGGTGTTGCAGGAATTCCAGCCCGATGCGGAAGCGATCCAGTATTGGCAGCGGGGCTGGCTCGCGCCGCTGGTCCAGCAGCGCTATTACGGTTTCAACCCGCAGGAAGCGCGGCAATATTTCGCCTATGACAATGTCCGCGATGGCATTCTGGGGCTGACCGAGGAGCTGTTTCAGGTTGATATCAGGCCGTGGGATACGCCAGTGTGGCACGAGGATGTCGACGCTTACGAAATGTATGGGGCTGATGGCCAGCTGATCGGCCAGTTCTATCTCGATTCACACCCGCGCCCCGGCAAATACACCCACGCCAATATGGTCCCGCTGTTTCCCGGTGTTGAGGGGAGCGCGGTTCCGCTTGGGGCATTGGTGATGAACCTGCCCGATGGCGATCACACCACCGGGCTGATGGAGCACAGCCAGGTTACCACTTTCCTGCATGAATTCGGCCACTTGCTGCACGGCATGTTCGCCGGAACGCAGCCTTGGTTCGGCCAGAGCTCGTTCACGATCGAGTGGGATTTTGTCGAGGCCCCGTCTCAGATGCTGGAAAACTGGGTCTATGATTATGACACACTGGCGCGCTTTGCGGTGAATGCCGAAGGACAGACAATCCCGCGCGAACTCGTCGCCTCCATGAACCGTGCGCGGCAATTCAACGCTGGGATGGGTGATATGACGCAGTTGGGCTATTCCAATATCTCATTGCAATTTCATCAGAATCCCGTCCCCGCCGATCTGGGTGCGGCGACCCGCGAGTGGCTGGATCGCTATGCCACGATCCCCACGCCCGACTACGTGCAGATGCAGGCGAGTTTCGGTCATCTAGATAATTACGCGGCGTTTTATTACACTTATCGCTGGTCAAAGGTGATTGCCGACGACCTGTTCCAGCAGTTCAGCGCTGCGGGACTGAACGACACAGAAACCGCCCTGAGATACCGCGAGACGATCCTGGCGCCCGGTGGACGCCGTCCAGCGGCCGAGATCGTGGCACAGTTTCTAGGCCGCGAGGTTTCGCTC
>CAMDSM010000226.1 GCA_945906905.1 Altererythrobacter xiamenensis | reverse complement strand
CACCTGCCCCGGATCATTGTCATTGGCGACGTCGCACACCTCGCCTTCAGCAGCAGCTTCAGCCAAGGCCGAGGCTTTCTCCAGATCGGCCCCCAGCAGCGCGCACATGCCGCCAATGCCCACCGGAACCGCCGCCTGCATCGCTTGTCCGCGCAGCTTGAGCAGGCGGGCGGTATCGGCGAGCGAAAACGCGCCCACGGCCGCCAGCGCCGAGTATTCCCCCAGCGAATGCCCCGCCACCGCCTCACCCCTGGCCACTAGCGACAGGCCGAAATCGCGCTCCAGCACGCGGGCAATCGCCAGCGAGTGGGCCATGATCGCAGGCTGGGCGTTCTCGGTCAGCGTCAGCGCTTCGTCCGGCCCGTCGCGCATGATCGCGAACAGATCCTGCCCCAGCGCATCGTTGACCTCTTCAAACACCGCGCGGGCGTTGGCGCTGGCTGCGGCCAGTTCCACGCCCATGCCGATTTTCTGGCTGCCTTGGCCTGGAAAGACGAATGCGATCATTGTGTAAGCTCCTTGATGCGCGGCCCGATATGGCCGCCCGCCCCTTCAGGCAAGACCGAAAGGGACAATCTTGTTGGCGGCATCATGTCCGATATCGGCCCGCCCGAGATAGGCAATGCCCGCCTTGGCGCACCAATATTGCGCGATTTCCTCCTCGCTTGAGCCGAATGGCCGGTCATTCTCAGGCACGTCGCTCACCCGGCCAAGCCGCAGGCCCGCCGCGCCGCGCAGATGCTGGGTCACGTGGAAGAACAGGCGGTCGACGGCATAGAGATGCTCGCAAACCTCCTCCACCAGCACCACATGGCCCTCGATATCGGGCATGAAATCGGTGCCCACCAGCATCGCCAAAGTCATCAGGTTGAAGGCCACGGCGGGGCGATGATCGAGGCCTGCTTCAAGGCCCGAATGGTCGCCCGTGAGGTAGCCCAGCACCCGCCGCACCGCCGCATCCCCGCCCTCGCGCCGCACATCACCCGCCAGCGGTCCATGCACCGCTCGGCCGATCCCGTTGCGATAGAGCGCAGCCAGCAAAGTGCCACAATCGGAATAGCCGAGATAAGTCTTGTCCCGCGCCGCCTCGCCCATCCCCGCCAGCATATCGCCGACAATGCGGTTGGAGCCATAGCCGCCCATGGCGAACCACACGGCATCGACGCTAGGATCATTGGCCAGTTCCAGCAGCGCGCCCAACCGCGTGGCGTCGTCGCCGGCAAAGTGGCCGTGGGTGGCGAAGCATTGTGAGTGGAAGGCCAGCTCCACTTGCGGAAATTCCCGCGCGGCCAGTTCCAGCACGGCATCGGCACGTTCACGCAGCAGCGGCTTGCCGGGGCAGCACAGGGCAATTTTTTGGGCGTTACGGGTGATGGGCCGCATAATAGTCATGCGGACAACTCTAACAGCCGCTTCACAAAGTGCCACTCCCACAATAATCATTGGTGATGACAAGCATTCCCGATGAAACCCTGCTCAACCACCCCTTCTTCTTCTGCGGCATTGGCGGATCGGGGATGTTGCCGCTGGCGATGATCGTCAAGGGCATGGGGGCAGATGTGGCCGGATCGGATCGCAGCTTCGATCAGGGCCGCACGCCGGAGAAATTCGCCTGGCTGGCGGGGCAAGGCATCACGCTCAGCCCGCAGGATGGCAGCGGGATCCACAGGCCTGAGCAAGTGCTGGTCGCCAGCGCCGCGATTGAGGACAGCGTGCCAGAAGTCGCCGCCGCGCGCGAGCTGGGCTGTGCGCGGATGACGCGGGCCGAGCTACTCAGCCATCTGTTCAACGCCTCGCCGCGTTCGATCGCGATTGGCGGCACCAGTGGCAAGAGCACCGTCACCGGCATGATCGGCTGGATCATGGAGCAAGATGGCCGAGATCCCACGATAATGAACGGGGCGGTGATGAAGAACTTTCGCCATGCCGATAACCCGTTCGCCAGCGCGCGGGTGGGCTATCACGGCACATTCGTGGCCGAGGTTGATGAGAGTGACGGCTCGATTGACCTCTATAACCCCGGCGTCTCGGTGCTGCTAAACGTCAGCCTCGACCACAAGAGCATTGAGGAACTGCGGCGGCTGTTTGGCGATTTCGTCGCCCGTGGCGGCGTTGCAGCGGTCAATTATGATGACGAGGATGCGCGCTTTCTGGGCGAGCGGGCCAAGCGGCGGCTCTCTTTCGGCATCGACCATCCGCAGGCTAATCTGGGGATAGAGCCGGGGACGATTGTCGAAGGCGCAACGCATATATCCGCGCTGCTGGTAGATCGCCGAAATAACACCGCCCATTCACTGCGCCTGCCGATGCCGGGGCGGCACAATTTGTCAAACGCGTTGGCGGCGATTGCTGGCGCGGTGGCGGCGGGGGTGGCAGTGCACGATGCGGCCACTGCGCTCAGCGGCTTCAAGGGGCTGGCGCGGCGGTTCGATATTGTCGGCACCAGCGCCAGCGGCGTGACGGTGATCGACGATTTCGGCCACAACCCGGAAAAGTGCCGCGCCACCTTGCGCACGCTCAAAAGCCAGCCGGGCCGCGTGATCGCGTTCTTCCAGCCGCATGGCTATGGGCCTTTGCGGCAGATGGGCCACGAACTGGCACAGACCTTCGCCGCTGAGCTGGACACAGACGATATCACAATCATGTGCGATCCGGTCTATTTCGGCGGCACGGTTGACCGATCGCAGGGGACCGAGCGGATTATCGACCTGATCCGCGAGGCTGGCGGCACCGCCGAACATATCCCCACGCGTGAGGATTGCGCGGCGCGGATCGTCCAGCTTGCCCGTCCGGGAGACCGCGTGGTGGTGATGGGCGCGCGCGACGATACCTTGAGCGAGTTTGCGCAAAATCTGTTGGCGCGGCTGTGACAGATATTTCGCCGCGTTAACCCCACTCCTTCGCCCTGTCTTCAGGCCCCGTCGCTAGAACCCTCGAACGACAAGGGGATGCAGATGATGGTCAAGAGCTACCGTCCGGCCGGTGTGGGGATGATTCCGGCCCAGCCGGGCACCTATCTGCTGCATGTCTATTTTGACGGCGATCAGCCCGATCTGGTGAAGAGCAACGTGATCGGCTGGCAGATCACACCCGGTCGCAGCCTCAGCCCGCTGGTGGTCGATCCGCGCGCCGCCGATATCGAGCCGTGGATCGTCAGCCACCCCGATGGCCGTGTGGAATGCAACGACGGACGCTGCTGGGACAATGTCGATCAGTGGTTGGAGGACGAACTGCGCCCCACGCCGCACGCGAGCCAGGACCATATCACCGCCGCCCCCGCGCCAAACCGCCACGTCGGCCCACTCAGCCCGCGCTTGCCAGAGGGCGTCCTCATTCCACCCGAGGAACCCCCGCTCAGGCTGGCTCAGGGGCTTTAGCCGCCCCAATCCGCAGAACATTGTGCAGCACAAAGGCAATCACCGCCCCCAGCACCATGCCCGCAAGTGCGCTTAGCGCAGCATAGCTGAACCAGCCCGTCACTGCGCCGAGAGGACCGCTGGAGTTCTCCACCCAATGTTGAAGATCGTGCGCCAGATGCGTCAATCCGCCCAGGCCCAACTCCTCCAGCCCGTGGAGCACGATCCCGCCGCCAACCCACAGCATGGCGATGGTCCCGATAACCGAAAGCGCGGTGAGCAATTTGGGCATGGCATGAACCAGCGCTCGTCCGATGTGCTGCGCCCCGGCAGACCGCTTCCGCGCCAGATGCAGGCCCACATCGTCCATCTTCACAATCAGCGCCACCGCGCCATAGACCGCCACGGTGATAATCACCCCTACCAGCGCCAGCACGCCCGCGCGCACCATCAGGCTTTCATTGGCGACATCGGCCAGGGTGATGGCCATGATCTCGGCCGACAGGATAAGATCGGTGCGGATCGCGCCCGACACCCGCTCGCGCTCAAATTCGGCGACATCGGTGATCGGATCTTCCAGCGTCAGCCCGTGCTTGTCACCGCCCAGCTTCTCGAGCACCTTTTCCGCGCCTTCATAGCACAGGAACGCGCCCCCCAGCATCAGCAGTGGCATGATTGCTTGCGGCAGGAACTCGCTCAGCAGCAAGGCGCCGGGTAGAAGGATAAGCAGCTTGTTGATCAGGCTGCCACGGGCGATGCGGGCAATGATCGGCAACTCGCGATCGGGCGTGAAGCCGGTGACATAGGCCGGTGTC
>CAMDSM010000225.1 GCA_945906905.1 Altererythrobacter xiamenensis | reverse complement strand
CGGCGACATGAAGGAAAAGGTCGATCCCTATCTGCGGCCTTTGTATGATGCGCTGTATGATTGCATGCCGCCCGAACAGGTGGAGCGGCGGCTGGCCAGCGGCGAAATCGAGATCGCGCCCATCGCCTTCATGCGCGGCCGCACGCTGGCCGATGCCTTCGTGATCCTGGATGAGGCGCAGAACACCAGCCGCGAACAAATGAAGATGTTCCTCACCCGCTTTGGCCAAAACAGCCGCATGGTGATCTGCGGCGATCCCAAACAGGTCGACATCCCCGGCGGCCCGGCCATGTCCGGCCTGAATGACGCGGTCGCGCGGGTGGAGGGTCTGGAAGGCATCGGCGTGACGCGGTTCACCGTGGGCGATGTCGTGCGCCACCCGATTGTGGGGCGGATTGTTGAGGCTTATGAGGGGAAAACCGAGTAATTTTTTCCTTCAGCGCCAAATTCTTCCCGCAGCGCCAAGTGTCTCGACTTCGCTCAACACGAACGGCATGGGGCTTTGATGCAACTCGACATAGACATCGAAGCCCCCTGGCCCGCCACCCTTGACTGGGAGGCCCTAGCCGCGCGCGCATCCGATGCACTCGCCCAAATCGCGCCCGAACTGGCCAACCCGCGCCTCTCCGCCAGCATCCTCTTCACCTCCGACGCCGAAATCCACAGCCTCAACCGTGACTGGCGGGATCGCGACAAGCCGACCAATGTCCTGTCCTTCCCCATGCTGGAGCGCACGGAATTGCTCGCTCTTGCCCATCATGGCCCGCCCGAGATGCTGGGCGATATCGCGCTCGCCCATGAGACCTGCGCCCGCGAGGCGGCGGACAAGGGCGTGCCGCTGGAACACCACGCCGCCCACCTCATCATCCACGGCCTGCTGCATCTGGCGGGACACGATCACGAAATATCCCCCGCCGATGCCGATGCGATGGAGGCGTTAGAGGTGTTGGCGCTTGCGCTCATGGGCATCGCTGACCCATATAGCGCGCGGTGAACGCACCAAGACCGAACCAACAGGGGACTTAGCCGGACAATGTCCGACACCAACAAGAATGGCGATTCCCAAACGGGAGAAGCAGACAGTAGCGGCGGCGGCCTTTGGAGCGCCATCCGTTCCTATTTCGAGAACAGTTCGGGCCCTTCCCTGCGCGAGCAGTTGGAGGAGGCGATTGACGAGCATGAAGGTGAGCAGGCTTCTGGTGACCGAGCCGACGAGCGTGTGCCCGGCGATCTGTCGCCGACAGAACTCACCATGCTGCGCAACCTCTTACATTTCAGTGAGCATGATGCCGATGACGTGGCGATCCCGCGCGGACAGATTATTGCGGTCGAAGCCTCGGCCAGCTGGGATGAGCTGGTGGCGCTGTTCGCCGAACATGGCCATTCGCGCCTGCCCGTCTATCGCGACCAGCTGGATGACGTGATCGGGATGATGCACATCAAGGATGTGTTCGTGTTCCTGGCCGAAAAGCGCGATCCTCCGTCGGATTGGACCACGCTGATGCGCCAGCCATTATATGTGCCGCAAGCGCGCGGAGCGCTGGATGTGCTGGCCGATATGCGCGCCAAACGGATGCATCTGGCGATTGTGGTCGACGAGTTTTCCGGCACCGATGGGATCATCACGATTGAGGATCTGGTAGAGGAAATCGTCGGCGAGATCGAGGATGAGCATGATGATGCCCCGGTCGAACTGGTGGTCTCTATCGGTGATGGCATGTGGGATGCCGATGCCCGGGCCGAGCTGGACGATGTCGCCCAGACCATCGGCGATCCGCGCATTGCCGAGGTGACCGAAGCGGTCGACACGCTGGGCGGCCTGGCCTTCGTGCTGGCAGGGCAAGTGCCGCAGGCAGGCGCCATGCTGACCCACCCGAGCGGCTGGCTGATCGAGGTTACCGCCGCCGACGACACCCATGTCACCCGCCTGCGCCTCCATGCCCCGCAGCTCGAAACCACCCTCGCCGACGATTAATGCGTCGCCTACCGCCTCTGCGCGCCCTGGAGGCCTTTGTCCGCACCGTGCGGCTGGGATCGGCACGTGCGGCGGCGGAAGAACTGGCGCTGAGCCCTTCGGCGCTGTCGCGGCGGATCGCCAATCTGGAGGAGTTCACTGGACGCAAGCTGTTCTCACGCGCGGGTCAGGTGATGAAGCTGACCGATGAGGGGCGCGCGTTCTACGATCGAGTCGCCCCGCATCTCGAAGCGCTGGCATTGGCGGTGGAGGCGCAATCGGAGAGCCTGCAGCTGCTGCGCCTGCGGCTGGGAGTGATGCCCTTGTTCGGTACCCAGCGGCTGTTCCCGCGCCTGCCCGAACTGCGCGCGCTGCACCCACGGCTGCATCTTGATATCGACACTGGCCCGCATCTGGAGGACCGGGTGGGCGATACGCTGGATGCCGCTATCGCGCTGACCACCCGTCCCGATCCCTCGTTCCACGCCTTGCAACTTGATCAGAACACGGTCCTCGCCATCTGTGCCAAGCCATTGGCCACAAAGTTGGGGCCAAGGCCTTCGTTGGCCGATCTGGAGCAGCAAACCTTCCTGATCCACACCGATATGGAGCTCAGTTTCGAGGCCTGGAAGAACGCGCTGGGGCTGCAAACGCTGCAACCGGCGGCGGTGGACCATTACGATTCGGGCCAGATGATCCTCGAAGCCGCCGCCCAGGGCCTCGGCATTGCGATCATGCATGACGATCACATGATCCGTAACGCCGATGCCCGGGTGATCGGCCTGTTCGATGGGGAAAAGATCGCCAGTCCATACAGCTACTGGTTCTTGTGCAAACCGCTCGATCTGGAAGCGCGGCCCTTGCGGATATTCCACGATTGGATCGAAACCGCCGGTCTCTAGTCACGCTGTGCAAATTGCGGCACAACCTGCACCCATTGGATTCGCACGAATGGACCCAAGGGGAGAGAACGATGAAATTCGCCAAGATTTTCCTGGCCGCCGCGTTGGTGGCACTCGCACCGTTTCCCGCCGCTGCCCAAATGCGCGCGCTGAGCGATCCGGTAGTGCCGCATCCCAACCCGGAAAGCCTGTTCACCAGCAGCGATCCCTTGCTCCACCGCAACAAGCAGGCGGCGCTGCACATCCAGCGTGAGCTGCTGAAATGCAACGAATGGGGCCGCGCCAGCGAGTGGCTGACAGATGCCTATATCCAGCACAATCCGGTCGCCGCATCGGGGCTGGCCGGCGTGGTCTATTACTTCACCCAGATCGCCCAGCGTCAGCCGCTCGATCCGTGCCCGGCATTGAGTGCGGACGATCCCAATGGCGTGGTCGCGGTGAGCGCTGAAGGCGACTATGTCACCATCCTCACCCGGCGGATCGTGCCTTACGCCGATGACCCCAGCCAGAGCTACACCACCACCTGGTTTGATACCTGGCGCTTTGTGGATGGCCGGGCGGACGAGCATTGGGATCCCGCCACCCTGCCCCCAGCGCCGCCGCCACAGGCTGCCGTGACAGGCGTTGCCGCGATGACGGGTGAGCAACTTGCCCAGCGCGCCGCCGACCGTGAGGCGATCGAGGCGCGAATGTGGGCCTATGACCGTAGCCTCGATAACTACGATGCTCAGGCCTATGCCGCCAACTTCACCGAAGACGGCGCGTTTGGCCAGGTGCAGGGCCGCGAGGCGCTGGCGCAGATGATCACCAATCTGGTGGCCGGGCAGGAGCAGCGCCGCCAGGCAGGCACCACCATCGGCAAGATGCACCACTTCACCATGAACCCATGGCTCGAATTCACCGGGGCCGATACCGCCCGCTTCCACTACTACCACCAGACGGTTTTCGGCACTGGCGGGCAGGCGGGTAGCGGAACTGCACCCGTGATGGCAGCGGCCGGCCAGGGCGTTGACGATCTGGTCAGGGTGAATGGCCAATGGCTGATCCGCCAACGCAACGTAGCCCCGACGCGCGATCAGGAATAGTCAGCCCGTTCCGCGCTAACCCGCCATCGCCTCAAGCGCACAACGATCAAGTATCTTGACCGAGCGGCGCGTGGGCAGGTCGAGGATGCCCTCGCGCTTCAGGCGGGTCATCTGGCGGCTCACCGTCTCGATGGTAACGCCGAGGATATCGCCGATCTGCTGACGTGAAAACGGCAGTTCGAAGAGATCGAGCGGCCCGTTGTCCTGCGTCGCACAGGTGGCGTCGACCAGCCGGGTCGACAT
>CAMDSM010000224.1 GCA_945906905.1 Altererythrobacter xiamenensis | reverse complement strand
TTCCAGAGCGCACCAGTGGAGAGCCATGTTTGCCTGATCTTGTCGACAGCCACTGCCACATCTCGAACCGCTGGTATGAACCGGTGGAAACGCTGCTGTTCGAAATGGATCGATGCGGCGTTGCCAAGGCCGTGCTGATCCAGTTGCTCGGCGGGACAGACAATTCGGCCATGATTTCGGCGGCATCGAACCATCAGGATCGGTTCGCATGGGTCGCCATGATCGACCCGAATGCACCGGATTGGCGGATGCAGCTGGACCAAGCGGTGCGCGCTGGCGCGGCCGGGTTAAGAATGCGCGCCGGGTGGCGATCACCGGGCGGCGAGCCGCTGGCGATCTGGCAAGAACTCGAGCGGGCAGGGCTTGCCGTTTCGGTGGTCGGCCCGGCGGCGAGTTTTGCTGATGGCAGTCTGCTACAGGTGGCCACGGCCTGCCCGGCATTGCCATTGGTGCTTGAACATAGCGGTGGCCTTGGCAGGGCCGATGTCGGCGATTTCGCCACAGCGCTCGGTAATCTGCTGGAACTGGGCAAATATGCGAATGTGTCCATCAAGCTGCCGGGTCTGGGTCAGTTGGCCAAACGCAAGCCATCGGTTGATGACGGCGACAGCCCGCTTGAGATGACCGATATTGGCAATCTTGTTCGCACATTGATTGACGCTTTCGGCGCAGACCGGATCATGTGGGGCAGTGATTTCCCGCCCGTGGCCGCCCGTGAAGGTTATGCCAACGCCCTTCACTTGTCTCGTGATCTTGTGGCCCGGATCGATCCAGCCGCCGTGCCCGCCATTTTTGGTGGCAGCGCGGCCAAAATCTGGTTCCGCTGATGGCTATGCAAAAATGGACCTTGCGCGAGGGAACGCTGCTCGCAACCGTCATGCTGATCAATGTGATCGACGGGCTTGACCTGCAACTGATGCCGCTCAGCCTCGCAGCGATCGGTGCGGACTGGGCGGTTGAGCCGGGGCGCTTTTCCGCTGCCATGTCGGCCAGTTTTGCCGGGCAGGCGCTTGGCACTGCCGTTGGTGGCTGGCTTGGTGATCGCTGGGGCAGGAAACCGGCGATCCTGTCGGGTATGCTGCTGTTTGGCCTGATGACCATGGTGATGGCAATCTGCACGAACCCCGAACAGCTGTTTTTTGCCCGCCTGATCGGTGGACTTGGCTATGGCATCGTGCTGCCGCCGATGTTGGCCATGGTGGTGGAAAGTGTTGCGCCCGGCAGGCGCGGCCCTGCTGTTGCCTTGGTCATGCTGTCGATGCCGCTGGGGATCATGCTTGCCGGCGCCGCCATCCCACGCCTCAATCTGCTGTGGGACTGGAATACAACTTTCCTGATCTGCGGGGCGGCGGTGTTCGTTGTGGTAGCAATCGGGCAGCTGACCTTCCCTTCCCGAAACACGTCATCCCAGGCCGCTGTTCCCGCTGTTCCCGCTGCGCCTGCGGTGGGGCGGCGGCATATGATCGGAAAGCTCCTGAGCAATGGCGGAGCCGCCGCCGTGGCATCGCTGGCAGGCGGAATGTGCCTGGCCTATATCGTGATGGCCATCATCCTCAGCTGGTTGCCGAGTTTCGCCCAGAACCATGTGTCGGGCGCGATCGCCGCCGGACAGGCGATTTCGATCTGGAGCCTGTCGGGGATGGCCGGAACGATCGCTGCAGGCGTTGCCGTTTCGAGGTTCGGCGAGGAACGTGCCGCAAAGCTGATCCTTGCCGGGCTGACCGTGGCGACTTTCAGCTCGTCGCTGGTGTTCATGGCGCTGGGTGCAAGCGATGCCACGCTCTATGGCACCTCGGCTGTTTGTGGCCTGTTTTCCAATGCCGCGATAACGGTCCTGTATTCGGTGGCGAGCACGCGATTTGCTGAGGATGTGCGTGCCACCGGGATCGCGGTCGTGTCGCTGGGCGGTAAGACGGGCGGGATGATCGGCGGTGCCATCGGTTTTCTGGTGCTGCTGTTGCCATCAATGGCCGGGTTTTTCGCGCTGTTGGGCGGTGTCGCGCTGGCCGCATTGCTCGGCCTGATGTTCGGACTGCGCAGCCGACCTATTGACGCCTAGCGCTACCAGCGGCAATGTTGATATCACGATTGCTATACGATATTGTATACCGAGGGAGGCGTCCAAGATGACATTTCTGCAAAATGCCTGGTATGCGGCGGCATATTCGGATGAGGTGGGCGAGTCTCCGCTGGCCCGGACCGTACTCGATAGCAATCTGGTGCTTTTCCGTGACGATCAGGGTGAAGCAGGCGTAATTCTCGACCGCTGCCCGCACCGCTTCTCGCCGCTGTCCGCTGGCAAGATTGTCGGCGGTGCGCTGGAGTGTCCCTATCATGGCCTGCGCTTTGATCGCCAGGGGCAGTGCATCTACAACCCGCACAGCAAGACAAAAGCCGGGCTGCGTGCGGCCGATATCCGCGCCTGGCCAGTGCTGGAGCGCTACGGCATTATCTGGATCTGGCCCGGCGATGCTGACAAGGCCGACCCCGGCAGCCTGCCGCGCGTAGAGTTCCTCGAACAGCCAGAGCAATTCTGTGTTGTCAAAGGCCTGTTGCACGTGCGCGGACATTATGAACTGGCGGTCGACAACCTGCTTGATCTGAGCCACGCGGCCTTCATTCACCCGCAGTTTTCGGGGGGACGATATACGGCGGAAGAACTGTTGGCCGCGACCAAGCAAAAGCTGGAGCGGTGCGACGGCTATCTGGTCAACCATCGCGTGCGCAGCGGATTGGCCCCGCCGCCGGCCAATTGCGACCTGTTCGGTATGGACCCGGACAAACCATGCCATACCGATTCAACCATGACCTGGTATCCGCCGGCCTTCCTGCTGCTGGCAACTGGCAGCTGGGAAATGGATCAGCCGCGCGAAAGTGGCGTGCACATTCCGCAATTGCACGTCATTACGCCCGAAACCCAATTCACTTCGCACTACTTTTTCGTGAACGGGCGCAATCGCCGCCATGGCGAAAAGGCAGTGGACGATGCCTTGCTGGCATTCTTCGATCTCGCTTTCGGGCAACAAGACGAACCAATGATCGAACTGGTTCAGCGCAATATGGGATCCGTCAGCGACATATTCGAGCTTGGGCCGATCCTGTTGGCAACGGACGCGGCCCCCGTCTCAGCACGGCGGATGCTGGCTGAATTGATTGCCAAGGAACAGGCGGATGCAAAGGGGGATGCAGAGGCCGTTACAATAGAGGCCCAGACATGACCGGCACCCCCACGCCCAAACCTGCACCGCGTATTGGCCTGACCGATGCCGTGCGCCTGTTGGCCGGGATCGTGTTCGTGGTCAACGGACTGAACTGGTGGGTGAAGCTTATCACACCCTATCCCAGCATGTCCGATTTCGTGGATTTTCTGCCGCCGCCCGATGTCGTCGGCGCGATGATCGAGAACGGGGTGCTGTTTCACCTCGTCAAGGCGACAGAACTTGGCGTGGGGATTGCCCTGCTGATCAACCGCTTCGTTCCGCTGGCGCTGGTCGCTGCCCTGCCGCTGGCGGTGCCCGTGTTCGTTGTCGACGTGTTTTTCATCGCTCATCTGCGCGGGCAGGTGATGGGTTGGGGCACCTTGATCCTGAACCTTTATCTCCTGCTTGCGTATTTGGGGAATTATCACGCCATACTGCAGCCGGGCAACACGCCATCACTCGCGACGCGCCGCGATGGCATAGCTGGCGAGAGCCCGCCTGCACGCCTGCTGGCCGGCATCATGGAGCCGCTTGTGCTCCCGCTAGGCTTGCTTGGCCTCGTTCTCGGGGCGGTGATGGTCGTCTGGCTCGGCGTGATGATCGCGCAACATGCCCTCAATCCCATGGCGCTGTCAGACCTGTTCCCTCTGCAGCCACGTGTAGGTTGACAAGGGATTTGTTCCGCTAATCGCGGTCACTCTCAAGCATCCCGGCCGAACCACCGGCGGTATTGTGATTGATCGTGATGAATTTGTGATTCCAAACCCGGCTGACAATCTTCCAGCCGTCAGCGGTTCGCTTCAGGACATCGCTATATCCACCGTGCACCTGGTTGCCGACAGTTTCGCCCGTTTCGAGCTTGATCGCAGTCGCATTCAACATTTTTGACTTCACCAACGCTTCGCTGCGATTGTCATTGAAATCAATGCGAAACCCTGACGCATGGTGGAAATCCGCAACGAAGAATTGCCCGTTCCTGATATAATCGTCGCGGA
>CAMDSM010000223.1 GCA_945906905.1 Altererythrobacter xiamenensis | reverse complement strand
GTTCGAGCGCGATTACGAGATCGGCGATGGTCGCCCCGTCCGCAGCGCGGCGCGGTTCGCCATTGACGGTGACGGAAAGCGGGAGGGAAAGTTCTGCAGTCATCACGCGGCTGATAACGCTCAATGCGCGGCGCGCAAGTTCCACAGATGCGCGATCGCCACAATGCCAACGCCGCCGATGGTCAGGACCGCTTCGCCAAGGCCATGCCCAACCGCAAGCGCCGCCGCCATCAGCGACAGGCCGAGCACGCCGAGCAACAGCGGCGCGGAACGGCTATGCCGGGCAAAGCCCGCACCGAGAGCGAGTGCGCCGATCGTGACAGCAAGAGCTAGGCCGATGCGATGTATCGAAGGTGCAAGCAGCACGCCGCCGCCCAACCCGAGGAACGAAACGATCACGAGGCCCAGCACGCAATGGACCACACACAGGCCGGAAAGGAAAATTCCCGCGCGATCGAATCGGTCGCGAATCGCGAGCAGGGCGTGTCGCATAAGTCTCAAGTATGTGATGTTGTATCATCGCGCAAGCCAGTGTGCTGCAAGGCCGCTTGCACCCCGACGGCCCTTGGCAGTAATGGCCGGGTGATGATCGCCGCTGCCCAATCAGCTCGAACCGTTCGTGACGACAGCATTGCCATTGTGCGATGGCTGTTCGGCGTGGCCGCTCTGGTGTGCTTGATCCTGGTTGTCGGCGGAGTCACCCGGCTGACCGAATCGGGCCTGTCGATCACCGAATGGAAGCCGGTGACGGGCGTGCTACCGCCGCTCAGCCAGGCGGCATGGCAGCGCGAGTTCGCGGCCTACCAGCAGATCCCGCAATATCTCGAAGTCAACGGCCCGGCGGGAATGACGCTGGCGCAGTACAAGTTCATCTATTTCTGGGAATGGGTGCACCGCCTGCTGGCGCGGCTCGCGGGACTAGCCTTCGCGCTGCCGCTGGCGTGGTTCTGGATCAGGGGCGCTATCCCGATGGGCTACAAACCTCGGCTGCTGGCACTGCTGGCGCTGGGCGGGCTTCAGGGAGTAGTCGGCTGGTGGATGGTGACCTCGGGCCTCGCCGCCGACGTGAAAGTCAGTCATCTGCGGCTTGCCACGCATCTCGGCGTGGCGCTGCTGACATTGGGCGCGCTTGTCTGGACCGCGCTCGATGTGCTGGGCTTGCGGGCGGGGCGACCATCGGCAAAATTGTCGTGCATTGGCACCATTTCTCTTGGTGTGATCGCGATCCAGGTGCTCTACGGCGCGCTCGTCGCTGGGATGCGAGCGGGTGACGTGGCGGGGGCTGGCTGGTTCTCAGCCAATTCCTGGCCGCTGATGCAGGGCAACCTTTTTCCTGACGGGATCGACTGGTCGCAGGGCGGGTCGCACGCCTTGTTCAACGATCCGTTCCTCGTTCACTTCATGCACCGTTGGTGGGCCTTCGGGGTCGTCGCCGTGCTGGTGATACTGGCGCGGCAGGCCCGCGCTCTGGGCAGACGCGATGTCTCGATCGCGATCCATTGCGCATTCGGCGCGCAGATCCTGCTCGGCATCGCGACGATCTGGTCAGGCGTTGAGTTGTGGCTCGCCGTGCTCCATCAGTTTACGGGTGCCGCGGTTGTCGCCGCGACGGTCTGGGGTGCCCACGTAGCCAGGCGGATGGGCTGAACGCGTGTTTCCCCTGTTTTCGGCCAATTATTGACGCACTTGTTACGCGATGTAGCAACACGTGGGCTGCCAGGGGCCGATTTCGGTACCCGATCAAGGGCTGGGGGCGCTGGATTGACATGAACAGGTGCAAACCATGACTGGTCCGGACAATGGTTCGGGCACGCCGCAGTCTGGACCGAGGGTAACCGGTTCACTGCGCACGGTCCTGCTTGCCAGTGCCGCCGCCATCCTGCCGCTCGCGGCGCTGTCCTTCGCGCCTTCCGCCGCCACCGCGACCACGATTTCGCCGTTCCTGCCTTCGAGCGAGCCGATGGTGCTAACCAGGGTGCTGCGCCGTCCACTGCCCGGCGGTATCGAGATTTCGACCGCACGGGGCTACGAAATCCGCTTCATTCGCGAAGATGAGGGCTACCGCATTGAGGGCGATCTGATCGACGTGAAGGTCGATGTGCCCAAGCAATTCGAGGCGCTGGCGGCGCTGGAGCGGGCGCGGCCCGATCTGGGCATGTTCCCGATGCGCATCGATGCCAGCGGCAGATTGGTCGAAAGCTTCAAGCGCGAAACTCAGCCGTTTGCACGCGAGGCCGGGCGGATCGCGCAGGCCATGGTGCCCGCTGGGCTCGCACCCGCCGAAGCGCGCGACGCAAATGCGTTCATCGGCCAGAGCACGGCCAATCCCGTGCACACCGCCTGGCCAAACGAGCTGTTCAAGCCCGCCCCCGGCAAGCACAGCAATGTCCAGGTGGTGCCGCTGCCCGGCGGTAAGACCGGCGAAGTCTCGGTCGAGACCTGGACGCTCGCTCCCAAGGACTGAAAAATGCCTTGATAGTCTGACCCGGAACTCTGTTTCGGATCGTTTGGTACCAACCGGCCCCCACCCGGCCTCCCAACAATTGTTATGCTTTGGGAGGTCGGGTGGGGGGGTGAGCCGGTGCGGCCATCGAAATTTGCCTTACACAAATTTCGCCCCAGATACTGATGGTATTATTTTACCTGCCCGCAAATGCCCGGTTTTGCTTGACTTGAAGCAAAAGATTGTCGAATGGGCCGCCTTCCCGGCGCACCCCAAGGGTCCGGCGGAACCATAGATTTCTTTCAGAAAGGAGTGGCCATGAAGGCGCTCACAAGGATCACCCGGTCGATCAAACCGGCCGAGGTGGAAAAGAACTGGCATCTTATCGATGCCGAAGGCCTCGTGGTCGGTCGTCTCGCGGTTGTCGTTGCCGATCTCCTGCGCGGCAAGCACAAGCCGAGCTTCACGCCGCATGTCGATTGCGGCGATCATGTCGTCGTCATCAATGCCGACAAGGTTCGCTTCACCGGCAACAAGCTGGGCCAGAAGACCTATTACAAGCACACCGGCTATGCCGGCGGCATCAAGGGCGTCACCGCGCAGAAGGTGCTCGACGGACGTTTTCCCGAGCGCGTGCTCGAAAAGGCGGTTGAGCGGATGATCCCGCGCGGGCCGCTGGGCCGCGACCAGATGCGTGCGCTGCACCTTTATGCCGGCACTGACCATCCGCATGGCGGCACCCAGCCCCAGCCGCTCGACGTGGCTTCCATGAATCGCAAGAACAAGGTGGGCGCATGATGTCCGATACCGATACCGTCGATAGCCTGTCCGATCTCAAGGACCTGACCGGCGAAGCAGCGACCCCGGAAGCTCCCGAGGCTCCGGCTGCTCCCTCCGCCCCGCCCGCGCCGCTGCGCGCGCAAGTGCTCGATGCGCAGGGCCGCGCTTATGCTACCGGCCGCCGCAAGGACGCCGTCGCCCGCGTCTGGATCAAGCCCGGCAGCGGCAAGGTCGTCGTCAATGGACGCGACCAGGAAGTCTATTTCGCGCGTCCTACGCTCCGGCTCGTCATCAACCAGCCGTTCCGGGTTGCCGGTCGCGAGGAGCAGTACGATGTCGTCGCCACGGTTAAGGGCGGCGGTCTTTCGGGCCAGGCCGGCGCAGTCAAGCACGGCATTGCCCAGGCGCTGACCAAGTTCGAGCCGGCGCTGCGCGCTCCGGTCAAGGCTGCAGGGTTCCTCACCCGCGACAGCCGAGTCGTTGAACGCAAGAAGTATGGCCGCGCCAAGGCGCGTCGCAGCTTCCAGTTCTCGAAGCGCTAGACAATTTTTGCCGGCTTGCCGGCAGTTTCAAGGCATCGAAGGGGTCGCAGGAAACTGCGGCCCCTTTTGCTTAGGGTCGCTCAAACTCTTACGATTTACCCGATTTCTGGAACAAGGCATCACCCGATACCACGCACCGCACGGTATCAATCACCACATGGTATTTTATTTTGAATAGTATCTTGCATCACACAATAGCTGGTTATATACAGTGCTCATCGGGCCGGCACTGATTCGCAATGTCGCCCCCCAACCAAACGAAGGGGGATTGAAATGAGCATGCAGACCGCTATCGCCGCCATCGGATCCGTCGTCGCCACTATTGGGCTGTGCGCACTGACTCCGCCGACATTCGCCGCCACGCCCGAACGGGGCCAAGCTGCCGAAGTCCGCTATACTGACCTCGATCTCAAGACGGCCCAGGGCAAGGCCGAGCTGAACC
>CAMDSM010000222.1 GCA_945906905.1 Altererythrobacter xiamenensis | reverse complement strand
CGGCGTGGATGCGGGGCGCAGGCTCGACCAGGGCGAGGCGCGATGAGGAGTGAAGCGATGAGTTTCGACAAGTCCATGCTGGCCAAGGCCGAGACGCTGATCGAGGCGCTGCCCTATTTCCAGCGCTATGCCGGGCGCAGCTTCGTGGTGAAATACGGCGGGCACGCCATGGGCGATCCCGATGCGGCGAAGGACTTTGCACAGGATATCGTGCTGCTGAAGGCGGTCGGTATCAACCCGGTGGTGG
Source organism: Altererythrobacter xiamenensis (assembly GCA_945906905.1). Taxonomy (GTDB): domain Bacteria; phylum Pseudomonadota; class Alphaproteobacteria; order Sphingomonadales; family Sphingomonadaceae; genus Alteraurantiacibacter; species Alteraurantiacibacter xiamenensis_A. Next base: position 4,029 of record CAMDSM010000222.1, on the reverse strand, counting down.
TGCATGGCGGCGGGCCGCAGATCGGTGCGATGCTGAAAAAGCTGGGCGTGGAATCGCAGTTCGTCGACGGCCTGCGCGTGACCGACAAGGCCACCGCCGAAGTGGCCGAGATGGTGCTCTCGGGCGCGATCAACAAGGAGCTGGTCGGCTGGGTCAACGCCGCCGGGGGCCGCGCCATTGGCCTTTCGGGCAAGGACGCGCGCATGGTAACCGCCGTCAAGGTGACACGCACGGTGAAGGATCCCGACAGCCAGATCGAACAGGCGGTGGATCTGGGCTTTGTGGGTGAGCCGACAAAGGTGGATATCAGCGTTCTCAAGACCATCAGCGACGCCGGGATGATCCCGATCGTCGCCCCGATCGCGGCGGGTGAAGATGGGCAGACCTATAATATCAACGCCGATACCATGGCCGGCGCGATTGCCTCGGCCTTGGGCGCGGCAAGGCTGTTCCTGCTGACCGATGTGGCGGGCGTGCTCGACAAACAGGGCAATCTGCTGACAGATCTCAAGCCCGCCGATATCGCCGCCTTGCGCGAGGATGGCACGGTCAAGGGCGGGATGATCCCCAAGCTGGAAACCTGCGTTGCCGCAGTGACCGCCGGGTGCGAGGCGGCGGTGGTGCTCGATGGGCGGGTGCCGCATGCGATGCTGCTGGAGTTCTTCACCAGCCGGGGTGCAGGGACGCTGGTCTCGGCCTGAGGGGCGTATTATCCGATTGATACACCCGCGCCCGTTCGGCTAGTATCGCGGCCGGGACGAAAAACCGAAAGGCTTACCAGTGCTGCTTTTTACCCTTGCCCAGATCATCGGATATCTGGTCCAGATCATCATCTTTCTGGTGATCGCACAATTCGTGATGAGCCTGCTGATCAGCTTCAACGTGGTCAACATGCACAATGATTTTGTCGCCGCGATCTGGAAGGCGATCAACGCGATTCTCGATCCGATCCTCAACCCGGTGCGGCGGATCATGCCCAATACCGGCGCGATCGACTTTTCGCCGATGGTCCTGATCGTGGGGCTCAATATCCTCCTGATCATCGTGAACAGCATGGCGGCTTCATCGCTTTGAGCCGCCGCATTGCCCTGACGCTGGGACTGTTGGTGGCGCTGACCGCCGCTCAGGCATCGACGGCTCAGCAGGCTGGTGAACAGCAACCCGAGCGTCCGCGCCACCGTCCCTTGGCTTCGGTCGGCGATCCGGGGCAGGTAGCCGCCACCGATGGCCGCTTTGCTCGCACCGCGCGCGAGGAAGGCCAGTGGACCGCCTTTGCCAGCTTTGCCGCGCCCGGCGCGCTGATGCATTGGGCCGATGGACCGTTCGAGGCCGCACCGTGGCTGGCCGCGCAAGCTAATCCGGCCGAGGCCATGGCCTGGGTTCCCACGGCAGTATGGGCCAGCTGCGATGGCACGCTGGCGGTCAGCTTCGGGCGCTTTCGCCAGCCCGATGGCCAGGTTGGCTCCTATGCCACGGTCTGGGAATTGCGGGGCGAGCGCGACTATCGATGGACCTATGACATGGGCGGGGCGGACGTGCCGCAACCGCCCCCGCCACCACCGCGCGTTCCGCCCAGTGACGAAGTGATCGTGGTGCCGGGTCTTGGCCTGATCGATGGCAAAGTGGCCGAATGTCCGCGCGGCGGAACTCTGCCCGCGCCGCCACTGGCAATAGTGGCCGATGATGCGCAAGAAGGTGGGGCTTCCTCGGACGATGGCACTCTGCGCTATCGCTGGGAACATAACGCCGATGGCACGCGCCGGATCGTGGTCGAATATGTGCGCGAAGGCCGCTGGCTGACCGCGCTCGACTTTGGCTTCACCGCTGCTGGAGCGCGGTTGGGAGGGGGCCAATGATCGAGCTGTTCCTCTCGGCCTTCGTCACTCTGTTCGTGGTGATCGATCCGCCGGGTTGCGCGCCGATCTATGCCGGGTTGACGACAAACGCCGCCCCCGCCGCCCGCCGCTCCATGGCCTTGCGCGCCTGCCTGATCGCGGGCGTGATCCTGATCGGCTTTGCCCTGTTCGGCGAGGATCTGCTGGGGGCGATGCATATCGATCTTGAATCGTTCCAGATCGCCGGCGGCATCATGCTGTTCCTGATCGCGCTCGACATGGTGTTCGAAAAGCGCACTCAGCGGCGCGAGGACCGGGCCGACAAGGTGCGGGACGATCCGGCGCACGAGGACGTCTCGGTCTTTCCCATGGCGATGCCAATGCTGGCCGGGCCGGGCGCCATCGCCTCGGTGATGCTGCTCACCGGCACGGCGCGCGGGGTGGAGCAAACGCTGGTGGTGCTGGCGGCATTGCTGGCAGTAATGGCACTGACCCTGTTGGCGCTGATCGCAGCCAGCCCATTGATGAGGCTGTTCGGGGCCAAAGTGGAAGCGGTCATCACCCGCCTGCTCGGTGTGCTGCTGGCGGCCCTGGCGGCGCAATATGTGATTGATGGGTTGCGCGGGAGTTTTGGGTGAGGAACTCCCCTCCCGCTTGCAGCGGGTGAGCCACAACGGCCCGAAGGGTCGCAAGCGCGAACGCGCGCCCGCAGGTGCCCGTAGCGGAGCGGAGGGAACAGCACCGAGGACTGCGCGCCCGGATGGGTGCGCGGAAAGCTTATTGCAGCGTAACCCGCATCTCGTCGGGATCGCCGCGCCCGAAGAATTCCATCAACTGGATCAACAGCTCGCACCGCTGGTTGAGGTTTATTGCTTCCAGCAGCGCCTGTTTGGCCGCCGTATCGAAGGGGGCGATGTGCGACAGGCCGTTGATCAGCGCCACATCGTCGAGCCGCGTCAGTGCATCCCAATCGACGCTGTAGCCTTGCGCATCGGCGAACTTCATCGCCTCGCTCTCAAACCCCGCCCGCTCGGCAAAGCTGAGCGCTTCTTCGGGGATTTCGGCGATCAGCTCGGCCTCGATCTGGCGGAAGGGCGTGGCCACCTCCAGCTCGCGCAGCACACGAAAGCGCGCCTCGCCACTGAGGACGATATTATAGCGCCCATCCTGCGACGTCTCGACATCCTCGATCTTGCCCACGCAGCCGATCTGGAACAGCGGGGCGCCCTCGGCCGTATCATGCGGCTGGATCATGCCGATCCGCCGATCCCGCGCCAGCGCATCGCCCACCAAGGCCCGGTAACGCGGCTCGAAGATATGCAGCGGCAGTTGCAGCCCGGGGAACAGGATCGCGCCGGTTAGCGGGAAGATCGAGAGACGCTGCGGTTTCATAATTTGGGCGGTTTCATAATTTGTGGGGTTTCATCCGAACAGCAGCAATGACAGACGGCGGCGGGTGGCGGCAACCCAGGGGTCTTCCAGCCCCACGGCCTCGAAAATCTGCAGCAGCCGCGCCTTGGCCGCGCCGTCATTCCACGCTGGATCGGTGCCAATCGCCCGCAGCAGCGTATCTGCGGCCTCGTCGCGCGATCCAGCGGCGAAGGCGGCCTCGGCAAAGGCCAGTTGCGCTTCCATATCGGCTGGCCGTTCAACAGAAGCGGCGCGCAGAAGCTGTAGCTCGCTATCGTCAACCTGATTGGCCGCCAGCTCCAGCGCCAGACGGGCCTGCGCCAGCTCAGGCCGGGCCTGCACTTCAGGCGGCAATGTATCATAGGCAGCCTGCGCATCGGCCATTTGCCCGGACAGCACCAGCGAACGGACAACGCCTGATCCGGCCTCAGCACTATCGGGGGCCATCTGGCCGATCTGCATGAACAGCGCCGCAGCCCGCTCGCCATCGCCGCCCGCCAGCACTTCCTCGGCCATGGCCAGCAATTGCGCGATATCGATTGCGGCATCGTCAATTTGGGCCGCACCCGGCTGGATCGGCAATTGCGCCAGGATCTGGTCGAGCGCGCCGCGCAGCTGCGATTCGGTGCGTGCCGGAGTAAGATCGGCCACCGGTTGGCCCTGGAACATGGCATAGACCGTGGGGATCGAGCGAACTTGGAACTGGCTGGCGATGAAGCTGTCCTCGTCCACATTGACCTTGGCCAGCACCACACCTTTATCGGCATATTCGGCGCAGACCTTC
>CAMDSM010000221.1 GCA_945906905.1 Altererythrobacter xiamenensis | reverse complement strand
TCGCCACCAATATGGCCGGGCGCGGCACCGATATCCAGCTGGGCGGCAACATCGAATTCCGCATCGAGGACGAGCTTCGCGACACGCCCGCAGGGGCCGAACGCGATGCTGCGATTGATGCTATCCGCAGCGAAGTTCTGGCCGAGCGTGAGCGGGTGAAAGAGGCCGGCGGACTGTTTGTGCTGGGCACCGAACGCCACGAAAGCCGCCGGATCGACAACCAGCTGCGCGGTCGTTCGGGCCGTCAGGGCGATCCCGGCCTGTCGCGCTTCTATCTGTGCCTGGAGGACGATCTGCTGCGAATTTTCGGGCCGGACACGCTATTCTCCAAGATGATGAATTCAAATCTGGAGGATGGCGAGGCGATCGGCTCCAAATGGCTCTCAAAGGCGATTGAAACCGCGCAGAAGAAGGTTGAGGCGCGCAATTACGAGATGCGCAAGCAGGTCGTCCAATATGATGACGTGATGAACGATCAGCGCAAGGTGATCTACGAACAACGCTCCGAAATCATGGATGCCGACCGCGTCGATGATGTGGTGGTAGACATGCGCACCGATGCCATCAACGCCATGGTTGGCACCGCCTGTCCGCCCAATTCCTATCCCGAACAGTGGGACATCGCTGGGCTGAAAGCTAAGGTTGCCGATATGCTGGGCGAAACCCCGCCAATCGATGCCTGGTTGCAGGAAGACGAGGTCGCGCCCGACATGATCGAGGAGCGGCTGCAACAGATCGCCAGCGACAAGCTCGACACCAAGATCGCTGCGTTGGACGAGGATATGTGGCGGCGGCTGGAAAAGAGCATCCTGCTGCAACAACTCGATCATCATTGGAAGGAGCATCTGGCCACGCTGGATGCGCTGCGCCAGGTGGTGTTCCTGCGCGCCTATGCGCAAAAGCAGCCGCTGAGTGAATACAAGCAGGAAGCCTTCGGGCTGTTCGAAATGATGCTCGAATCGATCCGCGAGAGCGTGACGCGCATTCTGATGACCAGCGAGTTCCGCATCTCCGAACCGCCGCCCGCCCCAACGCTGCCGCAGCTGCCCGAATTCATGACCGGGCATATTGATCCGTTCACTGGCGAGGATGATTCGGGTGATGCTGACCGTTCAGCCATCCACGCGCCGCTGTTCGGTGCGCTGGGCGGGACGGTGATGACGCAGGGCGACCCGGTGGGCGATCCCTATGCCGACATGAAGATCAACCGCAACGCGCCGTGTCCGTGCGGATCGGGCAGCAAATACAAGCACTGCCACGGGGCGATTTGAGCTGGGCGGTGCGATCCCCTTCTTGCCACAATAGTAACGCACGTTATGGTCACAGGTTGGAAGGGGATATCGCATGCAGATTACACGGCTGGACTTGGGGCGTCGCTCGGTGGGCGAAGGGCCCGTGTGGGACGTGGCGAGCCAAGCGATGTATTACATCGATATCGTCGAAAAGAAGGTGCTGCGCTGGCATCCTGAGAGCGGGGCCGAGGCCGAATGGGCGGTGCCCGATATGATCGGCTCGATGGCACTGCGCGAGACGGGCGGGGCGATCGTCGCGCTGGTCGATGGCATCCACGCGCTTGATTTCGAGAGCGGCGCGGTAACACCGCTGGCGCTGATGGACCCGGCCAATCCGGCAATCCAGCTGGCTGACGGTAAGGTGGACCGCGCCGGGCGGTTCATCTTCGGCACCAGCCATCGCAAGGCGGCCGAACCGGAGGGTGGATTGTTCAGCCTCGATAATGGCGTGATCCGCCAGCTCGATAGCGGGCTGACGCTGGGCAACGGCCCGTGCTGGTCGCCAGACAACAGCACGCTGTATCATGCCGATAGTATGGCCCACATGATCTACGCCTATGACTATGACCTGGAGACGGGCGCGGTGGCCAACCGGCGGGAGTTTTTCAACACCAGCGAATACGGACCGATCCCCGATGGTGCGACGGTGGATGCCAGTGGCGACCTGTGGGTGGCGATCTGCGAGGGCGGGGTGGTGCTGTGCCTTTCACCCGGAGGCCCAAATGAAAAGGGGATCGTGAAGCGGGTGATCGAAATGCCGATCAAGATTCCCGCCAGTTGCATGTTCTTCGGCCCCAAGCTTGATCGTCTGTTCGTTCCCACCATCGACCCCAGTTTCCTTGGCCGCGAACCTGCCGATGGCGATGGCTGGAACTATGTGATCGACGGCCTTGGCGTAACCGGCCTGCCAGAGCCGCGCTATCGTGGATAAGCGGCTCTGGACGACTTTGGCTCCGCTGCTGGTCGCAGTGTTCATCAACATCGCCGGGTTCAGCCTGATCCTGCCGCTGCTGCCGTTCTATGGCCAGGTGTTCGGGGCCAGTCCGGTGGAGATTGGACTGCTGTTTGCGGCCTATTCCTTCGGCAATGTGTTTGGCGAGATCTTCTGGGGCCGACAGTCGGATATCTGGGGCCGTCGGCGGGTGCTGGTGATCACCACGCTGGTCGCGGGCCTGTCATACTTCGCCTTTGCCTATGCCCCCAGCCTGTGGGCGGCGATTGGTATCCGCATGTTCAGCGGGTTCTTTTCGGGCACGCTCAGCGTGTGTCAGGGCTTTATCGCCGATGTCTCAACGCCCGAAAAGCGCGCCAAGACGATGGGCTATTTCGGCGCCGCCTTCAGCCTTGGCTTTGCCTTCGGCCCGGTGCTGGGCGGCCTGTTTGCTGGTGAGGAGGCGGTGGCCGCCAGCTTCCGCCTGCCGATCTTTATCGCCGGGGGATTGTCGCTCCTGGCCAGCGGCTGGTGCTTGGCTGTCCTGCGAAATGCGGTCGAACCGTTGGGCAAGGGCCGGGCGCTGCCGAAGTATTCCGAGGCATTTGCGTTCGTTTCGTCGGAGCCGCTGCTGGCCCGGCTGTTCGTGATTTCGTTCTTCGGCATCGCCATGTTCGCCAGCATGGAGGCGACCTACGGACTGTGGGCTGAGGCCAATTTCGGCTGGAGCGCGCGCGATCTGGGCTTCGCCTTCCTTGCCATCGGTGCCGGCGGGCTGATGGCGCAATTGCTGCTGATCGGCCCTTTGGTGGCCCGCTATGGCGAAGCGCGGGTGATCGTCATCGGGCTCACTCTGTTGGCGGCGTCGATGCTGCTGCAACCGATCATTCGATTGCCGATTTCGGGCGTGCTGCTGATGGGCGTGCTGATGACTGGGCACAGCCTAGCCTTTCCCTCGTCCGGAGCGCTGCTCAGCCGCAATACTCCGCCAGAACGGCAGGGCAGCACGATGGGGCTGATGATGGCGTCGAACGCGATTGGCCGGATTGTGGTGCCGCCGCTGTTCGGGTTGATCTACGAGCAGGTCGGCCATGATGCGCCGTGGTATGTCGGCGCGGCGATGATCGGGCTGGTGGTGCTGGTGGCCTTGCAGGCGGTGCGTCTGCTCGATCGGCAAAGGGCGGCTGCCGATACAATTTGAGGCTTGCCTTCGTTTGCGCTGGGCATAGCCTGCCCGCAAAACACCGGAGGATCACCATGAAACGCACCATCACCATCGCCATTGCCGCCGCATTGTTCGCATCCGGGCTCGCAACGGGCAGCGTCGCTTATGCCAATCACCACGAAGGCACTGCCACCGCGATTGCCGCCGCCGTGGCCGATTCGCGCCGCCCGGCCGCCGATAGCGCCCGCGATGGTGAGCGTCATCCCGAACAGATCGTGGCTTTCGCAGGCGTGCATCCGGGCATGACCATTGCCGAAATCGCGCCGGGCGGCGGCTATTACACCCGCCTGCTGGCGGCCAGTGTGGGGCCAGAAGGCAAGGTCTATGCGCTGGTCCCCGCCTTCTTCGCCAACCGCCCCGGCGGGCTAGATGCGATCAACGCGCTGGCCGCCGAATATGGCAATGTCGAGGTTGTGGTGGTCCAAGGTTATGATGCGTTGAGCCTGCCTACGCCGGTCGATCTGGTGTGGACGACCGAGAATTATCACGATCTGGCCAATGGCAATATCGCCGCGGTCAATGCGGCGGCGCTGGGTGTGCTGCGCCCCGGCGGGATCTATTTTGTCGAGGACCACTCGGCGCCCGGCACCGGGATGACGGCCACCTCCACCCTGCACCGGATTGATCCCTTGGCGGTTATTGCGCAAGTGACCAGCGCTGGCTTCGTGCTGGAAGCCATGTCCGATGCCGTCGCCAACCCCGCCGATCCGCACACTGCCAACCCGCGCGAGGTGGAGCCGACGAGCGACAAGTTCGCGCTGCGGTTTAGGCGTCCGGCCTAGGCCTCAGGCACCCGTTTGGCATAGTCATCGGTCCGGAACCACTGGTTGAGCAGGCTCTCCAGCCACACCAGTT
>CAMDSM010000220.1 GCA_945906905.1 Altererythrobacter xiamenensis | reverse complement strand
AGCGGCGGTTGGCCTGCCATGCCGAGCGGGCTGGCGTTGACGATAAGATCGAAACAGCCCTCGCGGTCATCGAAGGCAAAATCTGTCAGAGCGGCGAAATGTGCGATGTCGACCGCGTGATGTTCGGCATCTGGATCAAGCTCATCGAGGATCGCCCGCGCCTTGGCGGGATCGCGGCCGGCCAGCACCACATGCACACCATGTTCGGCCAGTGCCGCCACAATCGCCCGCGCAGCCCCACCCGTGCCCAACACCCGGGCCATGCGGTAGAGGTGCTGGGTGGCCAGCATTGGCGCCAATGGCTCGAGAAACCCGGCCATGTCGGTATTGGTGCCGATCAACCGCGTTTCGCCAGACCGCTCGCGCCGCGTGATGGTGTTGACCGCGCCGACCATCTCGGCGCCAATCTCCAGCCGATCAAGAAGCCCAATCACCGCCTGCTTATGCGGCATGGTGACATTGCAGCCGCGCCAATCGGGATCATCGCGCCGGGCCATGAGATAGTCCGCCAACCCATCGGCTGTCACATGATGGCTATGATATTCGGCATCAATCCCCAGCTTGCCGAGCCAGAAATTGTGGATCACTGGGCTTTTGGATTGCGCGATGGGATCGCCGATCACCTCGGCATAGGGTCTGCTCATCGCGGCAGCTCCCCGTGCTCACGCAGCGCCGCCATAACCGGCAGCAAGGGCATGCCCAGTACGGTGAAGTGATCGCCGTCTATTCGATCAAACAATTGCACCCCCAGCGCCTCGATCCGGAACACGCCGACGCAATAGGATACGTCTGGCCATTCGGCAGCTAGATAGTCGGCAATGAATTGTTCCGAAAGGTCGCGCACATGCAGCCGGGCCAGCGCCGCGTAGCTCCACACAATCGCACCATTGCGGGCCAACGCCGCTGCTGAATGCAGTTCCATCGCCTTGCCCGAAAAGAACCGCAGATGCTCAGCCGCATCGGCCCGGCTGGCGGGCTTGTCAAAACGGCGGCCATCCACCGAGACCAGCGAATCGCTGCCCAGCACCAGCGCATCTTCTACCGCAATGGCTAGCGCCTTGGCCTCAGCCAGGGCGAGGGCGACTGCGGGCGGGGGTGCATCGCCCAGCATTGCCTCGATCGCCCGCTCGTCAACGTGGCCAGCGCGCGCTTCGAAAGCCACGCCCGCAGCCGTCAGCATCGCCTTGCGGCTGGCCGATTTCGACGCCAAAATCAGGCTCATATCGGCTTTGGTCCGGCGTCATCAGGAATCGCGCGCGCCTGCCGCTCCTGATAGAGCTTAATCACGGCGGCGGCGGTTTCCTCGATCGAGCGGCGGGAAACGTCGATTACCGGCCAGCCATTGTCGGCGAACATCCGCCGGGCAAAGGCCAGTTCCTTTTCCACCCGCTCCTCATCAACATAGGCGGTTTCATTGCGCTCATTTAGCGAAATCAAGCGGTTGCGGCGGATCTCGATCAGCCGGCGCGGGGCGGTGGTCAGGCCCACCACCATCGGGCGCTTCAGCTCGAACAGCAGTGGCGGCGGCGGGCTTTCCACCACCAGCGGGATATTGGCGACCTTGAAGCCGCGGTTGGCGAGATAGATCGAGGTCGGCGTTTTCGAGGTCCGGCTGACCCCCGCGAGCAGGATTTCGGCCTGTTCCCAGTTCTCCCAGCCGATCCCGTCATCATGGGCAATGGTGAACTGGATCGCATCGACGCGGTCAAAATAGGCCTTGTCCATCACATGTCGTGCGCCGGGGCGGGCATGGGCTGCCTGACCCAGCCGGTCCTGCAACGCATGGGTGACGGCATCGAGCGCGGCGACGTGCGGCAGGCCCAGAGCCCGGCAACGCTCTTCCAGCCGGGCGCGGGTTTCGGGGTTGGCCAGCGTGAACAGCACCAGCCCGGGATTGGCCTTGAACTCCTCCATGATCCGGTCAAGATGCTGCCTGGACCGGACCATCGGCCAGAAATGGCGCGTGATATCAGGATCGTCGAACTGCGCGAGCGCCGCCTTGGCGATCATCTCGAGCGTTTCGCCGGTTGAATCCGACAGGAGGTGGAGGTGCATTCGGGCCATGTGGACAAGCCATAGCATAAACCACGGGAGAGACCTGCGGACAAGCATGGCATGAAATTCTCTCCCCACTGGCATGTTTGTTGTGGGGTCGCTTGTGGACAGGCAGGCGCACTTATGGACAGGCTGGGGATAGTGGGGAGAACTTGTGTTTGACGACGGGTTAACCGTGAGTCGCAGCCCAAGCGGCACCTGTTCAAGCCGGGAGAAATCGGGCAAGGCGCGCCTATCCCCGCTTTCCACAGGGCCTACAACCACCTCAACCCTATAATAAGACTCTAATATATTTAGTTTGGACTCCTCGATGCCTGGAATTTTGCTCGATACTTTGCGTGGGTTTGTGGCCGAAAAGCGGCCAGTTTGGCTGATGCGGCAAGCGGGGCGCTACCTGCCCGAATATCGCGCGCTTCGGGCAGAGAAGGGCGGATTTCTGCCCTTGGTCTATGACAGCAAGGCGGCATCCGAGATCACCTTGCAACCGATACGCCGGTTTGGTTTTGACGGAGCGATCCTGTTTTCCGACATTTTGATCGTTCCACATGCCTTGGGGCAGGACTTGCAGTTCTTGGCTGGCGAAGGCCCGCATCTTTCGCCCCGGCTGGTCGACGCGGCGCTATCCTCGCTCCAGCCCGCGCCGCAGCATTTTGAACCCGTGTGGGAAACTGTGCGACTGACCAGGGCGGCGCTGCCCGCAGGCGTCACCATGCTGGGCTTCATCGGCAGCCCGTGGACCGTGGCGACCTATATGGTGGCGGGTGAGGGCAGCAAGGACCACCACGTGGCCCGGGCCATGGCCTATCGCGATCCTGAGGCTTTCAGGGAAATCATCGATGCCATTGTCGAAAGCTCGATTACCTATCTGTCTGGCCAGATTGATGCCGGCGCCGAAGCGGTGCAATTGTTCGATAGTTGGGCGGGAAGTCTCGCCCCGAAGCAGTTTCAACGCTGGGTGGTGGAGCCGACCGCACGGATTGTTTTTGCCATCCGGGAACGCCATCCCGATGTGCCGATTATTGGTTTCCCCAAAGGTTCAGGCGCGAAATTGCCAGCCTATGTGCGCGAAACCGGTGTCGATGCTGTGGGGGTGGACGAAACGGTCGATCCGCGCTGGATTCACCGTGAGCTGCCACAAGATATGCCAGTGCAGGGTAATCTTGATCCATTATTGCTGATTTCCGGCGGGCCGCAACTGGAAGATGCCGCGCGCGACGTGCTTGATGCTTTCAGGGGCCGTCCGCACGTGTTCAACCTAGGTCACGGGATCGACAAGAGCACGCCGATTGCCCATGTTGAGCGGCTGCTCGATATCGTGCGCGGGGAAGGCTAGTAAGCTGCCATGCAGGAAATACTCGCCACCAACTACCACTGGCTGAAAGCGGGCCACATCGTGTTCGTGATCTTCTGGATGGCGGGCTTGTTCATGCTTCCGCGCTTCTTCGTCTATCACCAGGAATGCGCGCCCGGATCAGCCGAAGAGGTTGTGTGGCTGGAGCGCGAGGGCAAGCTGCTCAAGATCATCCTCAACCCCTCGATCACCTTGGTGTGGGTGCTGGGGATGGCGCTCGCCTATGCCACCGGGGCGCTATGGCAAGGTTGGTTTATTGCCAAGCTAATCCTAGTGCTGGCCCTGTCAGCCTATCATTTCACGCTTTCGGCCTATCACCGCAAGCTGGCCCGCGGGACACGCAGTCTGACAGGCCGCCAATTGCGCCTATTCAACGAGGTGCCGGGTGTAGCCGCGGTGCTGATCGTGATCCTGGTGGTCGTGCGTCCGTTCTGATTCGTCTCAACTGGATTGACCTGCCTTCGCGAAAAGCATATTCGCACCCCCGTTCCGGCTGAATGTCGCCCACGATGGTGACAGGGTCTGCTTTCTCCAAGCCCCTTGGCCCGCCGGCGTCTCAGATCAAAGTTTACGGAATATATCACCATGCATCTCAAAGAACTCAAGCAGAGGACGCCCGCGGAGTTGGTCTCCATGGCCGAGGAATATGACGTCGAGGGCGCCAGCACCATGCGCCGTCAGGACCTGATGTTCGCGATCCTCAAGGAAGTGGCAGAAGACGGTGAGGAAATCCTCGGCATCGGCACGATCGAAGTGCTGTCCGATGGCTTCGGCTTCCTGCGTAGCCCCGAAGCCAATTATCTGGCCGGTCCCGATGATATTTACGTCTCGCCCAACCAGGTCCGCAAAATGGGCCTGCGCACGGGTGACACGGTCGAAGGCGAGATCCGTGCGCCCAAGGATGGCGAACGCTATTTCGCGCTGACCAAGCTGCTCAA
>CAMDSM010000219.1 GCA_945906905.1 Altererythrobacter xiamenensis | reverse complement strand
GCTGGCCGATGCGCCCACGCCGCAACGCTTGGCAAAACCCAGCAGGCGCTTGATGCCAGCGGGGCCGGGGACGCCAAGGCGGACCGGCACATCAATCCCGCGCGCACGCATCTCGCCCAGCCAGGCGACGATTGCGTCATCGTCAAAGGCGAATTGGGTGACGACCAGCGGGGTCATCCCGTGGGCGCGAATCGCGGCGATCTTCTTTTCCATCCACACCCACAATTCGGCGGGCGTGTTGTTGGGGTGGCCTTCAGGATGGCCGCCAATACCGACGATCTGGATGCCGTGCTTTTCGAGCAGGCCGGTCTCGATGATCTGCAACGAATCGGAATAGGGGCCTTCCGGCTCGGGCGGATCGCCAGCGATGAGGAAGACGCGCTTCACCTGGGCCTTCGTGGCGATCTCGCCCAGATACCAATCGAGCTGCGCTTCGCTTTCGATGCGCCGGGCCGAGAGGTGGGCGATGGGTTCAAAGCCAAGTTCGCGCACGAGCACGGCGGCGGCCACGCGCTGTTCCAGTTCCTCGCCCGGCAAGAAGGTGATGGCAACCTGGGTGACCGGGCGGATCAAGGCGGCGGCCTCGCGCAGGCCTTCTAGTTCCTTGGCGGTCATTTCCAGCGAATAGCCGTCCACCATGTTGTCGGGGTTCTTTTCCCAATTCGGGTGGATCGCTGCATATGACATCGGCTCGTCTCCTCTTGGCCCCTTAAACATAGATAGGGCTGCGCACAAAGCCTCTAGCGCAGGGGCGTTTGTTCGTATAGATGAAAAGTTCATAAGAGCGAAAAGAGAGCGAGAGCCTGTTCCCCTATGTTGCTGTTCCTGCCTGGCTTGATCTGCGATGCGCGGATTTACGCTCCGCAATCTGCGGCCTTTGCGGATTCGCTCGTGGTAAACGGCTTTGGACTGGCCGACAGTCTGGTCGATATGGCGCAGATCGTGCTGGCCGAGGCAGATCGCGCTGGCGCTGACAGCTTCGATCTGTTCGGCCATTCGATGGGCGGGCGGATCGCCCTGGAAGTGTTTCGGCTGGCTCCGCAACGTGTCCGGCGGCTGGCACTTGTCTCCACCGGGATCCATCCGCCCAAGGATGGCGAAGCGGCCAACCGCGCCGCGCTCCAGCAGATCGGCTATGACCATGGTTTTGCCGCGCTAGTCGACCACTGGCTCCCGCCGATGGTGACCGAGGCCAACCGCGCCGACACCGCGCTCTATTCCTCGATGCGCACAATGTGCCTCGAACAGGGGCAGGCCATGTTCGACGCGCAGATCAAGGCGCTGCTCGCCCGGCCCGAAATCAAAAGCCTGCTGCCACAGGTCACTTGCCCAACGCTGGTGATGACGGGCGAGCTTGATGCATGGGCACCGCCCAAACAGCACGAAGCAATCGCCGCGCTGCTGCCCGATGGCCAACTGGTGGTTGTGCCGGACGCAGGCCACATGATCCAGCTGGAGGCGCCCGAGGCGGTCAATCAGGCCATCGCGGCCTGGCTCGCGCGACCTGCCAGCAATTGAACAACCTAAATCCAAAATACTTTTTGATAAGAGGAAGATGCGAATGTCCCAGACGCTGCAACAAAGGCTCGATGGCCAGGCCAATGTGGTTGAATTCCTGCGCAACCAGCAGGTTGGCCCTAATGCCTATCCGGGCGTCCCGGCGGAATATACCAACTGGCGCAACGAGCAGGCCGCCTGGGCCAAGAGCGCGGTGCTGTTCAACCAGAGCTACCACATGGTTGAACTGTATGTGCGCGGCCCCGAGGCCATGGCGCTGCTCGAATATACCGCCATCAACAGCTTCAAGGGCTTCGCGGTCAACAAGGCCAAGCAGTATGTCCCCGTCACCCCCGAAGGCTATGTCATCGGCGACGTGATCCTGTTCTATCTGGCCGAAGAAGAGTTCAGCCTCGTCGGCCGTGCGCCTGCCATCGAGTGGGTCGAATTCCACGCGCAATATCCCAAGGCTGACGGCAGCAAATGGAACGTTACGGTTGAGCGTTGCGAACGCACCGCGATGCGCACCGATGGCGTGCGCAAGAACTATCGCTTCCAGCTGCAAGGCCCCAACGCGATGAAGATCCTCAGCACCGCCATGGGCACTGCTGCACCGGATCTGAAGTTCTTCAACATGGCCCACGTCGATATCGGAGGCAAGGATGTGATCGCGCTGCGCCACGGCATGGCTGGCCAGCCGGGTTACGAACTGTTCGGTCCCTGGGCAGATTACGCTGCGGTTCATGCCGCACTGGTTGAAGCTGGCAAGGCCGATGGCCTGACGCTGGTGGGTGGCCGGGCCTATTCGTCGAACACGTTGGAATCGGGCTGGCTGCCTTCGCCGCTGCCCGCGTTCTTCACCGGTGACAGCCAGATGATAAAGGACTTCCGCGCCTGGGCCGGAGCTGACAGCTATGCTGGCAAGTGCTCGATCGGTGGCAGCTACGTTCCTGACAGCATCGATGGCTATTACCTGACCCCGTGGGACATCGGCTATGGCCACATCGTGAAGTTTGACCATGATTTCGTGGGCCGCGAGGCGCTGGAGCGTATGGCGGGCGAAACCCACAAGCAGAAGGTCACGCTGGCGCTGGATAACGAAGACATGCTGCGCGTGCTTTCGTCGCTCTATGCCAATGGCGAACGGGCGAAATACTTCGAATTCCCCAGCGCCGTCTATGCCATGCACCCCTTCGATGAAGTGCGGAATGCCGATGGCAAGGTGATCGGCGTTTCGACTTGGGTTGGCTATTCGTCGAACGAAGGCAAGATGCTGACGCTGGCGATGATCGATCCGGCCGAAGTGGAAATGGGCAAGGAAGTCAGCCTCGTGTGGGGCGAGCCCAATGGCGGCACCACCAAGCCAACTGTGGAACGCCACGTCCAGACCCAGATCAAGGCCGTCATCTCGCCGGTTCCTTACTCGAACGTCGCCCGCACCGGCTATGCCGACAGCTGGCGCGCCACGGGCGTTGGTGCCAACCGCTAAGCGGTTCGTGCTTTGCGAATACCAAGGGGGGCTGTCATGCACATGGCCGCCCCCTTTTGCTTGCGTTCGTGCGGGCGAGCGCAGAAAAGCGCATGATGCTCAAACGCCTGTTCCTTGCGCTCGCGGCGCTCTTGCTCCCGCTGTCAGCTTCGGCCCAATCCGCCGCCCAGACGCTGGAAGGCAGCTGGGACCTGCGCGTCGATGGCACCACCGTGTTCCGCTTTACCATTGAACAGGGGGTGGACCGCGAATGGCTAGGGCAATGGCAGCGGCCCGCCAGCTTCAATTCTGATGGCAATGCCTTTTACAACATGCGCGGGGGCGTAAAAACGTCGCCCAGCATGACCGGGATCCTGTTTCTCGACATGGTCGAACTGGCCTTCGACGACCCGCGCCCTGGCGCCATCCCCGATATCTTCCGTTTCCGCCAGACCGGACCGGACAGCGCTGAGATGACCTATGTCGGCACCGATCTGGCACCTTATCCGATGGTCCGGGCCGCTGCCGGTGCCCCAATCGGCAACTGGGACGCCGCCCGCATCTATCGCCGGACCGTGCCAGGCGCTCAGGCCGAGGAGGTGTTGCCTGCGGTTGAAGTGCCCGAGGGCGAGCCTACCGGGCGCATCGGCCGGGATTTTCTGGAAGGACTCTAACTGCTTTCCAGCAGTCCCGCCGTGCGATCGAGCAGATCGGCCACGCGGGCGTGCAGATCATCGTCAAACCGCACCTTGGGCACGGCGACAGACAACGATCCGACCGCCTCGCCGCCTATCGTCACCAACCGGGCGATACCGATGATGCCGAGCGAGAATTCCTCGTCGGTCATGGCAAAGCCAGTGCGGCGCGCCTCGTCCAGTTGGCGGCGCAGGGTTTTCTCGTCGATCACCGTCGCATCGGTGAAGCGAGGGCGCTCGGCTTCAGCGAAATAGTGGTCGAGCTCGTCAGGCGGGAGCGCGGCCAGTAGCGCCTTGCCCGATGCCAGCGCATACATCGGCAGGCGGCGGCCCTGCGGAACCGAATAGCGCAGCGCCTGCTCGGAGCTTTCGGTGACGATGGCCTCGATTTCCCAGCCCTCGCGGATGAAGAAGCTGGTGGTTTCGTTCAGCTGCACGCGCAAGGTCCGCACCAATGGCGCGGCGCGGTCGGCCAGGGTGAAGCTGGTATTGCTCGTTTGCAGCCGCGCCAGCCCTGGCCCCGCCAGATAGCGCCGTCCATCACGAGTCAGGTAATGCCGCTCGACCAGAGTTGAGAGCAAGTAGGAAAGGCTGGAGACCGGAATGCTCAGCGCGGTGGCGATTTCCTGCGCCACCAGCGGGCGGCCCGCCGCCACGACATATTCGATGATGTCGAGCGTCCGGGTGGCCGACTTGACCTGCGAATTGAGCGCCGGA
>CAMDSM010000218.1 GCA_945906905.1 Altererythrobacter xiamenensis | reverse complement strand
GGCTTGCGCGCCATCTTCAATGTCGACTGTCGTGTCGAAAACGATTCTGCCGCGACTGGCTGAGGGTTCAGCGTCCTGCGCCCACAGCGTGGTCGGCGTGACAATGACGATGACGGCAACCCAGATCGGTGTCAGGCGCATGGCATTTCCCCCCAAACTGAGGCGGATATATCCGATCTGCCGCTACCCTGATAGGCGGGCGGCAAATCGAACAGCATTTGTCATGGGTCGCCCGACAACTGGCAGATCAGCCGATCACAACACGTTCGCTCCCGTCAACACCGCGATCAGCAGCGGATCGTTGGTGGCGCGAGGATTGGCGCGGATGGCGGCTTCTTCCACCCCGATCTCGTGCCAGATCACATCATTGACCTTGCCCGAGAAGCTGTTTGACAGCCCGGCCACGTCCACCCCGGTCAGTTGGGCGAGCAATTGGGCGACCAGCGGCTCCTGCGTGATGCGCAGCGCCTGCCCCACTTCGGGCACCATCGTCTGGATCAGCCTGTCGCCCAAATTGCCGCGCAGGAAAGCGGTCGCCGCCGTCGGCTCGCCGCGCACCAGCGCTATGGCATTTTCCACCCCGATCACCCGCACCGCATCGGCCACCACAGGGGCAGCGCGATCCGATGCACGTTCGGCAACGCCAGCAAAGGCCCGCTCCATCCGGCCCCTGAACAGGCTGGAGGTGAGGATCTGCGCCAGCACGCCACCACGGTTGCCGAGGAATCCTTCGAGCCCCAGTTGCGAAACGCCCTGATCCCAATAGCCGCCCTCGGCGCTCAACCGGGCAAAAGCGCGGGTGGATGACAGCATCAGTAATTGCCGGATCGCCTCCACCAGGCTGAACCCGCCGCCCATCGTGGTGCAGCCCGGCAGCAGCAGCACCGATCCGCCCGCCAGCATTCCGCCAAGCAGCGTCCTTCGACCGATTTGGGTGTTTTCCAGAATTGTCATGCTCTTTTCTCCACTCGCCCGCTTGCAGCATGGCCATAAGGCCGCCCATATCGGACAGATATCATGAACCGCGTCCGACTGCTCATCTTCAACGCCGCTCTCGGCGCACTAGACTACTCGGTTCCGCAAGGGATGGAAGTGGTTACCGGCTCGGTCGTGCTCGCGCCGCTGGGGCCGCGCCAGATCGTAGGGATTGTGTGGGAGGAGGGGCGGCTACCCGGCGACCCTGCGCCCGAACACAAGCTGCGCCCGCTGATCTCTGTCCTGCCCGTGCCGCCGCTGAGCGCGGCGCTGATGCGGCTGATCGAATGGACTGCCGACTATTATTGCGCCAGCCTGGCGGGTGTGGCGCGGATGGTGCTGGCCAGCGGCGGGGCCTTGCGCGGCCCGTCGACTATGACCGAATATCGCCTCTCGGGCGGCCTGCCCGAACGCATGACCGCGATGCGCGAAC
Organism: Altererythrobacter xiamenensis; assembly: GCA_945906905.1. Lineage (GTDB taxonomy): Bacteria > Pseudomonadota > Alphaproteobacteria > Sphingomonadales > Sphingomonadaceae > Alteraurantiacibacter > Alteraurantiacibacter xiamenensis_A. The sequence continues at coordinate 3,020 of CAMDSM010000218.1, read as the reverse complement.
TGGCAATGGCGGCGCTGGAGGGTGAGCAGGCATCGCTCAAGGAACTGGCCGGGATCACCGGGGTAAGCGAAGGCGTTTTGCGCGGCCTCGTCAATCAGGGTGTGCTGGAGCCAATCGCTGTCGATTGCGACCGGCCCTACCCGCCAGCCCGCGCTGACTTCGCGCCACCTGAGCTGAGCGAACAGCAGCAAGCGGTGGCCCAGCGACTGGTCGAAGCCGTCAAGGCGGGCAAATTTGCCCCGTTCCTGCTCGATGGCGTGACGGGTTCTGGCAAGACCGAAGCCTATTTCGAAGCCATTGCGGCGGCGCTGGAACAAGACGCCCAGGTTCTGGTGCTTTTGCCCGAGATTGCCCTGACCGAAGCCTTCCTCAAACGCTTTGAGGCCCGTTTCGGTGCCGCTCCAGTGCTGTGGCATTCCTCGCTAAAAGCCACCGAACGGCGGCGGGCGTGGCGCTCGATTGCCAGTGGAGAAGCGCAAGTTGTGGTCGGCGCGCGCTCGGCGTTGTTCCTGCCCTATGCCAACCTCGGGCTGATCGTGGTCGACGAAGCGCACGAGGTGAGCTTCAAGCAGGACGAAGGCGTGCGCTATAATGCCCGCGATGTGGCAGTGATGCGCGGGCGTTTTGAAGGACTTCCGGTGGTGCTGGCCAGTGCCACTCCGGCGCTGGAAAGCCTGCATATGGCCGACCAGGGCATCTACGAAAGGCTGGACCTGCCCGCGCGTTTTGGCGGCGCGCAAATGCCAGCGATCTCCACGGTAGACCTGACCAAGGAGAAGCCCCCCAGCCAGCACTGGCTCTCCCCCCCGCTGGTCGAGGCCTTGAAGGAGCGGCTGGCACGCGGCGAGCAATCGCTGCTGTTCCTCAACCGCCGAGGCTATGCTCCGCTGACTTTGTGCCGCCATTGCGGCTATCGTTTCAAATGTCCGCATTGCAGCGCCTGGCTGGTCGAGCACCGCCTGTCACACCGCCTCGCCTGCCACCACTGCGGGCTGGAAACCAAGCCGCCCGAAGCCTGCCCTGAGTGCCACGAACCCGATTGCATGGTCGCTTGCGGACCCGGCGTGGAGCGGATTGCCGATGAAGTGGCCGAGATCCTGCCCGAGGCCCGCATCGCCATCGCCACCAGCGACACGCTCAATTCGCCCGACAAGGCCGCCGCCTTTATCGCCGCGGCAGAAGCAGGCGCGATCGATGTGATCGTCGGCACGCAGCTGGTAACCAAGGGCTTCCACTTTCCCGAGCTGACACTGGTGGGGGTGATCGACGCCGATCTGGGCCTCGAAGGAGGCGATCTGCGCGCGGCGGAGCGGACCTATCAGCAGGTCGCACAAGTGGCCGGGCGCGCCGGGCGTGGGGCCAAGCCAGGGCAGGTGCTGATCCAGACCCGCCACCCCGAGGCCGCCGTCATCGCCGCGCTCGCTGGCGGGGATCGCGACGCCTTCTACGCCGCCGAAACCGAAGCCCGCCGCGATGCCGGAGCCCCGCCCTTTGGCCGTTGGGCTGCGATCATCGTATCATCCGAGGACGACGCCGAAGCCCGCGAGGCCGCCAAACGCATCGGAGCCACTCGCCCGCACTTCGACGATGTGGCGATCCTCGGCCCGGCTCCGGCCCCCATGGCGCTGCTACGCGGCCGCTATCGCTACCGCCTGCTCCTCAACGCCCGGCGCAGCGCCAGCTTGCAAGATGTAATCCGCAACTGGCTCGGCGCGCTGACTTTCCCGGCTGGCGTACGGGTAGGGGTGGACATTGATCCGTATAGTTTTGTGTGAACGCGGCCAGATAATTTCATCTGAAATCGACTATTCATCCGCCGCGCGCTAGGCCTATGGCCACAAACACCGAATCGAAGACACTCCGGGGACTGATTTTCATGCGTATTCTTCTTGCCGCGCTGCTGGCGCTGGTTCTGGCAGTGCCCGCGCACGCGCAAAGCTGGTTTGAGGCCGAGACCGCCCATTTCATCGTCAAATCGCGCGACAGCGAAGAGGCGACGCGCCATTTTGCCGAGCAGATGGAGCGGTTTGATCGCGGTCTGCGGTTCCTCAACGGGCTGGATGAAAGCCACGTCGAAACGAGCCGTGCCAACAAGCCGATGATCTACCGTTTCGGCGACTACATCGCCATGTCTCGGATGTATGGTCAGGCCGATGCAGGTATTGGCGGGTTCTTCATTTCGCGCGCCGGAGCCAGCGTGGCCTTTGCCCCTGCTCGCCGCCAGCGGAGCAACAATTCACGCGAGCGGCGTGATCCGACCGACAGCATCGAGCAGGTGCTGCTGCACGAATATACGCACTATTTCATGATGCAGAATTTCCCCGCGGCTTATCCCCGTTGGTATTCTGAAGGCTATGCCGAGATGATCTCGACCATGCGCTTTAACGATGATGGTTCGTTCCATATCGGCGATCCCCCGCAATCGCGCGGCACCAGCATCGCTCAGCTGCCGACATCGCGGCTGGAAGACATGCTCGATGCCGACCGGGTGCTGACGGGCTATGACGCCTACCAGCATTACGTATCTGGCTGGCTGTTCACCCACTACCTGAACTTCGATCCCGCCCGCGAAGCGAAGCTGCGCGAGTTTCTTGTGGCGCTGGGCAATGGCGAAGACAGCCTGGTTGCTGCGCGCCGGATTTTCGGTGATCTGGCCGACGTGCAGCGCGATCTGGCCCGCTACCTCGACCGGCCTTTCCCCGGCTATGACGTGCGGCCCAACATCACCACGCTGCCACAAGTGACGATGCGCCGGATCGAAAGTGCCGAGGCAGACCTGATCGATAGCGAGATGGCGCTGTGGCGCGGGGTCACCCGTGAACAGGCGCGGGATATCGCCGTCTCCCTCCGGCTTGCCGTCCAGCAGCAACCTGACAGCAGCTATGCCCACACGCTGCTGGCCGAGGCCGAACACGATTCGCGCCAATACGATGCAGCCGATCTGGCAGCGTCACGGGCGATTGAGCTCGATCCGCAGAACCAGCGCGCCTGGCTCTATCGCGCCTATATCGCGCTGGAAC
>CAMDSM010000217.1 GCA_945906905.1 Altererythrobacter xiamenensis | reverse complement strand
AGCTCGGACATTTCCGATCCGATGCAGCGCAAGATCGCCAGCCACCGCCTGATCGCCAAAATGCCGACAATCGCGGCCATGGCCTATAAGTATTCGGTCGGCCAGCCCTTCGTCTATCCCGACAACTCGTTGAGCTATACGGGCAATTTCCTGCGCATGACCTTCGGTGTTCCGGCCGAACCCTATGTGGTCAACCCGGTGGTGGAAAAGGCGCTGGACCGGATTTTCATCCTCCACGCCGATCACGAGCAGAACGCCTCCACCTCCACTGTGCGGCTGGCGGGTTCATCGGGCGCCAACCCGTTCGCCTGCATCGCGGCGGGGATCGCCTGCCTGTGGGGCCCGGCGCATGGCGGCGCGAACGAGGCGGCGCTCAACATGCTGCAGGAAATCGGCACGCCCGATCGCATCCCACACTATATCGAACGCGCTAAGGACAAGAACGATCCGTTCCGCCTGATGGGCTTCGGCCACCGGGTGTATAAGAACTACGATCCGCGTGCCACGGTAATGCAGAAGACCGTGCGCGAGGTGTTCGAATCGCTGAAGGTTACCGATCCGGTGTTCGAAACCGCGCTGCGGCTTGAAGAAATGGCGCTGAGCGATCCCTATTTCGCCGAAAAGAAGCTGTTCCCGAATGTCGATTTTTATTCCGGCATCATCCTGTCTGCCATCGGCTTCCCGACCACCATGTTCACCGTGCTGTTTGCACTGGCTCGCACCGTGGGCTGGGTGGCGCAATGGAACGAGATGATTTCCGATCCCGGCCAAAAAATCGGCCGCCCGCGCCAGCTCTACACCGGACCGGTGGAGCGCGATTATGTGGCCGTGGGGCAAAGGTGACCGATTAGACCCTAAGGGGCGAGCAGGAAGCCCGCAATCGCCGCGCCCATATCCGGCCTGGTCACGCAGGACATGTGATTGCCGGGGATCAGCTGCAATCGCGCATCGGCCCCAACCTGGCTGAGCGCTTCGAGCAACGCCTGGGGTGAGCCGTTGTCGTGGTCATCCACACCGCAAAGCATCAGCGTGGGCATAGTCACAGCCGCCAGATCAGCGCGGACGATCTCTCCGCCCGATTGCAGCAGTAGGCGCGCGGCCACCCGGTCAATCTTCATGGTTTTCATGAATTGCACAGCGAAAAAGGCCGGATCGCCCTGCTTTACGTCGTCAAACCTATCTATCGCATCGATGAAGAAGGCCGCGCGGGCGTGCCAGTTGTCGAGGCTTTCCAGCCCCATCCCCGCCAGCACCAACCGCCGGGGCCGCAGCCCGGCAATCACCGCAGCTGTGGCCGCGCGCGCGCCCATCGAGAAGCCGACCAGATCATATTCCTCCAGCTCTAGCCCGTCCACCAGCGCCAGCACATCACGCACTAGCACATTGGCCGGATAGGCGGCAGGATCGTGCGGCGTCGCGCTGTCGCCATGGGCGCGAAGATCGGGCATGATTGCCTCAAACCCGGCATCGGCCAGCACTTGCGCATGCCCGAATTTGATCCAGTTCATCTGCGCACCGGAAAACAGGCCGTGGAGCAACAAGACCGGACGCCCTGAACCAAGGCGATAAACCGCCAGTTTCGCCCCGTCGAACCCATCCAACTGCGTCTCGCGCAATTCGCTCACAACATGCCTTCCAATTGAGTTGTTACCAGCAACCATTACCCCTATGAACGCCGCCAGCAAGCCAGACCAGACCGGGAAATAGCATGGCGCAAGCCGACCCGAATATCTCAGACGACCAAAAAAGCCCCGCTGATAGCCCCAAGCCCAGGTTGCGGCTGGGTCGGCTGTTCCTGATGCTGTCGGTGCCGCTGGTGCTGGTGGTGGTAGGTTGGTTCTATTGGCAGGGCCAGCAGGGCAAGGTTTCGACCGACAACGCCTATGTTAAACAGGACATGGTGGCTGTCAGCGCCGAGGTTGGCGGGCGCATCGTCGAGGTGCTGGTGGCTGAGGGCGATCAGGTGGCCGCGGGCGATCTGTTGTTCCGCATCGATCCTGAGCCCTATCAATTGCAGATGGCCCAGGCCAATGCCGCTATCGCCGGGGCGCAGGCTAGTGTCACCACCATGCTGGGCGACAGCGATATGACCGGCGTCGATATCGCCGCCGCGCGTGAGGATATCGCCTATGCCCAAAGCAGGCTGGAACGGCAGCAGGCGCTGTGGGATCGCGGTTTTACCACCCGGGCCGACTATGATGCCGCCCGCCACGCCGTATCACAGGCCGAAGAAGCGGTGAACCAAGCGCAGGCCCGCCAAACCGAGGCGCGCGCAAGGTTGGCCCGCGGGGCCGCTGTGCCCGATCGCGATCCGCGCGTCGCCGCAGCCGAGGCCCAGCGCGCCAGTGCCGAACTTGGCTTGCGCCGAACAGAGGTCCGCTCGCCCGCCGCTGGCCGCGTGGCGCAGGCGGATCGCTTGCAGATGGGCCAGCAACTGCTGCCCAATCTGCCCGTACTGACTCTGGTGGCCGATGGCACGACCTATATCGAGGCCAATTTCAAGGAAACTGACCTGGCCGAAATGGAGCCGGGCCAAAGGGCCGAGGTGCGGTTTGATGCCTATCCCGATCTGGTGCTGGATGCCCATGTCGCCACCATTGGGGCTGGCACAGGATCAGAATTCTCGGTTCTCCCGGCGCAGAACGCCACCGGCAACTGGGTCAAGGTCACCCAGCGCGTGCCGGTGCGGATCGTGCTGGATGAGGCCAGCCCGCGCGCGCTGATCGCGGGCCTGTCAACCCACGTGACCGTGTTCACCAACGAGGACGAATAGGCTTTGGCCGGGCCGGAATCAGGTTCGGCACTCGCAGCGCCGCAGGACGACATCGCCCAGCTTCCCGTTCGCAACCAGCCGCTGCTGGTGTTCGGCATAATGACCGCCTCGCTGCTGCAAGTGCTGGATGTGACGATCTGCAATGTCGCGATCCCGCATATGCAAAGCTCGCTGGGTGCCTCGCCCGATACGGTCAGCTGGATCCTGACGAGCTATATCATCGCCAGCGCAGTGGCCATGCCGATCACCGGCTGGCTGGCCGACCGCATCGGCTCGCGGCGGCTGTTCATCATGTCGGTAGCGCTGTTCGTGATTGCTTCGATGCTATGCGGGGTGGCGCAGAACCTTGAGGAGATGGTGCTGTTCCGCGCGCTGCAGGGCGTGGGTGGGGCCTTCATCGCACCCTTGAGCCAAAGCTCGCTGCTCGATACCACCCGCCCCAGTCGCCAGCCGCAGATGATCGCGCTGTGGGGTATGGGCGTTATGATCGGCCCAATCCTTGGGCCAGTTCTGGGCGGCTATCTCACCCAGTTGCTGAACTGGCGCTGGGTGTTCTTCGTCAATGTTCCCGTTGGCGCGTTGAGCCTGGCGATCCTGTATGCCAAGCTGCCCGGCCACCCGATCCGCCGCCGCAAGTTTGATATGTTTGGCTTTGCCATGATCGGACTGGCGCTGGCCTCACTGCAATTGCTGCTCGACCGGGGCCACGTGGTCGATTGGTTCACTTCGCCCGAAACCTGGCTTTATGCCGGTCTGGCAATATCCTGCGCCTGGGCTGCGGCGATCCATCTGGCGACCGCGAAGGAGCCGTTGTTCGACCGGCGGCTGTTCACCAATATCAATTTTTCGATCGCCATGGTGTTCATGGTGTTCGTTGGGGTTTCGATGTTTGCCGTAATCGCGCTTATGCCACCGATGTTGCAGCAATTGTTTGGCTATGACGTGATCGATACCGGCCTTGTGCTGATGCCGCGCGGGGTTGGCGTGCTGCTGGCGATGCAGATCTCCGGCCAGCTGCTGCGACGGGGCGTGGACGCACGCTGGCTGGTGACATTGGGCTTCCTGGTGGTGGCAGGATCGCTCCATTTGATGACCGGGTGGTCGCTCGCGGTGGATAGCACGCATTTCATTGCCACTGGCCTTATGCAAGGCTTGGGGATCGGGCTGGTGTTCCTGCCGCTCAACGCCACAGCTTTTTCCACCCTGCCGCCGCAGTTGCGCACCGATGGGGCGAGCCTGCTCAATCTGATGCGCTCGGTCGGCTCGTCGGTTGGCATTTCGATGGTCATAACGATGGCCGCGCGCGGATTGCAGACCAATCATGAGGAACTGGCGGCGCATATCACGCCCGAACTCGCCAGCACGATGGACATTTCCGCGCTCGACCGATTCCAGCAATACGGCGAAGCGGCGCTCACGTTGGCGAATGCCGAAGTGACGCGCCAGGCGGCGATGATCGCCTATCTCAACGATTTCGCGCTGATGAAATGGCTGTGCCTGGGGGCGATCCCGTTGGTGCTGTTGATGCGCAAAAGCCCGCGGTATGGGGGTTAGAGGGCAAGCTCCCAGCGCCACGCTTCGCCGATATCCTCATCAATCGCACTGCCAATGTGGGCAAAGCCGGTCTTCTCCAGCACGCGCGTGGAAGCGTTGGTTTGC
>CAMDSM010000216.1 GCA_945906905.1 Altererythrobacter xiamenensis | reverse complement strand
CGGGATTCTGGCCAAGATCGCCGGGCTGTTCACCGCGCGCGGATACAATATCGATAGCCTGACGGTGGCCGACATATCGGAGAACCACAAGGTCAGCCGCTTCACCATCGTCACCAACGGTCCGCCGCATGTGATCGACCAGATCGAGGCGCAGCTGGATCGGCTGGTGCCCGTCCACCGCGTTGTCGACCTGACGCAGGCCGGCCCGCATGTTGAGCGTGAGATGGCGCTGATCAAGGTCGCGGCAACGGGTGCCGCGCGGGAAGATGCTATGCGGATCTCGGTCGAGTTTCACGCCAAGGTGGTCGATACCACCGATCACAGCCTGATCTTCGAATTCACCGGCGGCCCTCACGAGATTGACAGCATTATCAGCCGGATGCGCGAGCATGGCGAGGTCGAAGTGGGCCGCACGGGTGTGGTCGGCATGATGTGCGGGGCGATTGGGACTTAAAAATCAAGGAATTCAATTACTCGTCACCCTGAACTTGTTTCAGGGTCGATCGTGCGCCAAGGCGCTGGGCAACGAACTTGAACACATTGGTCGCCGCACCTCACAGGGCGGCCCAAGCGAGCAGATAAGGGCATGAAATGAAAGTTTATTACGACGCCGATTGCGATCTCAACCTGATCATCAACAAGAAGATCGCCGTGCTCGGCTATGGCAGCCAAGGCCATGCCCACGCGCAGAACCTGCGCGACAGCGGGATCAAGGAAGTGGCGATTGCGCTGCGTCCGGGTTCTGCTTCGGCCAAAAAGGCTGAAGGCGCAGGCTTCAAGGTCATGGACAATGCGGCGGCTGCGGCCTGGGCCGATATCCTGATGATCCTGGCACCTGACGAACATCAGGCGGCGATCTGGGCCGATGACGTCAAGGGCAACCTGCGCCCCGGTGCAGCGCTGGCCTTTGCCCACGGCCTCAACATCCACTTCGGGCTGATCGAAGCGCCGGCTGACATTGACGTGATCATGATCGCCCCCAAGGGCCCCGGCCACACGGTGCGCAGCGAATATGTGCGCGGCGGCGGCGTGCCCTGCCTGATCGCGGTCCATCAGGATGCCAGCGGCAACGCGCATGATCTGGGGCTGGCCTATGCGTCTGGCGTCGGCGGCGGTCGTTCGGGCATTATCGAGACCAACTTCAAGGAAGAGTGCGAGACCGATCTGTTCGGCGAGCAGGCCGTGCTGTGTGGCGGCATCACCCATTTGATCCAGGCCGGGTTCGAGGTGCTGACCGAAGCTGGCTACGCGCCGGAAATGGCCTATTTCGAGTGCCTCCACGAAACCAAGCTGATCGTCGATCTGCTGTATGAAGGCGGCATCGCCAACATGCGCTATTCGATCAGCAACACCGCCGAATATGGCGATATCACCACCGGACCGCGCATCATCACCGCCGAAACCAAGGCCGAAATGAAGCGTGTTCTGGCCGACATTACCTCGGGCCGGTTTGTGAAGAATTTCGTGCTCGATAACCGCGCTGGCCAGCCCGAACTGAAAGCCGCTCGCAAGGCTGCCGAGGCGCATCCGATCGAGAAGACCGGTGCCCAGCTGCGCGCGATGATGCCGTGGATCTCAGCCAACAAGCTGGTCGATCAAGACAAGAATTGATCCACCCGCCAATTTGGCAAATAGGGGGAGGACGGCCAGCGCCGCCCTCCCCTTATTTTTATTCGGCAGGTTCGCCGCGCGTTTTCCACAGCGAGTAGACAATTCCGCCCGCGATCAGGGCCGCGGTCACGCCCAAGCTGGCGAGCGGCGGGAATTTATCGCCCCCCAGTATGAAATCGGCCACGAAGATCTTCGTCCCGATGAACACCAGCACCAGTGCCAGCGCATACTTGAGGTAGTGGAAACGGTGCACCATCGCCGACAGCGCGAAATACAGCGCCCGCAACCCGAGGATCGCCATGATGTTGCTGGTATAGACGATGAACGTATCGGTGGTGATCGCGAAGATCGCTGGCACGCTGTCCACCGCGAAAACGAGGTCGGCCAGGTTGATCACCACCAGCGCCAGAAGCAGCGGGGTAGCTGCCCGCACCATCTTGCCGGTCTTGCCATCGGGCACGCGCACGAGGAACTTCTCTCCGTGCAGATCGCTTGTCACCCGCATGTGCCGCGAGATAAACTTGACCGCCCGATTGTTGGCAACGTCCATTTGCTGGTCGCCCTGAAACAGCATCTTGATACCCGTTGCGATCAGGAAGGCGGCGAAGATGTACAGCACCCAATACCATTCCTGCACCACCGCTGCGCCGACCGCGATCATCATGCCGCGTAGCAAGATCACGGCGATGATGCCCCACACCAACGCACGATACTGGTACATTCGGGGAATCGCAAAATAGCCGAAGATCAGGCTAATCACGAACACGTTGTCGATAGACAGCGCCTTTTCGATGAAAAAGCCGGTGTAGTATTTGAGGCCGAGGTCAGCACCCCTCTCGATCCACACCCACACGCCAAACAGCATCGCAATACCGATGTAGAAGGCTGAGAGTTTCAGGCTTTCGGCGATGCCCATTTCTCGGTCCTCCTTATGCAGGATGCCAAGATCGAAAGCGGTCAGCGCCGCCACCAGGCCGAGGAAGGAAAGCCAGAACCAAACGGGTGTGCCGAGCCAGTCAGCGGTAAGAAGTTCCATCCGCTCAAGCCCTCGTCAGCTGCAACTGCAGGATTGACTTGCGCAGTCGCCCGGCAAACCGATCGCGACGGCTACGCAGCCAAGTCAGCCGCAACGGATCGGGGCGCGCTCGGCGCTGTTCATGCGTCAGCGCATCATCGGTGCGCTGGAGAAGCTCCATCAGGTTGAATTCGAAATTTCGCACGTGTCTTCCTCCTTCATGTGCCTTGGCACTTGTTCGGATGACACACTTGAGATTGGGCCGCGTTGTGGCCAGAATCGAACCTGCACCGGTGTCACCCGATGCGGTCCGACATCACGCACGCTGAATTGCGCACGCCAGAGGGGCCCGGCCCGCTTTGCCCTTTATGGGGCCAAACTGGACGCGGTTCAAGTGCTGGCAATAATTCCGATGGCAGTGGACATTATCAATCTACAGCGCCACATTGCGCGCCAGACAATTCCACCGGGAGACCCCTCACATGCGTAAGTCCATCCTTGCCCTCGTCGCCACTGCTGGCGGCATGGCCCTCACCTACGGCGCGCTCAATGCGCAAGGCACCCCGCCGCAGCTGCCAGGGGTTGCCGATGCAACCCGCGTGTCGGCCGGCACCTATGCCACCGATCCCGCACACTCGCTGGTCGGCTGGCGCGCCAACCACTTTGGTTTCAACGATTATTTCGGCATCTTTGGTGACGTGACGGGCACGCTGGTTCTCGATCCGGCCAATATCGGTGCTTCCAGCGTTGATGTGACAATCCCGATCGCCAGCGTCACCACCGCCAGCGCCGGTCTCACCGCGCATCTTACCCGCGCGGGCCAGAACGGCGGCAATCCCGATTTCTTCGGGCCTGAACCAGCCCCGGCGCATTTCGTGTCGACCATGGTTCACTCCACAGGTGCCAACACCGCCCACATCATGGGCAATCTGACCATGAACGGCCAGACCCACCCTGTAACGGTGCAGGCAGAATTTGTCGGCGCTGGCACGCATCCATTCAACCAGAAGGTAACGATCGGCTTTGAAGGCACCACCACCATCAACCGTTCGGAATGGGGCCTGGGCGGCTTCGTTCCATTGGTGAGTGATGCGGTTGACCTGACCATCAGCGTGGCGTTCGAAAAGCAGTAATTTTCGCCCCAATGGCAATTAACAGGCGCGCGGTCCCCACGGCGGGACCGCGCGTCTTGTTTTTTCCACCCTAGACAATTGTTAACCATCGCCCCATATGCTGCTCCTATGACCCGTCGTGCGCTCCTATCGCTGACGCGCCCTTAGGCGTGCCAAGGACCTTGCGCGCTTGCCGCCGGGGGAACCCGCCTAAGGGTCAATTCGCAATATAGTTGAAAATGCCCAGCGCCTATTGCCGCGCGGGCGATAAGCGATAAGGGCTAATCCATGTCGATGCTCAAGGATCCGAGCCGAAAATACCATGCCTTCCCGCAGGTCATGCTGCCGGACCGGCAATGGCCTTCGCTCACCATCACCAAGGCCCCGCGCTGGCTTTCCACCGATCTGCGCGATGGCAACCAGTCGATCATCGATCCGATGGATGCGGTGAAGAAGAACCGCTTTTTCGATCTGCTGCTGGAAGTGGGCGTCAAGGAAATAGAGGTCGGCTTCCCCAGTGCGGGCGCGACCGAGTTCGATTTCATTTCTGGCCTCGTGCGCTCGGGCAAAGTGCCCGATGATGTGGTGATCCAGGTGCTCACGCAATCGCGCGCCGATCTGATCGCCCGCAGTTTTGAGAGCCTTGAGGGCGCGCATTCGGCGATCGTCCATCTGTATAACGCGCTCAGCCCGGCATGGCGTGAGATCGTGTTCCGGATGAGCCAGGCCGAG
>CAMDSM010000215.1 GCA_945906905.1 Altererythrobacter xiamenensis | reverse complement strand
TGGCATTTGCTCGGGCTGGAGCACCTATGAACTGTGCCGCAGCGAAGAACCGCAGGACGTGCGCTAAGTAACCATCCCTAGGCCTCCGCTTGGCGAATGGCAGGCCCTTTGCGGGCAGTCTGCTCGTCATGGGCACCTATGCAAAGCTGAGTGGGATTGTGGGGCGCAGGCGCGATAGTCGCTTGCGGCTGGGCGTGCCCGCGCAGCTGATCACGCTTTCAGGCCAAAGCAGCGCCAGCCTGTGCGACCTGTCGCAATCGGGGGCGCATGTGCGGGCCAAGGGCGTGCTGGAGCGCGGCGAGGACGCCGTGCTCACATGGCTGGGGTTCGAGGCGTTCGGGCGGATCGTGTGGGCGGGGGACGGCGAGGCGGGGCTGGAGTTTGACGAATTGCTGGCCCCGGCCATCCTCATCGCCACCCGCGATCAAGTGGATCTGGGCTTTGCCCCGTCCACGCGGCAGGCCGATCATGATCAAGCGCGCGACTGGTATCTGGGCAGCCGTTAACGGCTATTGCCCATGCACCAACCGCATCGCCGCCACCTGCTCCTGCATCGATTCGATCGCCAGGTCGGGGCCAGCCGCCAGCCCGCGCAGGCCGCTTTCCAGCGCATCGCGCAAGGCCAGATCCTGCTCCACTTCGCCCAGCCTTACCGAAGTTGTGATCGAAGCCCTGTTCCCGAGCCCATGCACGCCTGTCTCCACATCATAGAGCCTGAGCATGACCCAGCCAAAGCTGAGCCCTTCCAGCTCTCCGGTATCGTATGTGATGTTGATACCCGCCCCGGCAGCTTGGAGCCGCAAACACAGCGCCTCGGTCTCGGCAACGCCGAAGTCCGTCCACCGTGCCAGCAGATCATTCAGCCTGCCCTCGATTTTTGTGGTCGTCAGGCAAGGTTCGGCCGCGGCATCTTGCGCCAGCGCGCTTGCCGGGAACAATGACAGCAAGGCGGCGAAAACTATTGTTTGAATGCGCATGATCACTGCCCCCCCATCACAATGCGCAGCCGCGCAATTTCATCGTGCACCGATGCAACATAGCGTTCCGGATTTTCGGAAATTGATTCCAGCGCAGTATCGATCGCCTGCATCAAAGCCTCGTCAGCGCTATGTCCCGGCTCATCGTTCGACAGGGCGACAGTTGTGGTGTTCATCGAACCGTAAGTCACAGTGGCCCGATCATACAGCTCGATCAGCACCAGCCCATAGCTGCGGTCACCCACCAGCCCGAAACTTTCGGTGATACTCACACCCATGCCGGCATCGGCCAACCTTGCGCACAGCAGATCATAGCTTGCGAAACCATAGCCGTATCGCGCCAGAACTTCGTTCAATTCAGGCGTGGCGCGCGAAGTTATGTCGCAAGTGCTTGGCTGTTCAGCTTGGACTTGCTCGGCCTGGGCTTCCGCCACCTGAGCCAAGGCGGTGCCGCCTGTTCCAAGCCAGATGCCCGCCGCCGCGAGCAACAATGGTATTCTGCGCATACTAACCGCCCCTTTCATCTTTGTGCCAAACTGCTGCAAGCCGAGCCAAGTGGCAAGGCCCCGCCAACTGGTGACGGCAATTGTCATTTGTGCTGCCCGGCTATGTTCTGAGGCCCGTCTCTGCTAACCTGCCGCAATGACCCGCGCCCGCCTCTATTCGCTGGAAGAGCTGGAAGATATTCCCGGCACCCTGGTGTTCACCGCCCGCCGCAGCCGGCAAGGCTATCACCTGCACAAGTTCTGTATGAGCCTGATGCAGGAGGATAACCGCACGGCCTTCCGCGCCGATGAGCGCGCTTACCTTGATCGTTACAAGATGACCGAGGAGCAGAAGCTGGCCGTGTTGGCGCGCGACCTTACCCGGCTGATAGAGCTTGGCGGCAACATGTATTTCCTCGTCAAGATCGCCAGCACCGATGGCTGGAGCGCGCAAAAGGCGGTCAGCTCGATGAGCGGGATGAGCGCCGAGGAATATGGCCAGATGATGATCGACGGCGGCCGCTCGCCCGATGGTCTGCGTTCGAAGCGGGATCAGCCCAAAGAGGATCGGCACTAATGGCCCGCATCTATAACCCTTCCGTTCGTGGTGAGCTTGTCGAACCACGAAATGTCCCGCAGATTCATGGTTCGACAAGCTCACCTCGAACGGTGTTTTGTGAAGTGGGCGCGCACTGATGGCCCGCATAACCGCCGGAATCGGCACCAGCCACGTCCCCGCCATTGGTGCCGCGATCGACAATGGCCGCACGGGCGATACATACTGGGCTCCGGTTTTTGAGGGCTACGAATTCGTCAAAGGTTGGATCAAGGACAACACCCCCGATGTGGTGATTCTGGTGTTCAACGATCACGCTTCGGCCTTGATGCTCGATATCGTGCCCACCTTTGCGATTGGTTTTGCCGAGGAATTCCTGCCCGCCGATGAAGGCTGGGGCCGCCGCCCGGTGCCAACCGTTTACAACCACAATGATCTCGCCGCCCACGTAGCCGAACAACTGGTGATCGACGAGTTTGACATCACCATCATCAACGAGATGGATGTGGATCACGGTTGCACCGTGCCTTTGTCGCTGGTGTTCGGTCAGCCAACTGAATGGCCGTGCAAGGTCATTCCGCTGGCGGTCAACGTCACCCAGTTCCCCACGCCATCGGGCGAACGCTGCTGGAAACTGGGCGAGGCGATCCGCAATGCGGTCAAGACCTTCCCCGAGGACTTGAACGTGCAAATCTGGGGCACCGGCGGGATGAGCCACCAGCTGCAAGGCACCCGCGCCGGCCTGATCAACGCCGAATTCGACAACCGCTTCCTCGACCTGCTGGCGCACGAACCAGAGGAACTGGCCACCCTCACAAGGCTGGATTACCTGCGCGAAGCGGGCAGCGAAGGGATCGAGCTGATCATGTGGCTGATCATGCGCGCGGCGCTTGGCTATGGGGTGGAAGAGCTGCACCGCTTCTATCGCGTGCCTGCCAGCAATACGGCGGTGGGGCATGTGGTGTATGAGGCGCGGAGTTAGGGGGCTGCAGGCGGCGCGGCTTTGGCCGCTGATTCCACCTGTGCCCTGATTTCCGCCGCGAACGCTTCTTCCACCTGCATGACGCTCTGATCCCACCGTAACGCTGGCCGCCCCTCGCAGTAGAGATCGAGCGCGGCCACGAAATCCGCGTTGAACCCATGCCGCCCGGTCTTGTCCCACCACAGCGCGACACGCGGATAGCTGAGATAGATGTGCGCCACTTCAAAGCATTCGCGCTCAACCTGCTCGGAATCTTCCCGCGCAATCGCGCCGCTGCGGACCTGATACCATTCCCATTCCCGGTGGCGCATGATCTGGACCATGGACAGATAGACCTTTGCAACCTGTTCGTATGGTAGCGGCGGCGGTTTGCTAAACAGCGCCCGAAGCTCGGGATCCTCGATTTGGCGGCCCATCTCCCCGTCGACCATTTCCACCATCTTTGCGCGGGTCTGCATCTGCGCCAGATTGTTGGCATGGCGTATCTGGAAGGCGAGGAAAGCCAGCGTCGCCACCACCGCGATGGCGCTGATGATTTCAGCGATGATCCCGAATTCGGCCAGTGTCATGGCATGTCCTCCCCCAGCATCGGCGAGGCCTTGTCCAGCGCCAGCTCCGCATCCGAAAACCGGATCGGCGTCCGCAACCCCCGGATCCCCTCGCCCAAGTCCACCACCATCCCGCGCGCCCCAACCTGCGGGTCGGCCAGCGCCTGTTCCACCGTGTTGATCGGCCCTGCGGGTATCCCCTCGCCCTCCAGCGCGGACAGCAGTGCGTCACGCTCCCAGTCCTGTGTGCGCGAGGAAACGGCTGAGGATACCGCCACCCGGTCCGCCACGCGGCCTGCGTTTGTGGCCCAGCCGGGGTTGTCCGGCAGGTCGAGCAGGTCCTTTAACCGCACAAACTGGCTGTCATTGCCCACCGCGATGATCAGCCAGCCGTCGGCCACCGGAAACGCCTCATAGGGCACGATATTGGGGTGGGCATTGCCCAGCCGCGTCGGCGAAACCCCGCTGGCGAGGTAGTTCATCGCCTGATTGGCCAGCGTGCCGACCATCACATCGAGCAGTGCCATATCCACCAGCTGCCCGCGCCCCGTCTCCTGCCGCTGGTGCAGCGCTGCCTGAATGCCGATCACCGCATAAAGGCCGGTGAGGATATCGGCATAGGCGACGCCGATCTTCTGCGGCGGGCCGTCGGGCGCGCCGGTCAGGTCCATGATCCCGCCCATGCCCTGGACGATGAAGTCATATCCCGCGCGTGCGGCATAGGGGCCGTCCTGCCCGAAGCCGGTGATCGAGCAATAGACCAGCCGTGGGTTGATCGCCTTCACGCTGTCGTAATCAAGCCCGAACTGCACGAGGCCGCCCAGCTTGAAGTTCTCGATCAGCACATCGGCATCGCGGATCAGGTCGATCACTTCGAGCAGGTCATGCGGATCGCGGAAATCGGCCACCACGCTGGCCTTGCCGCGATTGGTGGCGTGGAAATAGGCGGCGTCCG
>CAMDSM010000214.1 GCA_945906905.1 Altererythrobacter xiamenensis | reverse complement strand
CGCGTCTATGCCGAAGACCCCTATCGCGGCTTTTTGCCCAGCACCGGGCGGCTGGTGCGCTATCAGCCGACGGTAGCTGGCTGGGCCGATGATGGTGCTGCCAACGGCCGGCGCGGCGTGGCCGGGGTGCGAGTGGATGATGGCGTCTATGAAGGCGGCGAGGTGTCGATCTTCTACGATCCGATGATCGCCAAGCTGATCACCTGGGGCGAAACGCGCGAGGCTGCAGCTGACTTGCAGATCGCCGCGCTCGATCGGTTTGTGATCGATGGGCCGGGCCACAATGTCGATTTCCTCAGCGCTATCATGCAGCACCCGCGCTTTCGCAGCGGCGATCTGACCACCGGCTTCATTGCTGAGGAATGGTCCGAAGGCTTCAAGGGTGCGACTGCAACGCCCGAGCATCTGCGCAGGCTGGCGGCGCTGTTCGCCGGGGCTGAGGTTACGCGGGCCGCGCGGGCGGGGGGCACTTCGGGCAAACTGAACGGCGCTCCGGCCACCAGTTCGCACTGGCTGGTGCAATTGGCGGGGCAGCGCCTCACGGTCGAACTAGGCGAGGGCGGGGCCACGGTCGATGGCACCTGGATCGCGGGCACGTGGAACTGGCAGCCCGGAATGCGACTGTCGGTCGCCAGCGCCGACGGACACGAGCTGGCCTTGCAGCTGATCCGCGAAGGAACCGGCTGGCGGATCATCACCCACGGCGCGCAACACAAGGCGCAGGTGCTGCCGCTGCGGCTGGCTGGCCTCGCGGCGCATATGCTGGAGAAGGTTCCGCCCGATCTGTCGCGCTTCCTCATCTGCCCGATGCCCGGCCTGCTGGTGGCGCTGCATGTGAGTGAGGGCGACAAGGTCGAGATCGGCCAGCCGCTGGCCACGGTGGAAGCGATGAAGATGGAGAATATCCTGCGGGCACAAAAGGCCGGCACGGTCGGCGCGATCAAGGCGGCGAGCGGGGATAGCCTGATGGTCGACGCCATCGTTCTTGAGATCGAATAGTGATTCGCTGTCCAGTCTGCGAATGCCCCGCAAAGCTAAATGCGGGGTGGAGGAGACGGAGGGAGAGTGTTCTAGCCACCCTTTAGGCAATAAACTCAAGGATTTCCGCCGACAAGCCCTAAAGTTGGCAGGCGATTGTGTACACAATTGTGTACATTTGTGGACCTTGGAGAAGGGAGCTAACTTTCCGCCTTTGGTTACGAGACCACGGCGATGATCGAACATCAACCAGTTGCGTAATCGACCTCTGGGCCAATGCATTTATGAACTCTGGCAGGGTGCGCGTCGAGTAGCCAATTGTATAAATCATAACGTCTCCAATGGTTTAATCCCATTTGGAGACTGACACGTAGGGCGGTGAAAAACATCCAGAAAGCGTTGTTCTCTCAGGATTTTCCTATCGTCGCACCATCCACCATTGCCGCCTCGGTAATCTTGGCCACACATTGCAGGGTAACTTCTGGAGAAAACGAGCCGGTGTCCCGCTGCCTTGCCAAGTCAAGGGCATGTTCCTCCGACAAGTGCCGTTGCTCTTGCCGTTCGAACCAAGGATCAGCACTCAGGACAACGTAGGGGCGGTCCACGCTCGCCCTAACTTCGGCGAAGGCATCTTTGATGAGATTGGCCACTTCTTGATCAGATAGGTTTTCAATTTCTCTCAACATCTTAAACACTCCTTTCAATCGCAATCCGGCTTGGGATGCGAGAACGCGAGCGGAGTTGAGGGGCATCGGACCGAGGGCGCGGCGCAACTCAACGACGCCCACTCGGTCCACCAAATCTGCCGGAACACGTACACGGATGTAGAACCCGTGTGGGCGGCGCATGAGGTAGTGAGAGCGCGTCAAAACGCCCCCGCCGGATCAAATGTTGGTCGTTGGCCAAGAAGCTGGGTCAAATGCGCTACATTGGAGCGCCCTGCTTCCCAGTGACTACAAGTCGGGGGTCGCACGGTGTGCCGCAGATACCCTACGTGGGACTTTCTGCTATCACTTGGCGGGAGGCCAGTCCCGGTTTTGTGGACCTTGTTGTGGACACTGAGTGGACCACGAAGATCGGCAACTTCCCTATGATATAGGGTTTTTGGGCGTTTACAAGACGCCTGGCGGAGACGGAGGGATTCGAACCCTCGATACCCTATTAAGAGTATGGTTCCTTAGCAGGGAACTGGTTTCAGCCACTCACCCACGTCTCCGGATCGCTGCGGCGAGGGCGGCCTATAGCGAGGGGATTGGGGCGGGGCAAGTCACCTGTGGGGTGCAAATGCATTGCGACCGGACCTACGGGATTTCCTCCATTCGCGTCCGGCACCCTTCGGTTCGCCGCAAAACCGACTCGTGTTGCCGCGCGTTCATTGCCGCTTCAGGCGAAAAGGATTCTCATAGCGCCCGAACACGTCGCCTGAACAAGTCCGTTTGCTGGTTATGAGAGGACGCTAAAATGTTGATCCGCATTGCCGCCGCTTGCCGCAAGAGCGCCTTTGGCCTGACCGCTGCGCTGGCGATTGGTCTTGTCGCGCTGCCAGGAAGTGCGCAAACAGTGATCGAGCGGGTGGATCCCGATGCCGCAATCGATGCTGACCTTTCGCGACCCTCTCCCGCTGCACCCGCACCACAAGTGGCTGCTCCCAGCGCACGCTATGCCGACGCTGCTGCCAACTTACCGCCCGAGGTCTATCCCGCTCCTGCTGCCAGCACGATGCCGGGAGATCCGGCAGCTGCCCAGCCCGTCGATGCCGCAGGTGCTACAATCGAGCAGCCCACGAGCACCTATGGCGAGGACGATCTGATCGGTGCGGCGGAAGGCGTTTTCGGCCGCGGGGCTGAAGGGCTGGCGCGGCTGATCGAGGATATTCTGGCCGAACAGGGCGAACCCGATGGCTATATCGTGGGACGCGAGGGCGGCGGGGCGTTCATTTTTGGCCTGCGTTATGGCTCTGGCACGCTGTTCTACCGGATCGAGGGCAATATGCCCGTCTACTGGACCGGGCCATCGATCGGCCTTGATGCTGGCGCCAATGCCAGCAACACTTTTGTGCTGGTGTATAATCTCGACAATACAGAAGACCTCTACACACGCTTTCCGGCGGGCGAGGGGCAGGCCTATCTGGTGGGCGGCTTTACCGCCAGCTACATGCGCCGGGGCGATACCGTGCTGATCCCGATCCGCGTTGGCGCGGGGTTGCGGCTGGGCGTCAATGCCGGATATATGAAGTTCTCGCACCGCCAGCGCTGGCTGCCGTTCTGATTCCTGCGTAAAAAGCCATTCCGCTGCCCACTTCGCACTTGCGGTAGCTGGCTGGTGGCGGCAAGAACCGCGCCGCTATGCTCAACAAACTTCAACAACAACCCGCCGATGCGCTGCTGGCGCTGATCAAGCTGTTCGATGCTGACCCGCGCCCCGACAAGATCGACCTTGGCGTGGGCGTTTATCGCACTGCGACAGGCGCGACGCCGGTATTCGCCTGCATCAAGGCCGCTGAGCAAAAGCTGGTGGATGAGCAGCCGACCAAGGCTTACCTCGGCCCAGAAGGCGATATGGGCTTTGTCCATGCCTTGATCCCGCATATCTTCGGCGGCACTGATCCTTCGCAGGGTGGGCGGATTGACGGGATGCAGACGCCCGGCGGCACCGGCGCGGTGCGCATTGCCGTGGCCATGGCCAAGAAGGCCGGGGTCACCAAGGTGCTGATGGGCACACCCAGCTGGCCAAACCACGCCCAGATCATGGCCGATACCGGGGTCGAGCTGGTCGGCTTCAACCATGCTGCTGCCGATGGCTCGGCCGATCTTCCCGCCCTGCGCGATGCCTTGCGCGCCGCTGGACCGAACACGGCAGTGTTGCTGCACGGCTGCTGCCACAATCCCACCGGGATCGATTACACGCCCGCGCAGTGGGACGAGATCGTTGATCTGCTGGCCGAAACCGGCGTGCTGGCGATTGTCGATCTGGCCTATCAGGGGCTGGGCCTTGGCATGGACGAGGACGCCTATGGCACGCGGGCTGTGGTGGCCCGCCTGCCCGAGGCGCTGATCGCCTATAGCTGTGACAAGAACTTCGGGCTCTATCGGGATCGTGTGGGTGCGTTCTATGCGCTGACCAGCGATGCCGCGCAAACGCAGGCCGCCTTGTCCAACGGCCATGCGCTGGCCCGCGCCAACTGGTCGATGCCGCCCGATCACGGGGCCTCGGCGGTGCGATTGGCGCTGACCGATGCCGCGCTGACGCAAAACTGGGTCGATGAGCTGGCCTCGATGCGCGCCCGCATCCGGCAAGTGCGCGAGAAGCTGGCCGCTTCAAGCAATGCCGGCGGCGTCAATCTGGTGCCGCTGGGCGGGCAGCAGGGCATGTTCGCCATGCTGCCGCTAAACGCCGCGCAGATCGCTTCGCTCAGGGCCGATCACGCGATTTACATGGCGGGTTCAGGCCGGATCAACATTGCCGGGCTGACCATGGGCAAGATCGACAAGTTTGTGAGCGCGCTGGCGGCGGTTTCTGCCTGATATGGC
>CAMDSM010000213.1 GCA_945906905.1 Altererythrobacter xiamenensis | reverse complement strand
GGTAAAGATCAGCGGATCGAGCGCGCCGAAACTGATCTTGCCGTCAACCACCCGGCCCCACAGACGGGCCTGATGGACCACCACCCGATCCATCTGCGGCATACCCAACTTGGGCGACAGGATCACCTCGACCCGTTCAATCGTGGCGTCAGGATGCGCTGGATCGCCGATCACAATATTGCGCAGCACCTGCACTTCTGGCCCGATGCTCTCAATCTCGTAACTGGCCTCAATCCCGCTTTCGGTCAGGATCTGCTGGATATAGTCATCCGCGATCCGCTCGCGCTGGGTCCACACCACTGCCACAGCGACCGCTGCCACCAGCGCCACCACAGCCAGCACTTGCCACAGGCGTCTGCCAAATTGGGGCCCAAGCCGGGGCCCGCGCCGCTGGGGGGCCTCCTCGCCATCGGTTTCGATATCACTCGCCATGCAGGGCAACACTTGCGCGAGGGGCTGGCCAAAGGCAATGACAATACAGGAACTAGGGGGCGGATGGGTGGACAGCACAAGTCAGGCAGATCAACCAACTGGCAGCGGCCACCGTGCGCGGCTGCGCGAGCGGATGTTGGGCGGCGGGCCAGAGGCGCTGGCTGACTATGAAGTGCTCGAATATCTGTTGTTCGGGGCCAACGCCCGCGGCGATACCAAGCCGATGGCCAAGGAACTGCTGGCGCGCTTTGGCACGCTGTCAGGCGTGCTCAATGCTGAACCGGCGGCGCTGAAGCAGGTCAAGGGCCTGTCCGATGCCGGGGTTGGCGCGATCAAGATCGCGGGCCTTGCCGCCCGTCGGATGGCTCGCAGCCAGGTGCAGCAACAGCCAGTGCTGGGCAGCTGGCAATCGCTGATGGATTACCTTTCGATCGACATGGCGCACCTCAACCACGAACGGGTGCGGGTGTTATACCTCAACACCAAGAACCGCCTGCTGCTGGATCATCTGGTGCATGACGGGACGATTGATGAGGCATCGATCCACCCGCGCGAAGTGATCAGGCGCGGGCTGGATATTGGCGCCAGCGCGCTGATCCTGGTCCACAACCACCCCAGCGGCAACCCCGAGCCAAGCCGCGCCGATATCCAGGTCACAAACCGCATCGCCGAAGCCGGCCGTCACCTTGGCATTATCGTTCACGACCATGTGATCGTGGGCAAGGAAGGCCAAGTCTCGCTGAAAGCCAAGGGGCTGATCTAAATCAACCCGGCGGCATGATCCCGTGACGGGCGTAGAACTCAGCCAGTTGCGGGGCCATGGCCAGCGCCGTGGCTATATCCTGGCGGCCCGCCGTATCGCCTGCCGAAAGCCGCACCACGCCGCGCAGATACATCGATGGCGCAAGGCCCGGTGCCACTTCCAACGCCGCATCCAGGTCGGCAATCGCCTCGTCCAGCATCCCCAGGCGGTAGCGCACCAAGGCCCGGCTATCGAGCGGCGGAGCGGCATTGGCGGCGCGTTCGACCGCACGGGTGCACTGCACCAGCGCATCGTCCAGCGCCACACTGAACAGCCCGCGATACCAGCAATCGGCATTGAGCGCCTCCGCACTGGTCGGGCGTTCGGCCAGAAAGTCGCCGATCAATAGTTGGCCGGCATCGGCATCCCCCGAAAGGCCGCTGATCGTGGCCATGGTGTCGGCCATCGACAACGCGTCATCATCGCCCACCGGAAGATAGCCCAACAGCTCCTCAGCCTCACTCGTCTGGCCCTGATATGCCAGCAGTTGGGCAAGTGCGAAGGCCGTGCCATTGTCGGGATCGAGGTCATAGGCCGCGCGCAAAGCCGCAATCGCCTCGTCCGGGCGGCCTAGCGCCTGCAGCACTGCCGAGCGGCGATGGTGGGCCCAGGGAGTGGGGGATCGCTCCAGCAGCGCATCATAATCGGCCAGTGCCCGCTCAAAATCGTAAAAATTCTCCAGAAACAATGCGCGCAATTGCAGCGGCGCAAAATCTTCCTCGTCGGCATAGGCAATCGCGGCGGCAAAGGCCGCCAGGATCGGCTCGGCCCTTTGCTGCCGCTCCTGCGGCGAAAGTTCCCAACGCCAGGCAACATCGCTCGGAGATACCAGCCGAAGCTCTGATGCTTGCAACTGCCGCGCCTCGCGCCGGGCGGCTGACAGATCGGCCGGGGCAATCTCGCCCATGCCGATAAAGGTGTCGGAAACAGCGACCAGCGTGCCATCGGAGATCTGCGCCTGCCGTTCGACGCGCAGATTGCCGAAGCCTCCTGTCAGCAGTGGCTCGCCCGCAAGGCTGAAGCCGCGCCCTTCGTCGGGCAGGATCAGGCGCGTCGTCAATCGCACGCGGCCCGGTCCGGCAGTGGCGACTGGAATGTCCCGCCACGCCGCACGCGCACGATCGGGATTAAAGGCTGGCAATGACACACCTTGCGGTACCTCGGTTTCAATCCGCCCGTCGCGCCATTCGAACATCGAACTGGCAATCCCGGTGATATGCATCAGGCCGACCGCCTGCCCCTCATCATAGCTGACCTCGATTTCGGAGATCGCCAACCCGGGCATTCCGCCGCCCATCCTCCCGAGAATTCCAGCCAGCTCACGCAGTTGATCGGGATCGTTGGCATCGGCAAACTGCCGTAAACCGGCTCCATAAGCTCCGCTCACGCGAATTTGAGCGTCGATCAGACGTGGAAAATCGGTGCCCGCCGAATGATCGACTGTCAGCACGCCGTCCATTTGCGGAACGGCCAGATCGCGCTGCACCATGGCCATCAGCCCGGAACCACCATCGCGCAGCGGCAGGGCCCAGGAAAACGGCGGAACATCGGCCACGTTCGAAAGGCGGGTGGCGGCGCTGGTGCCGTCGAGCCAGTAATCCTGCCCATCGACCAAGGCATGGGCGATCATATGGTTGAAGGTGAGTGGCAATGGTAGCACTTCAGGCACGGCATCGCCGCCCTGGGTGGTGACCAGCACTGTCTCGGCTTCAATCCCCATATGCCGCAGCAAGGAGACCCGCAGCACCGATTTGGCCTTGCAATCACCATAGCGTGCGGCCCAGGTTTCATCGGCAGTTTGCGGCAGGTAGTTGCCGCCATCCAGCCCATTGGCCAGATAGGCGATCTCGTCCTGCACCAGCTCCACAGCCTGCGCCATCCGCTCGCGCGGATCGCTGGTGCGGGTCATGATCGCTTCGGCCTGTGCGGCAACTGGCGAATCCGGGGCAATCCGGGCGGCGGCCTCGAAATGCGGGGCCATCACGCGCGAAAGTTCGTCCCAGCTGGCAAAAGTGCCGACCCGCAACATCTCATACCGCTGGTAGCGTGAAGGGGCGTCTGTGGGGATCGGTGGGCGTTCGGCCAGCGGCAGATCAACCCGGATCCAGTTATAGCCATCGCGCAGAACCGGCGGCGCAACCCCGGTGCGTTCCTCTGCCGCCCAATACATCTCCTGATCCTCGGGCCAGCTGACAATCACGCGGCTGCTGGCAATTTCCCACGGCCTTGAGGGCAGAAATTGTGCGCCCTGCATTTCGCCGGCCAGCGCCTGTTCGCGGCTGGTGGTGGAATAGGCGATGCGCAGCACATCATCCTCGCGCAGGCCAGGCACGGCCACAGTGGCGGTGCGGGCGCCATCCAGCAGCCGCTGCTCCAGCCCCAGTTCGCGGCGGATCACCGCAAAGGTGACGCCTTGCGCCACCAGATCGATTACCTCATCACCGCGCAGAATTTCCAGCCGGTGGATGATGAGATCGCCCTTGTCGGGCAGCCAGTCGAGCGACAGCGTGCCACGCTCCATCAGCAATTCAGGATTGTCCAACGTCGTCGCCGAATCGACGTAAGTGGTGACCACGCCGCCTTCCAGCCGGAACTGGTAATCGCCCAGCAAAGCGGCCGGGGCATCGGGCTGGGCCAGCACTGCGGAAATATCGGCCTGCTCAACCCACGCCGGGGGCGGCGCATAGAGCACCTGCTCGCCCGCCATTGCAGGTGCCGAAATAAGGGCAACGGAGGAAAACAGCGCGGCGCGCACAAGTTTCATTCGGATAGTCCTCAAATCGCGAGGCGAAATCGCCTATGTTGCATGACTATAGCACATCGGTGATTATGCAATCGCAGCGCCGCCCCTTGCCATTCAGCGCGCGCCGTCCTAGCCGCGCGGCATCTCCTGATACGCATAGAAAGCCTGCCCCATGGTCCCCCGCTATTCACGCCCCGCCATGTCCGCAATCTGGGAGCCAGAGGCGCGTTACCGCATCTGGTTCGAGATTGAGGCCCATGCCACGCAGAAGCTGGCAGATCTTGGTGTAGTCCCGCAAAGCGCCGCCAAGGCACTGTGGGACTGGTGGAGCACAAATCCGTTGATCGACGTTCCCGCGATTGACGCCAAGGAAGCGGTGCTCAAGCACGATGTAATCGCCTTCCTCGATTGGGTGGCAGAGCAAGTTGGCCCCGAAGCCCGCTTCATGCATCAGGGCATGACCAGTTCGGACGTGCTCGATACCACTTTGGCGGTGCAATTGGTGCGCGCCACCGATTTGCTGCTGGAGGATATGGACGGCCTGCTCGCCGCGATCCGTCGCCGGGCTGAGGAACACAAATATACCCCCACC
>CAMDSM010000212.1 GCA_945906905.1 Altererythrobacter xiamenensis | reverse complement strand
GGGATCCTTGGGCGCGCCGTTTCGGTAGCCCAGCGCCTTGCGGATTACACCAGCCAGCTCGCCGGTAGTTTCCAGTGGGCGCGCAGCCACGATTGCACGGGCGACCCGGCGCGACTGACGCTCCTCGCCATATTGGAACAATACATCAGCAATTGCGCTTTCCTCGGCGGTGTTGAGGAAGTCGGCGGCATTGGGCCGCTGCCGGTCCATCCGCATATCCAGCGGGCCGTTGCTGGAAAAGGCAAAGCCGCGCTCCGCCTGATCGAGCTGCATCGAGGACACGCCGATGTCCATCGCAATGGCATCAACCTGGTCAATCCCGACCTCGGCCATAGCCTCAACCATTTCAGAAAAGCGCCGCTGGTGGAGGACAAGACGCGGTGGCACTTCGCGCGTTTCGGGCCAGTTCTGGCCAGCGGCAATAGCATCGGGATCGCGGTCGAAGGCGTGGACCGTTGCCCCGGCAGCCAGAAAGGCGCTGGTATATCCGCCCGCGCCGAAAGTGGCATCGATCACCACATCACCCGGATTGATCGCCATGCTGGTGCACACCTCGGCCAGCAGCACGGGGATATGCGGGGAGGCACTCATTTGGCCTTCGCCTTGGCGTGCGCCTCGGCCATTTCCTGGCGGCAATAGACCTGGAAGATCTCGAAATCCTCGCCTAGATCCAGCAGCACCTGCGGGTTCCAGATGGTGATGACCTGGCCAACACCGTGGAAATACAAGGCATCATCAATCCGCCCCAGATCGGTGAGGGTGGAGGTGAGCACGAAGCGTCCGCTGGCATCAAAATTGATGCGCTTGAAGCTCCACATCTTGGCCGAGCGCATCGCCCGGTCAAAATCCTTGCCCGAGCGGATCGCCTTGTCCTCAAGGTCGTCCAGAATGTCTTCGAAGCGGGCCACGCGGTCGGTGCCAAAGCCGATCAGGCAGGGCCAGCTTTCGTGCTTGCCGACGCACAGCACGCGTTCGTCGCTGGCTTGGGCGATGGGGTTGCGCATATCGGGCGGCAGCACAAAGCGATCGCCTCCGCCGCGAAGCGAAAAGCCCTGACCGCTATATCCAATCGCCGTTTGCGCCACTTCCCCCAGTTCCCCTCGGGCTCGCTCCCATCGAGGCAAGCCGCCAGCGCGCGCGCCGCGCAGGTGCGCAGCCCGTCCATCCCAATAGAATCAGGATGCAACGCGGGTGTCTTGTCCGATGAAAGACGTGATAACGCGGGGAATGTCGCTATGAAAGGGGAAATCGCGGGGATTTTGGGGAAAGACTCACAATATATTGATATTACGTAATTTTTATCACGAACTTGCGCTCAAGTCGCTCACAGGACCTCCACGCAAGAATGGCGGAATTGCGCCATTCTTGCCCTGAACCGCCCAATCAGATCGCGTCATTCCCGCAAATTTCCCATTTTCCGCGAATATCGAGTCGATCAGGGCCGACAGCCCCTCCCGCGCCTGAGGATAGGGGCCATCGAGATCGAGGATCGCCGCATCGGCCACGATCAGAGCCTCGCCCGCACCCAGCTGGCAGCGGGCAATCACCTGCTCGGCCTCAAGCTGGCAGGCCCCATCGGGAAGCAAGTGCAGGCTACCCGGCAGATTGAGCGGCAAGCTGGTACCCTGAGCCGGATTCCATTTCAGCCCCCCCACCTGCTCCTCATCAAATTGCAGCTCCAGCCCCCAATGCGCCAGAATCGGCGAGAGCAGCGCCACATCCTGTGGGCGGCGGCGATCACCGGCGGCAAAGCGCGATTCCCCGGTCATCATCGGATCAGCGAACAACAAAAGTCGGCCTCCACCCCGCACCCAGCCATCCAACGCGACATTCTCCTCGGCCGACAGCCCACGCGGCTGCGCCATCAGCAAGAATTGGTGCGGCGCCAGCGCCTCAGCTGAAAGATAATCGAGCGGCACCAGCTCAAACTCCGCCTCCAGAATTGGCCGCGCCCAATGGCCAGTGCCAGACCCGTTGAGCAGATCGGCCATATCCTCGGCTTCACCCCAATAGAGCGGTACCGTGCCCATCAATGCCAGTTGCGAGCGTGCCGGCTGTTCCTGCGCCCCTGCCCCAAAGGCAAGCACCAGCGTGATCGCGGCTAGCGCGTTCCTAATCGTTGTCAGCTTGCGCAGCGCCATTGGCGTCCCCCGGTGCGGCGACAGCCTCTTCCGTCAGAAGGCCGGGCACCACGCCTGCATCGGCCAGCGGATCACGCGGCGGCGGGGCGGGAACGTCCTGCGAGGTTGCAGGCGGCAATTCCTCGGCCTCGACCGCCTGATTGCTGGCCACGCTGGAGATGATGATATTGGCCAGACCCACCAGCAGCACGATTGCCCCCAGCCCGATCAGTCCGATCTGCAAGCGCTGCACCCGCTGCTTGCGCGTGCCTGCCAGCGGCGGCGGCGCGACGATATCCTCGAACGAGCTGCTGCCTTGGAGGATTTCATGTGGGTCAAGTGCCATGGCGCTATCCTATAGGCGCGCTGATTAACCTAGCCAATCAAAGACCGGCAGCTTCTTCGATTTCAGCCATTCGGCATTATACAGGCTGGAAAGGTAGCGGAAGCCGGTGTCGCACAGGATCGTCGCCACGCGCACATCCTTGCGCCCCTCGGCCACCAGCTGGCGGCCCAGCTGGATCGCGCCGGCCACGTTAATCCCGCTCGACAGGCCCAGGCACAGCCCTTCTTCGCGCAGCAGCCGGGCGACCCATTCGAGCCCCTCCTCGTCCGAAACGCGGAACTGGGTATCGATCGGCGCGCCTTCGAGGTTGGCGGTGATGCGGCCCTGGCCGATGCCTTCGGCCACTGAGGAACCCTCGGCCTTCAGCTCACCATTGGCGTAGTAGTTGAACAGCGCCGCGCCGTGCGGATCGGTCAGCGCAATGCGGATATTTTCGTCAAACGCCTTCAGCCCCATGCCGGTGCCCGCCAGCGTGCCGCCGGTGCCGACCGCGCAAGTGAAACCGTCCAGCCGCCCACCCATCTGCTCCCAGATTTCGGGTGCCGTCCCCTCAATATGCGAGCGGCGATTGGCGACATTATCAAACTGATTGGCCCACACCGCGCCCGGTGTTTCCTCCGCCAGACGGCGGCTGGTGTGGACGAAGTGGCCAGCATCGGCGAACTTGGTCGGCGGCACCAGCACCAGCTCCGCCCCCAAGGCCCGCAAGGTGTCGGTCTTTTCCTGCGACTGGTTATCGGGCATGACAATGATCGTCTTATAGCCCAGCGCATTGGCCACCAGCGCGATCCCGATGCCGGTATTGCCTGCCGTGCCCTCGACCACCGTGCCGCCGGGCAAAAGCTCGCCCCGGCTTTCCGCATCGCGCACGATCCACAGCGCCGCGCGGTCCTTTACCGAAGCGCCGGGATTGGCAAATTCGCACTTGCCCCAGATCTCGCAACCCGCAGCAATGCTGGGGCCTTCGAGCAGCACGATCGGCGTATTACCGATCAGGTCGAGCGTGTTCTGGCGGGGGGCCGGTGCGGTCATGGCAGATCAGGTAAGCAATCAAGCCGCATCACGCAACGTGTTGCTGCTCAATCCTCAACCGCAATCGTCACCCGCAGGCCATTGAGCGCATCGGTCAGCGGCAGCTGGCACGACAGGCGCGAGGTGCCATCGCGGTGATCGGACGAATCGAGCAGGTCGTTCTCGTCCTCGCTCATCGCAGGCAGAAGTGCGGCGAAAGCCGGGTCAACGTGGACGTGGCAGGTGGCACACGAACAGCAGCCGCCGCACAGCGCCAGCAGTTCATCAAAGCCATTGTCGCGGATCGCTTCCATCACGGTCAGCCCGCTGGCGGCCTCGACTGTGGTTTCCTCTCCGGCACGGTTGACGACGATCAGCTTGGGCATGGGACGATTTTCCTGTTGCGGTTTCGCGCGGCTGCTAGGCAATTGCACCGCTTTAGGCAAGAGGGGCGCGCATGGGCCTTGACGCAGATCAGATTAAGCACAGCCTCGATTGGGTGGCAGCGCGCGAACCGGCGATTGCTGGCGCGCTGGCCCGCTGCGGCTATCCCGCACCGCGCATCCGTGAGCGCGGCTATCGCACGATGTTGCGCACCATCGTCGGCCAGCAGGTTTCGGTTGCGGCGGCCAGTTCGATGTGGCGCAAGCTGGAGGCCGAACTGGGCGAGGCGATTTTGCCCGCCGACCTGCTGGCGCGCGATTTTGATGCTTTGCGCGCCTGCGGGCTGTCCCGCCAGAAACAAGGCTATGCCCGGTCTTTATGCGAGCTTGTCGAGGGTGGTCTGGATTTCGCCAATCTGCCCGTCGACGACGAGGCGGCGATAGCCGAACTGGTGCGCATCAAGGGCGTGGGCCGCTGGTCAGCCGAAATCTACCTGCTGTTCGCCGAAGGGCGGCCCGATATCTGGCCTGCGGGTGATCTGGCGGTGATGGCTGGCTTGGGGCGGATTTTGGGGCTGGCTGAGCGGCCTGACGAGAAGGCGACGCGTCTGCTCGCTGAGGGGTGGCGGCCGCACCGGGGGGCGCTGGCGATTTTTACGTGGCATTGTTATGATAATGCGGCGTTGTAGGGATTTAGTTTTGCAAGTGACAACACTGGACCGGCGTT
>CAMDSM010000211.1 GCA_945906905.1 Altererythrobacter xiamenensis | reverse complement strand
AGATCGAGCAGCAGCCGCTCATAGGCGATGCGCTTGTGTGTGCCGGAGAAGGCATCGGGCATGGCGATATCCAGCGGCACGGGACGCAGGACCATACCATCCTGGTCGATCCCGGGCACTTTGGCCATCAGCGTCATCGAGATATTCTCTTCGGGCTGGATGCCGATCACCAGCTGGTTGGCAATCATCTTCGCGCCGGGAAAAATCGAATGCGGCACGGGTTTGAACTGCACGATGATCTCGGTCACCCGCTTGTGCAGGCGCTTGCCGGTGCGCAGGTAGAACGGCACGCCGCGCCAGCGCCAGTTGTCGACGTGGGCCTTGATCGCCACGAACGTCTCGGTGTCGGAGTGGCGGCCCAGCTCCTCATCATAGCCCGGCACGATCGCGCCCGTGCTGGCCCCGCCGCGATATTGCCCGGTGACCACTTCATCGCCCGATACCGGACGCAAGGCGCGCAGAACTTTCACTTTCTCGTCGCGCACGGCATTGGCCGAAAAGCTGCCCGGCGGCTCCATCGCCACCAGCGCCACCAGCTGCAGCATGTGGTTTTGCACCATGTCGCGCAGCGCGCCCGCGTCGTCGTAGAAATCGACCCGGCTTTCGAGGCCCACCGTCTCGGCCACGGTAATCTGCACATGGTCGATATATTGCGAGTGCCACAGCGGCTCGAACAGCAAGTTGGCGAAGCGTAGCGCCAGCAGGTTCTGCACGGTCTCCTTGCCGAGATAGTGATCGATGCGGAAAATCCGGCTTTCGGGAAAGGCGATGGCGACCGCATCGTTGATCGCCGCCGACGAGCCCAGATCATTGCCGAGCGGTTTTTCCAGACTGATCCGCGCGCCTTCTCCCGCCAGCCCCGCCGCCGCCAGACCCTCGATCGTCGGCTTGAACAGGCTGGGCGCGGTGGAGAGGAAGATCGCCAGGTTCTCGCCCGGCCCGGCCTTCTCGGCCAGCTCGACAAAGCCATCTGGCGCGGTGACATCAAGCTGTTGATACGACAGCCGGTTGAGGAAATCGGCCATCAGTCCGCGCCGTTCAGCGGGCAGGAACTTCTCCAGCGCCTCGCGGGCGAAATTGCGGAACTCCGCATCGCTCATGGCAGATCGCGCCGTGCCGACAATCCGCAAGTCCTCGTGCACCAGCTTCTCGGCGTGGAGCGCGGCCAGGCTGGGCAGCAGCATCCGCCGTGACAGATCGCCCGTGGCGCCAAACAGCAACAGGGTGTGGGCCTTAGCGGTCATCGTATACCTTCACGCAGAATCCTTCGGGAGACATGCTATATCCACCGCATCATGCTGCGCTGCAATAGAGTGTGTTGCCTAATCCACCAGCACCACGCTCACCGCATGTTCGCCATAATCCGCCGTGCCGAACACGGCCATGAACGGCACGTCCGCAGCATCGTGGCCCACGCCGATCTTGGCGGTTTGGGCCGGGTCGGCCATTCCGGTGGGATCGACGATATGCCACGCCCCGCCGCCGGGCACTTCCGGGTCGGCAAGAAAAACCTCGGCCACGGCGTGAAAATCGGGCGGGTTCACGCTGGGCGCAAAGCAGCTGACATAGCGCGCCGGGATCCAGCTGGCGCGGGCCATGGCGATCATCACATGGGCATAGTCGCGGCACACCCCCTGGCGCTCCATGAAGGTATCGAGCGCGGTGGTGTTGTTGTTGCTGGAGCCGGGGACATAGGCGATCTCGGCCGCGATCCAGTCACGCATCCGGGCAATCCGCGCGCCGCCCTCAAACTCGCCGAAGTGGCTGTTGACGAAGGGCTGAAACCGCACCGCCTGGCAATAGGAGCTATCGAACAGATAGCCGACCGTCTCGCCCGGCAGTTCATGCGGATCGAGCGCGGCCAGCACCGAGATATCCGCCAGCTTGCGCTGCACTTCCACCCGCGCGGTATGCGAGACCACAATCTCCCCCTCGGCCCGCAACCAGATGCGCTGGCCGATCCGGTCACCCGCCGGCACACGCGCCATATGGATCGCATCGGTGATCTGCGTGCTGGCGCTGAGCACCTGTTGCTCTGGCAAATGCGCCGCCTCGAAATGCAGCAGCACATCGGTGGGGGTGTCGAGCCGGAAAGTGAAACGCGCGGATATGTCGAGGGGCATGGGGAGGGGGAGTAGGCGGGTTGGGGGAGGGTGTCGAGCGGGGAGGAATGTCCTTTCCTACAGCCCCATCCCCCGCCTAACCTCGCCGCGCCCCATTTCATCCGTGGGGCTGGCTGTTTGACTTGTCCGCACCCACCCCTAACCCCTCGCGCAAGCGGGAGGGGGACTTGTGGCGCTGCATCCTTGCCTCCCGCTTGCGGGAGGGGCCGTGGGTGGGCCACGCCAATAGCCGCGTTTTTCGCGCCCGATCTTGTAAAGTGTCACCCACCGTTTTGGCTAATATAAACACGTATTATCAGTGTCTTAATCGCTAAATCAGGGGGGTGACACACTGTCACCCAGTGTAACCCAAAATCGCTCAGTCGGCGATCACCCCGAACAGGTCATGCGCGTCGGCGTCCTCGACCGTCACCGACACGAAATCGCCGGCGGCCAGAGTGGCAGGCACGTTGCGCAGGTATACCGCGCCGTCGATTTCGGGGGCGTCGGCCTGGCTGCGGGCGGTGGCTCCCACGTCGCCATCCTCGTCGGGTTCGCCCACTTCGTCGATGATGACCCGGATTGTGCGGCCCACTTTGGCGGCGAGTTTGGCGGCGCTGATGCGGGCGGTGGCCGCCATGATCCGGTAATAGCGGTCTTGCTTGACCTCGTCGGGCACGTGATCGGGCAGGGCATTGGCCTGCGCGCCTGCCACGGGTTCGAACTTGAAAGCCCCAACGCGGTCTAGCTGGGCCTCTTCGAGCCAGTCGAGCAGATAGGCGAAATCATCCTCGGTCTCGCCCGGGAAGCCGACCACGAAGCTGGAGCGGACGGCGATATCGGGGCAGATGGCGCGCCAGTTGGCCAGCCGTTCGAGCACCTTGGCCTCATTCGCCGGGCGCTTCATGGCTTTCAGCACCTTGGGGCTGGCGTGCTGGAACGGGATATCGAGATAGGGGGTCAGCAGGCCCTGCGCCATCAGCGGGATCACCGCATCGACGTGGGGGTAGGGGTAGACATAGTGCAGCCGCACCCACGGTTGCAGGCCCTCAGGCGTGCGCAGCTGGCCCAGTTCGCGGGCCAGATCGGTCATATGGGCGCGGACGGGGTGGCCCTTCCACATTCGCTCCTCGTGCCGGGTGTCGACGCCGTAAGCGGAGGTATCCTGGCTGATCACCAGCAGCTCGCGCGTGCCAGCGGCGACCAGCTTCTCGGCCTCGCGCAGAACTGCATCGATCCGGCGGCTGGCGAGTTTGCCGCGCAAGGTGGGGATGATGCAGAACGAGCAAGTGTGGTTGCAGCCCTCGGAAATCTTGAGGTAGCTGTAATGGCGCGGGGTCAGCTTCACATCGCCAAGGGTAAGGTCCACGAACGGGCCTTGCGACGGCGGCGCGGCAATGTGGACGGCCTTGACCACGTCCTCATACTGGTGCGCGCCGGTGATGGCGAGCACGGACGGGAAGCGGGCGCGGATCACATCGGCCTCATCGCCCATGCAGCCGGTGACGATAACGCGGCCGTTCTCGGCAATGGCCTCGCCGATGGCGTCAAGGCTCTCCTCCTTGGCGGAGTCGAGAAAGCCGCAGGTGTTGACCAGCACCACATCGGCCCCGGCATAGTCGGCGCTCATGGCATAGCCATCGGCGCGCAAGGCGGTGAGGATGCGTTCGCTATCGACCAGCGCCTTGGGACAGCCCAGGCTGACCATGCCGACGCGCTTCTGGGTGGGGATGCTGGTTGTGGCCATGATGGCGTGCCCCCTACACGGACGCGCGGCGATGCGCTAGTATGTGTGCGGGACAAGCAAACGGGAGTGGATCATGGGACCGGTAAACTGGCTGGCCGTTGGGCTGGGGGCATTGGCATTCTTCGCGGTGGGGGCGCTGTGGTATGGCGCGCTGTTCGGAAAGACGTGGCAGAAGGAACTGTGGCCCGAAGGAACGCCGCAAGCGAAGAACGGACCGGCGCTGTCGTTCGGCCTGTGCTTGCTGGCGGAACTGGTGGTCTCGTCGATGTTCGGCCACATGCTGGCCCGGACCCAGCCTTCGACCACGGTGATCTGGATGATGGCTTTCGGCTTTGGCGGCGCGATCATGGCCCCGACTATTGCCATCAACTACTTGTTCCAGCAGCGGACCTTGAAGCTGTTCCTGATCGATGCTGGACACATCTTGGTGGGCGCGCTGGCGATGGGCGGAGTGTTCGTGCTGCTAGACTGAGAACCGCTCCGCCAGTGCGTCAAGCGCGGCGTGGTGAGTAAAATCGAGCTGGAGCGGCGTGACCGAGACATAGCCATCGGCGACGGCTTCCAGATCGGTGCCGTGGTCGGTGGTGTGTTCCATATCGGTCAGGCCGAACCAGTAGTAGGGCCGCCCGCGCGGATCGGTTGCCTCGATCAGGCTGCCGCGATCATAGTCGTGGAAGCCCTGACGGACTACGCGGATGCCCTTGACCTGATCGGCGGGCAGATCGGGGAAGTTGACGTTGATCAGCGTGCGCT
>CAMDSM010000210.1 GCA_945906905.1 Altererythrobacter xiamenensis | reverse complement strand
CAACCAGACGCGGTTCATATCGAATGTCATGTGGTTTCCTTGGGCGCGGGCAAGAGATTGCGCGTTGCAGGCTTGATAAACCCGTTTTGCTGCGCCACGCAAATCATGCTGTTATGACCGAGCCTGTCCCCATCCCCGAATGGCGTGTGTCGCCCGCGCTGGTGCCCTATGACGAGGCGCTGGCGGTGCAACAGGCGCGGGCTGACGCGATCCGCAGTGGTTTGGCGGCAGAACTGATCTGGCTGCTCGAACATCCGCCAGTCTACACCGCCGGGACCAGCGCTGATCCTGCCGAAGTGCTCGATCCGCGCTTTGCGGTGGTCGAAACCGGGCGCGGCGGGCGGCATACCTATCACGGGCCGGGGCAAGCTGTGACCTATGTCCTGCTCGACCTCAATCGGCGCGGACAGGATGTGCGGCGCTTTGTCCACGGGCTGGAGAGCTGGGTGATCGCCACGCTCGCCACATTCGGGGTGGAAAGCTGGGCCGTGCCCGATCGGGTGGGCATCTGGACCCGCGATATCGACGGGGCCGAAGCCAAGATCGGTGCCATCGGCGTGCGCGTGAAGCGATGGGTGACGATGCACGGTTTCGCCGTAAACCTGTCGCCCGATCTTGCGCATTTTTCCGGCATCGTCCCCTGCGGCATCGCCGAATATGGCGTGACGAGCATGGAAAGGCTCGGCATCACGCTTGCGCCGGGCCAGTGGGATGAGGCATTGCAGGCCACGCGCGGGGCGTTTCTGGCTGAGTTGGGAGAATAAGGAATGTCAGTTGTGCGCCTGTCGATTGTGGCCTCGTTCGCCGCCCCGTTCGCTGTGCTGCTGCTCGCCGCCTGTTCGGATGGGGCCGCGCCAGTGGCCGATCAGGACGGCGATGCCACCGGCGAAATCCTGCCCGGCTCGGTCAGCGATGACATGATCGCTACAGATAGCCTGAGCTCGCAGCCGCCGCAGTTGGTGGAAGCGCCGGAAAACGCGGCTGGCGGGGCCGGCGGGGCGCCGGCCGCTGCTGGTGGCGCGCCAACTGCCGAGACCGAGGTTGAGGTTGAGGCGGCGGCCGAACCTGCGCAAGTCCCCGAACTTGAGGAATAACCTCTAACCCGCCCGTTCTAGCAGCCGCCGGGCGTGCAGCAGGTGCGGTTTTTCCACCATCCGCCCATCCAGCGCCAAGGCGCCCGCACCCGGATTGGCGGCGAACAGCTCGACGATTTCGCGCGCTTCGGCCAGCTGCCCGGCACTGGGCAGGAAGGCGGCGTTGATCACCGGCACCTGATCGGGGTGGATCGCCAGCATTCCGACAAAGCCATCGGCGCAGCTTTCTGTCGCCATGGCTTTCAGCCCCTTGAGATCCTTGAAATCGGCATAGGGGCTGTCAATCGGCGTTAGCTCACGGGCGTGGGCGGCCAGCAAAACCTGCGCCCGGACCATGCGGAACACATCGGTCCACTGGCCCTTGGCGTCGCGCTTGCGCGATGCGCCGATGGCGCTGGCCAGATCCTCTGCGCCCCAGGTGATCCCGGCCAGCCGCGGCATATCCTGCGCGGCATATTCGCCGATCGTCAGCGCGCCAATCGCGGTTTCGCCCACCATCGGCATGATTCGCGTTGTGCCCGCCTGCGCCCCGCAGCGCTGCTCCACTTCATACAGTTCGGCCGCCAGAGTGCGCAGCTGATCAAGGCCGGTGGCTTTGGGCACGATGATCCCATCGGGCTGGCCCTGCATGACCACCGACAGATCATCGCGCCAAAGGTGCCCACTCAGCGGATTGATCCGCACCCAGCGCTGGAACCCGCCGCCTGCCAGCACCCGCTGGCGATGCGCCTCCAGCCATTGCCGGGCGAGGCCGCGCGCGGCCATTTTGCCCGATGCTGCCACCGCTTCTTCCAGGTCGACAACAACCGCATCGGCCCCACAAGAAGCCACCTTGGCCAGCTTGCGCTCGCTATCGCCGGGGACAAACAGCCACGAGCGGTTCTTCATATGCGCGCTTCCTTCATGCCGGGTTTGGCGGATTGTATCACCCGCCGAACTAGCGGAAAAGGCTGATGGCCAGGTGAAGCGGCAGGGTTAAGGGCTGGGTAGGGATGACGTGGCCCACGGTGCGTGTTAGCTTTCGGCCAACACAATAAAATGGGGGGACGATTATGCCGAGCGACACTGCAGCGAAGGCTTGGGACACCAGCTATGAGTGGAAGATCATTCTGGTCCTCAGCCTGACCTTCGGGCTGGTCGGGCTGGATCGCTTCATCCTGCCGGTGCTGTTCCCCGCCTTCATGGACGAACTGGGGCTGACCTATCAGGATCTGGGCAATCTGGTGGGCATTCTGGCGGTGTTCTGGGGCATTTCCGCCTTCGTGATGGGCTATTTGTCCGATCGGGTGGGGCGGCGCAAAGTGCTGATCCCGGCGGTGATTATCTTTTCCTTGATGTCGGCCTTTTCGGGGATGGTCGGCAGTCTGGTCAGCCTGCTGCTGATCCGGGCGATCATGGGGCTGGCCGAAGGGCCAGTCGCCTCC
The DNA here is from genome assembly GCA_945906905.1 of Altererythrobacter xiamenensis. Taxonomy (GTDB): domain Bacteria; phylum Pseudomonadota; class Alphaproteobacteria; order Sphingomonadales; family Sphingomonadaceae; genus Alteraurantiacibacter; species Alteraurantiacibacter xiamenensis_A. Next base: position 2,105 of record CAMDSM010000210.1, on the reverse strand, counting down.
ACCGGAGTGGCCGTGGCGGTGGAAGCATCGCATCCCAAGCGGCGCGGCATGAACAACGGCATCTTCCAGTGCATGATCAGCCTGTTCGGCAATGCAATCGGCCCGATCATCGCCACCCAGATGCTGCTGGTGACCGATTGGCGGACGGTGTTTCTGCTGGTCGGCATTCCGGGCCTGTTGATGGCGGCGGCGATGTTCTTTGTCGTGCGCGAGCCGGTGCATCAGTCGGCAGGCGGTGCGCCCGTGCCGCGCGCCAGCTTCACCGACCTGTTCAGGCACCGCAACGTGCCGCTGGCGATGCTGACCCTGATGTGCGCGATGGGCGGGATTTTCGTGATGGGGGCGATGATGCCCAGCTACCTGACCGACTATCTCGGCCTGTCGATCCAGGACATGGGCGTGGTCGCCTCGGCCATCGGCTTTGGCGGCTGTATCGGCCAGTTCGTGATGCCAACGCTGTCAGACTTCATCGGCCGCAAGCCGACCACGCTGATGTCCTATATCATGGCGGCGCTGTTCACCTGGCTGTTCACGCAAGCGGGAGCTGACAGCCTTTCCACGCTGTTCTGGCTGCTGTTCTTCGCCGCCCTGTTCAACTTCTCGGCGCTGGCGACTTTGGCCGGGCCGGTGGCGGCAGAGGCGGCACCTTTGGGCATGGTCGCATCGGTAGCCGGGCTGGTGATCGGTGCGGGCGAGATCTTCGGCGGCGGGGTGGCCCCGATTATCGCCGGCCAGATCGCGGGGGCGCAAGGGATCGAGCACGTGTTTACGTTTACGATTGCCGGGCTGGTGCTGGGGTTTGTGATCGCGCTGTTCTTGACGGAGACTGCGCCGAGGCGGGTTGGGTAGGGGTGGCTGGGGAAAGAGTGACCGATAGCCCTTAAATCTAGCCTTATTTCTGCGCTGCGTATCGGTCGGCCAATTTATCTCTGAATTCTCGGTATGCCTTAACCGACCTCAACCAATCTTCTCTTGAATAGTGCGACCACTCGCTGAACGGAATATCGGCGATATGTTCTTGGTTACGCTTGTCCCAAAGCCAAATAAGATCTGTACTTAGCTCCGCCGAAATCACCTCAAGTTCAACGTATCGATCAATCCGGGATGCGAAGGATTTTTTCCGACCTAGTCCCACATATCCGGGACGAAGTGACAAGCTCTCACATACGTTCCCTACCAAGCAGATGGCCTCTTTAATCAGCATTTCGCGAGCCTGCCCAGAAATGTCCGTATGAGCGAACATCCATCTCAGGAGGTCATGCGTCATGAGGGCATAGCTGATATTTGCTCGCAGTTTGCGATCTTCAACGAAGGAAATTTTCTGTCGATGGTTGGCTGCTGTTCTCAAATAGCCCCTTGGAAACCGCAAACGCACAATGGCTGAATGTTGTGGGTTCGCTCCGATGTAATCGTGAGCCATCTGCAAAAGAGTGCCTGCCTCAACTACGGCGGCACTCAAATGTTCAGGACTTTGTATTTCCTGCTGTGAAATGGGCATGTTGGCAGTCCCTTAGCTTATCACGCCCGCCCCAAATCCCCCATCCCCACAGTCCCGCTCGCCATCGCCAGCATCGCATCCAGGCTCTTCTTCGCCTGCAACCGCAGCCCTTCCTCAATCTCGATCCGTGGCTGCAAATCCCGCAAAGCCACATACAACTTCTCTAAAGTATTCAGCGCCATATACGGACAAATGTTGCAGTTGCAGTTGCCGTCCGCACCCGGTGCGCCGATGAACACCTTGTCCGGCAGGGCTTTTTCCATCTGGTGGATGATGTGCGGTTCGGTGGCCACGATCAGCGTTTGGCCGGGGAAGGTCTTGGCGAATTGCAGGATGCCGCTGGTCGAGCCGACATAGTCTGCGTGGTCGACGATGTGCGGCGGGCATTCGGGGTGGGCGGCTACGGGCGCATCGGGGTGTTGCTGCATCAGCTTGAGCAATTCGCGCTCGCTGAAAGCCTCATGCACGATGCACACGCCCGGCCACAGCAGCATCTCGCGGTCAAATTTGCGGTTGAGATAGCCGCCGAGGTGGCGATCGGGGCCGAAGATGATTTTCTGATCGCGCGGGATTTGCGCCAGGATCGTCTCGGCGCTGGAACTGGTGA
>CAMDSM010000209.1 GCA_945906905.1 Altererythrobacter xiamenensis | reverse complement strand
CGGGCTTGCTCATGCGCTCACCAAGGAGTCCGCGATCAGCCGCGGCAGGATTGCATCGAGCAGCGGCATTCCCGCTGGGGTAACGGTGATATGGGAGCCTTGGCGGCGGATCAGTCCCATTGCTTCTAGCTTGCCGCTTTCGCCCGCATCGAGCAGCCGATCCTCGGCGATCCCAAGTCGGGCAGATAAGGCCGCCAGATCAAGCCCTTCGGCCAGCCGCAGACCCATCAGCAGGGCCTCACAGGCCTGCTCTGAAGGCGTGATCGCCAACGCGGACTGACAGCCCGAACCGCGCGCCTCCACCGAGGCCAGCCAGTTCTCGGGCTTCTTGTGCCTTTGCGTGGCGAACCCGCCGCGCCGGCCATGGGCACCCGGCCCAATGCCGACATAATCGTGGTAGCGCCAATAGGTGAGGTTGTGGCGGCTCTGCTGGCCGGGGCGGGCGTGGTTGCTGATTTCGTAGGCCGGGATTCCGGCGGCCAGCGTGAGTTCCTGCGTCAGGCTGAAAAGATCGGCAGCGGCATCATCGTCCAGCGGAATAAAGTCACCGCGCCGGGCCATGGTTTCAAACCGGGTGCCCGGCTCGATCGTCAATTGGTATAACGAAAGGTGCGAAGTGCCCAGATCGAGGACGCGCGAAAGGTCGGCCTGCCACTGCGCCGGATTGTGGTTTGGCAGGGCATAGATCAGGTCGACACTGACGCGGCTGAAAACCGCTTGCGCCACTTTAAGTGCCTCTAGGCCCTCTTGTGTATCGTGTAGGCGGCCGAGGAATTGCAGCGTCTGATCGTCGAGCGCCTGCAGTCCGATGGAGCTGCGGTTGACCCCGGCCTTGGCCAGATCGGCGAACTTTGCCGCCTCCACCGATGATGGATTGGCCTCCAGCGTAATCTCGATATCTGGCGCAAAGCCCCATAAACGCTCAGCTTCTTGCAACAGCGCGGCGACCAGCGCAGGCGGCATCAGCGACGGCGTGCCACCGCCGAAGAACACGGAATCGAGTCGCTCACCCCCCGCCAGTTCCGCCTCGGCCCGCATATCGGCCAGCAAAGCGGCCTGCCACCGGGCAACGTCAACCTGGTCCCGAACATGCGAATTGAAGTCGCAATAAGGGCATTTTTTGAGGCAGAAGGGCCAGTGGATATAGAGCGCGCGGGCCATCGCCAGAACTTACTCGCCGAACTGGTCTTTCACCAGCTTTGAGAAAGCATCGGCGCGGTGGCTGATCGCATGTTTCTGCGCAGGATCGATTTCGGCAAAGGTTTGATCGTAACCTTTAGCAATGAAAACAGGATCATAGCCAAAGCCTTTGACACCGCGCGGGGGCCATGTCAGCGCGCCATCGACGCGGCCTTCATAGACCACGCTTTCCCCCTCTGGCCAGGCAATCGCCAGCACGCAGGAGAACCACGCATCGCGCGGAGTATCGGGGCCGAGCGCCTGCAACATGCCCTCGACCTTGCCCATGGCCATGAACCAATCGCGCCCGGGAAGCCCTTCAAACCATTGTTTTTCCGCCCAATCAGCAGTGTAAACGCCCGGCCTGCCATCCAACGCTGCCACCGACAAGCCGCTGTCATCGGCAAGCGACACCAGCCCCGAAGCCGAAGCCGCTGCCCGCGCCTTGATCAGCGCATTCTCGACGAAAGTGGTGCCGGTTTCCGCCGGCTCGGGCAGGCCCAAGGCTCCAGCGGAAATGCAATTCAGCCCGAGTGGCGCAAGCAAGGCGCTGATTTCCTTGAGCTTGCCCGCATTGTGCGTGGCAATCACCAGGCTTCCACCGCCGAGCTTGCTCGCGCTCATTTGGTGGCGGCTTCCTGTGCCGCGAAGATCCGGTCGGTGCCGATGCGGGCGAGGCGGAGCAGGCGCAGCAGGCCTTCCTCGTCATATGTCGCGCCCTCAGCCGTGGCCTGCACTTCGGCGATCTGGCCGCCTTCGATCAGCACGAAGTTGGCATCGGCATCGGCGGCGGAATCCTCAATGTAATCAAGGTCGAGCACCGGAACACCGTTGCAGATCCCGCACGATACGGCGGCGATCTTGGCGGTCAGCGGATCGTCCTTGATCGCGCCTGCCGCCATCAGCCCGTTGACAGCCAGCCGCAGCGCCACCCAGGCGCCGGAAATGGCCGCCGTGCGCGTGCCGCCATCGGCTTGCAACACGTCACAATCGAGCACGATCTGGCGCTCACCCAGCTTCTGCATATCTGTGACCGACCGCAGCGAACGACCAATAAGCCGCTGAATTTCCTGCGTCCGTCCGCTCTGCTTGCCCTTGGCGGCTTCACGGCTGCCTCGGGTGTGGGTGGCGCGCGGGAGCATCGAATACTCACCTGTAACCCAGCCCGTGCCCTTGTTGCGCAGGAACGGCGGAACCTTCTCCTCGACACTGGCGGTGCACAGAACGCGGGTATCGCCAAAGCTGATCAGGCAGCTGCCCTCGGCGTGCTTGGTGAAGCCGGTTTCGATGGTGATGGCGCGCATTTCGTCTGCGGCACGGCCGGAAGGTCGCATGGTATTCTCCGATGGGGTAAGATAGGAACAGTGTTTGATCGATATTGCGTGCGCTGCCCTAGCGCCTAGATTAGGCGCTGTCATGGCCTCACCTCCAATCACCGAACTGACCACCCGCGCTCGAGAGATTTTCCGCCTTGTGGTGGAGGATTATCTCGCCAGCGGGCAACCGGTCGGCTCCAAGGTGCTGGCGCAGCGCGGTGATCTCAACCTCTCGCCGGCCTCGATCCGGTCGGTGCTGGCCGATCTGGAACAGCTGGGCCTGCTCGCCGCTCCGCATACCAGCGCCGGGCGGATGCCGACCGATAGCGGCCTCAGGCTGTTCGTCGATGGCATGATGCAGGTGGCCGAGCCCACCGCGATGGAGCGTGCTGCAATCGAGGCGCAAGTGGCGCAGCCCGGCCCGATCGAGCAGGCTCTGGAGGCGACCAGCACGATCCTGTCCGATCTTTCGGGTGCGGCGGGAATGGTGATGATCCCCCGGCGCGAGGCGCGGATTGCGCAGATGAACATCGTGCCGCTCGATGCCTCGCGCGCGCTGGTGGTGCTGGTGGGCGATGATGGGCAGATCGAAAACCGCCTGCTCGATCTGGCCGCTGGAACCAGCAGCGCCACGCTCCAGAACGCCAGCAATTACATCACCGCGCGGCTCTCTGGCCGCACTCTGGCCGAGGCCTTGCGGCTGATGCAGGCCGAAATCACCAACGGCACGAGTGCCTTGGACGAGGCGAGCCGCGATCTGGTCGAGCGCGGACTTGTCACCTGGTCGATGGACGCCACCCGCCGCCGGGTGCTGATCGTGCGCGGGCAGGCCAATCTGCTGGACGAAACCGCGCTGGGTGATATCGAGCGCGTGCGTTCGCTGATCGATGACCTTGAAAACAAGCAGTCGATTGCCGAACTATTGGACAGCACCAGGGAGGCGGGATCGGCGCGGATATTTATCGGCGCGGAAAATCGCCTGTTTGCACTGTCAGGTTCCTCTGTCATTGCCGCGCCCTATCGTGATCGCGAGGGCAGGGTGGTCGGCGTGCTGGGAGTGATCGGGCCAACGCGGCTGAACTATGCCCGTGTGGTGCCGATGGTAGATTTCACCGCCCATTCGCTGGGCAAGAGAATTGGTTGAATGATGAACGATAACGGCAAGATTGACGACGATGCGATGGAAGCGGAACTTAAGGGCGCGCCCGAGCAGTTCCTCGACCAAAGTGATGAAGATCTGGTGGGCGACCAGCTCGCCGCACTGCAGGCTGAACTGGATGAGGCCAAGCAGCAGGTGCTCTATGCCCGCGCCGAAACGCAGAATGTGCGCCGCCGTCTGGAGAAGGAAAAGTCCGACGCGCAGGCCTATGCCGCCACCGGTTTTGCCCGCGATATCCTGTCAGTCCCGGACAACTTGGCCCGTGCGCTGGAAGCCATGCCCGCCGAATTGCGCGAGGACGAGCGCCTCGCCAGCCTGATCGCGGGCCTCGAAGCCACCCGCCGCGAGGTGGAAAAAGTGTTCGGCCAACACGGCATCACTCGCATCGCCGCAGTCGGCCTGCCGCTCGATCCCAACCAGCATCAGGCGATGATTGAAGTGCCCAATGGCTCGGTCGAACCTGGCACCGTGGTGCAGGAAATGCAGAGCGGGTATATGATCAAGGATCGTCTGTTGCGCCCGGCGCTGGTGGCGGTGGCGAAGGCGCCGGATTGATTTTGGCGGACAGTATCTCGGCGGCAAGTTTGCGAAGTTGCGTGCTCATCTTGGTGAATGTTGCGACCGAGATGAGCCTTGCAAGGGATCCATTCGCCGCTTGATCGCGGCAGTTGACGAAACAGGCCAGGGCCTCACCATCGATCCTGACCATTTGCAGATGACCATGCACAATGTCGCAGCGGGCTTGTTGTAGACCCACCAGCTCGTCGAGTGCCAGGTGAAGTTTTGTTCGCTCTGCCTTCGAGAATTGCGGCGCCGCCTTGATCTTTCGCAACGCTTCGATGTTGTGCCCGAACAGATGGCCCGATACGTTGACGCCATGCTTTTCGAGCCTCTCGATCACAGCGCGTTCGACGATCGCGTGAGCATCGATAAAATGGCTGCGTGACAGGTGCAACTGGTCATCGGCTCGCAGGATGGCTGACATTTCAG
>CAMDSM010000208.1 GCA_945906905.1 Altererythrobacter xiamenensis | reverse complement strand
GAACCAATCACCCTACCTCAGCACGTCCCCCAAAACCGCAATAACCTGCCGCACGCTGGCAGCAGCCGTCGCGAATTCGAGGTGGCCGCCGCCGACTTCCACCTGACGGTCGCTCTCGTGAGGCAATCCGCGCGCGTTTTCGGGCGAGATCACGCCGTCTTGCGCCGACCACACCGCCACCGTCGGGACAGGTGGTTTGTCGCTGAACTTTTCCGGGAACGGCGACGTTTCAACCCTGTGCCCGCTGAGCAGCTCATATAAGCGCCAGGCGTTATTGGCATGGGGGTCGCCGGAAAAGGGCGAACCCAGCGTCATCACCGCGCTCACCATCTCAGGGTGGCGCTGGGCGATCACGCGGGCATAGAGGCCGCCAAGGCTCCAGCCGACGAGCGCCACCTTCTGCCCAGTTTCCGCGTGAATATCCGCCAGCCTGCGCGCCACCAAGCCCACGCTTTGCGGCGTTGCTACGGCGTGAAAAGCGATGCCCGAGGAGCGCGCGTCGAAGCCCGATGCAACCAGAGACCGCCGCAAAAAGCTGATCGAACTATCGCCCGCCAACATGCCCGGAATGGTGATAACCGGCTGCCCTTTTCCCTCTCCGGCCACGCGCAAGGCCGGGCGCCATTGGCTCAACGGCAGCGCCGCCAGACCGCGAATTTCCAGCGCAGCCAAAGTCAGCGGCGGGGCGCCAGCTTGCGCCAACCGGTCAATCCCCCGTCAATATCCGCTCCACCAGCTCCTTAACTGTGGGGGTGAACTTGTTGGAATAGAACGGATCGGTCTTGAAGCGCGAGGCACTCTGCCCGGCGAACACGAGGTTCTCGTCCAGCGGCCGGCCATGGACCGCGCCTTGCAGGCCCTTCTGGATGCAGAAGCTGCGCGGATCGGCCAGGCGGCCGGTGGTGAAATCGTCGTGGTCTTTCCAGCTGGAAAACCCGCAATGCGACAGGCAGCCCATGCAGGCGGTCTGGTCTTCGCGGATCACATCACGATCTTCCGAGTTCACGAACACCACCGTATCGTCCGGCGTCTTCAAGGCTTGGGTGAAGCCCTGCCCGGACCAGTTGCGGGCGCGTTCACGATCCTTGGGTGCGACCCAGAAGTTCTTGCCCTTTACACCCACGTCCAGCTGAACCGTGTGCTCGCCTGCTTCGACACGACTATAGGGAATCTGCCGCAGGCTGCGCTCTTCAAGCTGGCGCAGGAACGGGTTGCGGATGGCGGAGCTGTAAAAGCCCGTGGGGCTGAACTTGTGTAGCGACACATCGCCGGGATTAACCTCGCGCAGCAGGTCTTTCCACGCCTGCGGGATCGGGCTTTCCTTGGTGAGCAGCGGACGGGTGCCGAACTGGAAGATGATCTGGCCAAGTTCAGGATTGTCGATCCAGTCGTTCCATTCACGCAAGGCCCACACGCCGCCTGCCATCACGATCGGCACACTGTCGGCCAGACCTTCGGCACGCATGGTATCGCGCACGGCTTTAACGCGGGGATAGGGGTCTTGCGGGAGCAAGGGATCCTCGGCGTTGGACAGGCCATTGTGCCCGCCCGCCAGCCACGGATCCTCATATACCACGGCGCCCAACAAGTGCGGCACCTTGTGATAACTGCGCTTCCACAGCGCGCGGAATGCCCGCGCGCTGCTGATGATCGGCAGGTAGAGAACGTGATAGCGCTCGGCGATTTCGGCCAGCTTATAGGGCATGCCCGCGCCGCAAGTGACGCCGGTAATCATGCCGGGAGTGGCCTGCAGAATGCCTTCGAGCACTTCTTGCGCGCCGCCCATTTCCCACAGCACATTGATGTTGATAGCGCCCTTGCCACCGGCGATCTCGTAAGCCCTGCGGACCTGCTCGACCCCGCCAGCGATGCCATAGCGGACCAGTTCGCGGTGCCGGTCCTTGCGGGTGGCGCTGTGATAGACCTGGGGAATCACCTTGCCATCAGCGTCATAGCTATCGGCGTTGACGCCGCTGACGGTGCCAATCCCGCCCGCTGCCGCCCACGCGCCAGAACTGGCGTGGTTGGTTGCCGCCACGCCCTTGCCGCCTTCGACCAGCGGCCACACTTCACGGCCACCGTAAATAATCGGCTTCAAACCCTTGAATTCCATCAAATACCTCAACGGCCCTTCACCTCAATCGGGAAGGCCTTCTCCATTTTCGCCGGGCTGACCGCACGGCTCAATATCCTGTGGCTCCGGGCGAGCGCCCACAGCTTCGAATTGCGCATAATATCCGGCGATCTCCGGTTTAAGATCAAAATCAACCAGACGAAAGCCCATCGCGGCGAATTCGCAGAATAACAGCTGCGGCGCAATCCCGTGCTGATCGGTCGGGCGATCAACATCGACCACGATCACCTGCCCGCCCGCACGCAAGGACGGCCGCATCCGCCACAGGAAGGCGTAAGGCTCGGCGATTTCGTGATACATATGGACCATGAACACGCGGTCAAACGAATTGGCCGGCAACCGCGCATCATCAGGCGCGCCAACGGCTATCGCGACATTATCCAGCCGCTCCGCCTCGACCCGTGCACCAAGACGGCGCAGCGCATCTTCATCAATGTCCTGCGCCAACACCCGGCCAGTGGCCCCCACCCGCTCGGCCAGCCGGACGGTATAATAGCCTTCACCCGCACCGATATCGGCCACAGTCATGCCCGGCGTAATCGCCGCCTTGTCCATCACCAGCTGCGCTTCGGACACATCATCGCGCTGCTGCTCGGTGGAAAATGCATTGGAGCCTACCTCGGACACCGGCCGATAGGCACGCGGGAATTCGCGCGAGGTTGGGGGGCGGTCGACGTCCGCCCGCTCACAAGCGGCGAGCAGTGTAAGCGCCATGGCGGCGAGCAGGAGAGAGGCGAGTGGCTTGATCATCGTTACACGCCGGGCTTTAGCGAGAGTGGGGCGGGTTGGCAAAGCCCCGCTGGTTCATTCAACCGCGTCAGGCTGGGTCAGCAGCAGGCGCCGGCGCACCGTGATGCTGTCGGCCGATGGCTGGGCTTCGACCAGTTCGGTCCCCATCAGGGCATAGGCCATCTGCTCGATGAAGATCGGGCGGGCATTGCCATACCAGTCGACGCAAGAGACTTCGCAGGTGTAGCCTTCAGGTTCGTCACCCTCCTCGTGCTTGGTCGGGCTGATTTGGCCAATATCGCGCAGCGATCCGGCTGGATCGAAGCTGAGGAACGAGACCTGCGAATTGTCCGAGCGCCAGTAATAGCGGTTCGAATCCTCCTCACGAATCACCGTCGGGATACCCATGAAGCCATTGCCCTCCGGCCGGACAGTGGCGTTGAAGGCGTGGCTGCGGCTTTCGCTTTCAAAGCGGTTGGCGAGCAGTGTCTGGTCGGCAATGCGGGCGCTTTCACCAAGGTCGATGTACGAAATGCTGAGGCCGCTGGCATCGCGGTATCCGGTGGCAATGGCATCTTGTCCCAGCGATTCCAGCCGGGTGATCTCATGCCCCAGTTCCAGCCGTTGAACAGCCGCCGGATTACCCAGCGGCACAGCGATGGCGGAGGCGGGTTCGGGCCGGTCATCGCCTTCTGGGGGGCGGCCATAGCGGGTGCGCGTGCCATAGAGCAGCCAATCGCCAATGAAGCGGTTTTCAACCATGCCGTTGCCCGCCCATGGCAGCCGGGTGAAGCGGCGCTCGGGCGCGGTGCGGTAGGTTGCGCTGAAGCTGCCGATCGTCTCGTCGATCAGCTCGGGCCCACTGGGCAGGGGTTCGGCATCCCAGCGGCTCTCACCACAGCGAAAGCTTGGTGAAAAAGCCAGCATGCGGAAGCGGTTGGCGTTCTGGTCCATCGAAAACTGGTCGATCACGAAGCCACGCACCGCCAGCAAATCGGCATCACCGCGCCGCAAGGGCAGACGGAACACCGCGCCGGGCACTGCCGCACCCACCGTCGCGCCATCTTCGGCATTACGGCACAGGTTTTGGCCACCGTAACCGTAGTAGCCATCGGCAGTGGTCGCGAGATAGACGTTATCGGGCGAAACGAACATCTCCGCGCGGCTGGCGGCGATAAAACCAGTGCTTTTGCAGTCCAGATCGTTGCGTTCCAGACCGCCCAGCCCGCAGACCGAAATCAGATGCACCTCAGGCTCTTCCACGCCGAACACCGGGCGGTGGATATCGTCGGCTGACAGGATCGGCCGCCCGCCCCGCTCGCGCTCATCGAACTCATCCGAAGCGCTCCAGCGCCGGATCGACGGACGGCTACCACGGCTGACCAGGTCTTCTGGCTCAAAATGGCTGTAGATCACCAGCTGATCGCCGACCACGCGGGTGGCGTAATTGTCGCTGTCGTAATAGTCTTCCGAACTGATCAGGAACACCCCGCGCCGCTCGATCTGGCCGGTGGCCTGATCCATGCGGAATACCGACAGCTCGGTCGCCTCGTCACTGTAGGAGTAGGCAGTGATCAGGATGTGATCGCCCTGCACCAGCATCTCGTCATACCAATCCGCCCCGGTGGGATCGCCGTGGCGGTCGCGGCGATAGATGTCGATCCGGTCGGCCAGCTCCATGGTGCGGAAGTTTGCCGAGAAAATGCGGCCATCTTGCAGCACGAGCAGATAGTCGCCGATGCGTTTGACGATATCGCCCTCGTCCACTGCAGCGACTTGGTTGTTAGTGATCGAAGTAATAGCG
>CAMDSM010000207.1 GCA_945906905.1 Altererythrobacter xiamenensis | reverse complement strand
TTGAATCGCCGCCTACGTGCGCTTTACGCCCAGTATTTCCGAACAACGCTAGCCCCCTCCGTATTACCGCGGCTGCTGGCACGGAGTTAGCCGGGGCTTATTCTCTGGGTACTGTCATTATCATCCCCAGTAAAAGAGCTTTACAACCCTAAGGCCTTCATCACTCACGCGGCATTGCTGGATCAGGCTTTCGCCCATTGTCCAATATTCCCCACTGCTGCCTCCCGTAGGAGTCTGGGCCGTGTCTCAGTCCCAGTGTGGCTGATCATCCTCTAAGACCAGCTAAGGATCGTCGCCTTGGTGAGCCTTTACCCCACCAACTAGCTAATCCTACGCGGGCCCCTCTAATGGCGATAAATCTTTGGTCCGAAGACATTATCCGGTATTAGCAGTCATTTCTAACTGTTATTCCGAACCAAAAGGCAGGTTCCCACGCGTTACGCACCCGTGCGCCACTCACCCCGAAGGGTTCGTTCGACTTGCATGTGTTAGGCATGCCGCCAGCGTTCGTTCTGAGCCAGGATCAAACTCTCAAGTTTGTTTCACTTACCTAACAGGCACGGACCGAAGTCCGTCGACCTGCTGAGTAAGAGCTTCAAGGAGCCGTTACCTGCACATCAAACGTAATGGATACGAAGGACATGCATCACCCAAAGCCTACGTGATGTAGGCCTAGGATGTGGCAATCGGCTTAAATAACCGGTACTCGGAGCCTTGAGCTCCCCGAACCGGGCGCCGTCGCCCACATGTCCCTTCATCAAAATCAACAATGTCAAAGAGCCACCAACAGAAAGTAGCGGACAGTGAGCCATCCCCGATTTTATCTACCGGGGGACTGCTGTCCGAACTATGTTGGCGACCGTTGGGTTGGGGTGGTTTGAAACCGCCCGCTCCCTTCCGGTGACCGGGCATATATGGATGGGTCTGAGTCGGGTCAACGCCTTTTTGCATTTTTCTTACAATGAACCATAAAATAGCGTTATTTCATTGTCTTATGCGAAAATCTGCGGGGCAGTGTGACGGAACGAAGACAGTGACCAAGTGCGGCCAGACAGCATTTTGACCGCGAATGCCGATTCCCGGCCCGCAAAACACCCTAGCAATGCAAATCAACGCGTTGACCCGATGTTTACGTGCGCGCGCTATGCGCAGCAACGTGATGGATATGACAGCAAGCACCCCCCTTCCCGCGCCCGTGCCCACAAGCGTGCCTCCAAGCGTCGCATTGAGCGTGGCCATGAGCGTCTATAATGGCGAGCGCTTCCTGGCCGAGGCGATCGACAGCATACTGGCGCAGACCTTCGGCGATTTCGAGTTTCTGATACTCGATGATGGCTCAACCGATGGCACCGCCGCCATGCTGGCCGACTATGCCGCGCGCGACAGCCGCGTGCGCCCGATCATTCGCGAGAACCGCGGACTGGTCGCCAGCCTCAACCAGCTGCTGGGCGAAGCCCGCGCGCCAGTCGTGGCGCGAATGGATGCCGATGACATCTGCTACCCACAGCGCTTCGCCACGCAATTGGCCTTTCTGGCCGGGCATCCCGATCACGGCGTGGTCGGCTGCTGGAGCGAGGACATGGACGAGAACGGCGGGCCCTATATCAGCGGCGGGCGCGATCATCCGGTCAGCCACGAGGAACTGCTGGACAATATCCGCCACGGTGGTCCGCTACTGTGCCATCCTTCGGTGATGTATCGCCGCGACATGGTGCTGGCGGCGGGCGGATATCATGCCGCCTTCCGCCATTGCGAGGATCTGGACCTGTGGCTGCGGCTCGCCTCGGCGACAAAGATCGCAAATATCCCGCAGCGGCTGATCCGCTATCGCCACTATATGGGCCAGGTGTCCAAACGCCACGCCACCGAACAGGCCGTGGGCGCGGCGATTGCCTACGAAGCATGGCGGATGCGCGATGCCGGCCGGGCCGATCCGACCGAACATCTGGACCAGCTGCCCGCCATCGACACATTGGATGACCTGTTTGGCGAGACAGGAGTGGCCGCGCGGGTGCGCGAGAGCGTGACCAATGGGATCCTGCATTCGCCCATTGCCCTGCGCGACGAGGGCTTCGATATCCTGCTTCACCATATCCGCCACGGCGGATCGCGCCATGGCATGTGGCGCACCGTGGGGCGGCTGGTGAAGCTGGGCGAGCCAGCCCGGGCCTTGCGCTTGTCTGCCGCACTGGCCACGAGCTGAGCGGTCCTGACCTTGGCCACCGCCCCTGCCTCCGCCGCACCGTTCAGTGTCCGCCACGCTGCCATGTGGGCGATGGCCAGCCAGTATCTGGCCTTCACGATCAATTTCGGCGTCAGCATCTATCTGGCCCGCACCTTCATCGGGCCGGACGATCTTGGCCTCTATTCCATCGCCTTTGCCGCCACCGCCCTGATCGCGGTGCTGCAGGATTTTGGGCTGGTGCGCTATATCGCCGGCGAGGCCGACTTGACCGCCGCCAAGTTGCGCACGGTTTGCTCGCTATCACTGGTTATAACCTGGACGGTGGCTTCGCTCAGCATGGCGCTCGCCTGGCCGATGGCCTGGCTCTATGCCATGCCCGATCTGGTGCCGGTGATGCTGGTCATCGGGGCATCGTATTTTCTGGTGCCGTTCGCCATCATCCCCACGGCGCTGCGGCAGCGAGAACTCGACTTTCAATCCAACACCATGATCGAGATCGCCGCCGCGCTGGCCAATGCGGTTGTCGCCATCGTGCTCGCCCGGCAGGGCATGGGCGCGCTGGCGCTGGCCTGGGGTGCCTTTGCCCAGCAGGCCGCCCGCGTAATCGTGGCGCAATGGCGCAATGGCCTGCTGCTGCCATGGCCGATCTCATTTGCTGGCGTCATGCCCGTGCTGCGCTTTGGTGGTGGATCGAGCGTGCTGATACTCAGCGGCTCATTCGGCAGCCGCGCGCCAGACCTCATCCTTGGTCAGCTGATCAGCGAGGCCGCGGTGGGGCTGTTTGCCCGCGCGGTCGGCCTTGCGAGCCAGTTGCGCTTTCTGGTGTCGGGTGCGGTGGGCGCCGTGTTCTATCCCGCCTTTGCCCGCATTCGCGACCGGGGCGAGGCGCTGGGTCCACCCTATGAGCGCGTCGTGGCCTGCTATTGCGCGGTGGTGTGGCCGAGCATGGCCGGGCTGGCAGTGCTGGCCGAGCCATTGGTGCGGCTCCTATATGGCGAGCGTTGGCTGGGCACAGTCTCGCTGCTGCAATGGATCGCCATGGCCGAGTTCTTCTTTGTGGCCCTGCCGATGCATATGGAACTGCCGATCCTGCTGGGGCGGATGAAGCCGTTGGTGCATCGCAATTTCATCGACACTGCTGCTGCCGTAGCGCTGTTCTCGGCCGGCGCATGGTATGGACTTGAGGGCGCGGCGGCCTCACGCCTCGCCTATGGGCTGGTGTGGTTCTGCATCTATGCCGCCTTCCTGCGCGCGATCATCGGCTTTTCCTGGCGCGCGATGCTGGCCAATTACGCCAAGTCTGCGGCAGGGACGCTGGCCAGCGTGGCCCCGCTGTTGCTGATCTATGCCTTTTGGCAAGGTCCGGCGACGCTTGGCTTTATACCGATGCTGGCGGGCACGCTGGCGGGCATGGGCCTGTGGCTGGCGACATTGTGGCTGACGGCGCATCCGCTGTTCACCGAGATTGCCGAACTGCTCGCGGGCCTGTGGCTGCGGCTGCGGCCTGAAGCGACAAGCACTCCCGCGTGAGGTTTGCCTATCTCATCATGGCCCATGCCGCGCCTATGCAGCTTGATGCACTGATCGACCGGCTGGCCGAGGGCACACACGATGACCGCATCGTGCTGCACCTCGATCGCAAATCGGCCCTGTGGCGCGATGATCGCGCGCGGCTGGCGGCGCATCCTTCGGGCAAGGTGGTGCTGGTGGAGCGCCCCGCCAGCGTCTTTTGGGCGCATCGCACCGTCGTCACCGCGCAACACCGCGCGCTTGGGGCGGGCATCGCCACAGGCTGCGACTATCTACACCTCATAAGCGGCGCGGACTGGCCGGTGGTCTCGCGCGCGCAAATGATCGCCGATATTGAAGCGGCTGGATCCCTGCGCCCCGCTTTCGCTGGCATTTCTGGGGAGCTGGATGGCGAACGAATGGAGCACTGGTGGTTCGATGATCGCCTGTTCGCGCTCAAAGGCTGGCCACGCCTGTCTGAAAACGTCGCCCGTGCGCAAACCCGGCTCAGCTGGTCTTTTTCAGACCTGTGGGAGCGGATCGGCCTCAGCCGTGCGCGGGTGGGCGGGCAGCCGTGGCTGAAGGGCAATGGCTGGTTCTCATTGCCGCGCGATATTGCGCTGGATGTCCACGCCGAAACCGGACGGCTGCTGGCCAATGGGCGGCTGTTGTTCACCCAATGCGCCGATGAGCATGTGATGCAGACGCTGCTCAGCCGTCGCCATGCTGACCGGATCGCCGCCGACAAACGCTATATTGACTGGAACGCAGGCGGCAATCACCCCAAAATGCTGCGCCGCGAAGATGTGCCCGCGATCCTTGCCAGCGGCGCGTGGTTTGCCCGCAAGCTCGATCTGGCGGTCGATGACTTTTTCCTCGACCGCAGGGCATTTGCCGCTCCGCCGGGTGTCCCTGCCTGAGCCCTTCCTGTCCTGTGCGCTGCGTGATAGTATAAGTGCAGAAGGAAACGTCCATGCACAC
>CAMDSM010000206.1 GCA_945906905.1 Altererythrobacter xiamenensis | reverse complement strand
GGCGCGGCCACGGCCTCGCGGATATCGACCGCGTTGACCAGATTATCGGCCAGCAGCGGGCCGGCCTGGCTGCGTTCCTGTTCGACCATGTCGGCAAACGACAGTTCAAACTGTGCCACCGTCTGGGCAATTTCCTCCTCGCTCGGGGGATTGGCCAGCGCATCGGCGATCACCCCACGGACGTCGGCCAGTGCCGATTGCCAGTCATCGGTCAGCGGAGTGAAGGTAACGAATGTGCCATCGACCGTGCGGCTGACATCCTCTTGCGCCACACCCGCTTGCAGATAACTGCCCCCGGCGCGGGCATTTTCCTCCAGCCGCCGATTGATGAGGCCGAGCGCCACTGCATCGAGCAGCAGCCCGCGATTATACTCCATGTTGTCGACGATTTGCACCCACGGACGCAGGACGCCAAAGGTCAGCCCGCGCGGCTGGCCTGCTTCGACATGCACCGCAACTTCGCCAACCGGATTGGCCGGATCGGCACCGGGCGGGGCATGCGGAATGCCAAAGTCAGGCTCGGGCGTGTCCGGGCCGGGCACCTGCCACGCGCCGAAGTGCCGCTCCACCATCGCCGCCAACACGCTCGGGCTGGCGTCGCCGACCAGCACCACAACCGCGTTGTCCGGGCGATACCAGCGCCGGTGGAATGCCTGCACGGCATCAGGCGTGGCCGCCTGCAAGGTCTCGACCGTGCCGATCGGCGCGCGATTGGCCAGCCGCTGGCCGGAATAGAGCAATTCATTCAGCGCCAAGGCCACACGCAAGTCCGGCCCAGCCCGTTCACGCCGCTCGGCCAGCACGATTCGCACGTCGTCACCGAGGTTTTCGGCAGATAACGCCGGGGCCTCGATCATTCCGGAAAACAACCGCATCGCCTCTTCCAGCCGATCTCGCCGCATATCAGGCAGATCGAGCTGATAGACCGTTTGCGTGGCGCTGGTGGTGGCGTTGGTATCCAGTCCAAAGGCCGCGCCCCAGCGCTGAAACAGTGGAATCGCCTCACCCGGCCCCAGATTGCGCGATTCGCGGAATGTCAGATGTTCGATCAGGTGGGCAAAGCCGCGTTCGCTCTCTTCCTCGTGCAGCGATCCGGCGTCAATCTGCACCCTGATCGAGACCTGGCAAGGCGGGGCTCCGTTCTGGCGCACGGCATAGCGAAGGCCATTGGGCAGTTCACCCATCAGCCATTCCCGGTCGACCGGAATATCCGTCCCGCGATAGATCCACGGATCATCGGGCTGGCTGAAAGCGGGCAGATCGGCCTGGCTGGCAATGCCGATGGTGCAATCGACCTGCGCCAGCAGCGGGGCCGGCAGCAGCAGGAATGCGGCGGTGAGGAGCGGGCGCAAGGCGCGAGAAAGACGGGTCATGGGTGCGCTATAGGCCAGCCAATGGATGAAGGCTTGGTGAATAGTCTGACAAGTCTGCCACGCAAGTATCCTTGTGATGCGCCCTCCATGCTCCTACATCGCATGTCATGTTCATAGAAACCGAAACCACACCCAACCCCGCCACGCTGAAATTCCTCCCCGGCCAGCAGGTGATGCCATCTGGCACGCGCGATTTTGCCTCGCCTGAGGATGGCGAAGCCTCGCCGCTGGCGCAGGCGCTGTTCGATACCGGCGAGGTGAGCGGGGTGTTTTTCGGCGCCAGCTTCGTTTCGGTCACCGCCGCGCCCGGTGCCAACTGGTCGGCGCTGAAGCCGCAGGTGGTGGCGGTGCTGCTCGATCACTTCGTCAGCCAGACACCGCTGTTCCATGCCGCCAGCGCGGGCGGAATCATGGTTCCGGCTGAAGATGACGATGCGCCGGTGGAGGGGGACGATCCCGCCCAGGCCGACATCATCGAACAGATCAAGGAACTGCTCGAAACACGCGTGCGACCCGCCGTGGCCAGCGACGGCGGCGATATCCGTTATCGCGGTTTCCGCGATGGTGTGGTCTATCTGCAGATGCAGGGCGCGTGCTCTGGCTGCCCCAGCTCCACCGCCACACTCAAGCAGGGCATCGAAGGGCTGCTCAAGCACTATGTCCCCGAAGTCAGCGAAGTGAGGGCTGCCTGAGATGAACGAGCCCCTGGCCGCAACCGCGCTCGACCAATTGTTCCTCACAGCACGAAGCTACAACGGCTGGCTCGACCAGCCCGTGACCGACGCAGAGATCGCCGAAATCTACGATCTGCTCAAGATGGGGCCGACTTCCGCCAACCAGAGCCCGGCGCGCTTCGTCTGGTGCCGCACGCCCGAAGCTAAGGAACGGCTGGCCGCCTGCGCGTCCGAAGGTAACAAGGCCAAGATCTTGGCCGCTCCGGTCACGGTGATTATTGGCTATGATCTGGATTTCCACGAACAGCTTCCATGGCTGTTCCCGCATGCCGATGCGCGCTCATGGTTCACTGGCAGCGAGGAGTTTCGCCGGACGAGTGCGGTGCGCAATGCGACCTTGCAGGGTGCCTATCTGATGCTCGCCGCGCGCGCTTTGGGGCTGGATTGCGGTCCAATGTCGGGCTTCGATCAGGACACGGCCACGGCAGAGTTTTTTGTCGACCAGCCGCGGGTTCAGGCCGATTTCCTGTGCGCAATCGGGCATGGAGACCCGGCGAGCATTTTCGGCCGCAGCCCACGCCCCGCCTTCGACCTGTTCAACCGCCTGCTTTGAGCGGCCTACCAGATGCGCATTCTCGCCATCGACAGCGCGACCGAGGCCTGTTCGCTCGCGCTATTCGATGATGGCATCTGCATCGGCCATTTCCACGAGGTGCTCGGGCGTGGCCATGCTGAAAGGCTGGTGCCCGCTATCGCTGTCCTGCCCGCCAAGGGCCGCGCCGACCGCATCCTTGTTTCGCTTGGCCCTGGCAGTTTCACCGGAGTGCGCATCGGCCTTTCTGCCGCCCGCGCGCTGGGGCTGGCCTGGGGGGCAGAGGTGCTGGGCTATCCCACGCTGGCATTGGTGGCCGCAATGGCGCGCCAGCAGCATCCCGGTGAAGCAGTGACGGTGTGCATGGCGGGCGGCCACGGTGAGTGGTTCGTGGCTGATTTTGGCAACGATGGAATGCCCCAAGGCGCTGTGGTTTCGCTGGCGCCCGACAAGGCCGCGCAGGCCTGCCGCTACCGGCTGATCGCGGGCAATCGTGCAGCCGATTTGGTTGCACTTGCCGGAGGCGCGTTCACCACGTTGCCGATGCTCCCCGATGCCCGCAAGGCGCTGCTGCTCCCGCCCGCACTGTTCACTGCCGTTCTCGCTCCGATCTATGGCCGCGGCCCCGATGCAAAACTTCCGCAAGGCGCGGCGGCATGATCGGCCCCGGTTTTGATGCGGTCGATGCCATCATGCTGGTGATGGACACTGCGTTTGACCCGGAATTTGGCGAGGGCTGGACCCGGCGCCAGCTGAGCGATGCGCTGACCGTGCGGGGCACCCATTTTCTGCTGCTAGACGCCGATGGACGGGTGCCGGATCGTGTTGAAAATGCCGCAGGCTTTACCCTCTCGCGGCAGGTGGTGGACGAAGAGGAACTGCTGCTGATCGCCGTCACCCCGCCAGCCCGCGGGCGCGGCGTTGGCAGCGCGCTGCTGCGTCAACTTATTGCCATGTCCGGACAGCGTGGGACGGCACGGCTGTTTCTGGAAATGCGGTGCGGCAATCCGGCCGAGGGGCTTTATCTGCGCCACGGCTTTGAGCCGGTGGGAAGGCGTCCTAACTATTACCGCTCGGGACGCGGTGGGCCCTTCGATGCGATTACCTATGCCCTAGTGGGTGAATAGAGTAAATTCACAGGAAATTTCCTGCAAACAGGCGTTCCTCCCCCTTGCAAAGCCTATTTGTCTGGTGCAGTGCCTACACCCGCAGCCGTTCAACCATGAAGTAGCTGCCCACGAAAAAACAATCGCAGTATAACTATTTCCGAGGAATCAATGGATAACAATCAGAACGACGTGAACGAGATGCTGATCACGCTCACCGCAGATATCGTCACTGCCCATGTTGCCAACAACAGCGTCGATGGTTCAGACCTGCCCCCGCTGATCCAAAGCGTCTATGGTGCGCTGGCCAGTCTTGGCACTGCTCCGGTGGTGGAAGTCCGCCATGAACCGGCTGTGTCGATTCGCTCTTCGGTGAAGAACGACCATATCGTTTGCCTTGAATGCGGCAAGAAGATGAAGATGCTCAAGCGCCATCTGATGACCGACCACGGCCTGACGCCAGATCTCTATCGCGCCCGCTTCGGCCTCACCGCTGAATATCCGTTGGTCGCGCCTGACTATGCCGAAAAGCGCCGTGAACTGGCCAAGAAGATCGGCCTTGGCCGCCAACCCGGCCAGCGTCGGGGTCGCCGCAAAAAGGTTGTCTAAGGCTCAGCCTTACCAATCCGGTTGAAAAGACGTTCCGCCGCTCGCATAGTGGCGGGGCGTGTTTTTTTGCGCATCACAGGATCACTTGCCCTTGCCCCACGCTGCGATCGATCTTGAGGCACTGTGTGCCGAGCGCGGCCTGCGCATAACCGAGCAGCGCCGCGTGATCGCACGCGTGCTGGGATCGTCGCGCGACCATCCGGACGTCGAGGAGCTTCATCGCCGAGCGGTCGCAATCGACGACAAGATCTCGATGTCGACGGTTTACCGCACCGTGCGACTGTTCGAGGACGCCGGCATTATCGAACGCCACGATTTCCGCGAT
>CAMDSM010000205.1 GCA_945906905.1 Altererythrobacter xiamenensis | reverse complement strand
CACGCGCGCGGTTGAGCTGGCCAAGGACTTTGGCTGCAAACGCGCGGTGTTGCTGCCCGTGTCCGCGCCGTTCCACTGCTCGCTGATGCAGCCCGCCGCCGATGCCATGGCCGAGGCGCTGGCGCTGTGCCCGCCGGGCGCGCTGCACTTGCCGGTCTATTCCAACTTCACCGCGTCGCTCACCGCCGATCCTGCACAGGAGCTGGACCTGCTGGTGCGCCAGGTGACCGGCCGCGTGCGCTGGCGCGAAAGTGTTGAGGCGATGGGCGCCGCCGGGATCAGCCATTTCGTGGAGCTGGGCGGCAAGGTTGTCGGCCCGATGATCCGCAAGATTCTGCCCGAAAGCGAGCAGACCAGCGTGGTCTCGATGGACGATATCGAGGCGCTTGCTAAGGGTCTGTAACAGCGTATCATTTGGGCGGGAGGAAAAGACGATGGCTCGAATGAAAACACTGCTGACGGCTCTATCTTCGAGCGCCCTGTTGTTGCTGGGGGGCAGCGGAGCCACCGGGCAAAACGCGCCCGAAACCAGCCTCTCCCCCTTCACCAGCGCGGCCCAAATGCGCCTGTTCGCGAACAAGATGCAGGTTATTCAGCAGAGCGATTATTCTGGCGAGGGCGAGTATGCATATGAGGTCGCGCTGGATGCTCCGGCGGTCATGGCGGTTGCCGAAGCAGCCTCCGACGCCGCTAGCTATGAACTAGCCCCTCAAAACGAACGCACCGAAAGCATAACCAACACGCAGGAGGCCGGGGTCGACGAAGGGGCCATCGTCAAGAACGCCGGCGATTATTTCATCGTATTGCGGCGCGGGCGGATATTCACCGTTCGCCATGGCGGCGATGCGCTGGAGGCGGTGGCGGCCATCGATGCCTTCCCGCCCGGCGCGGTAAATCCGGGCCAAACCTGGTATGACGAGATGCTGGTGCGCGGCAATCAGGTGATCGTGATCGGCTATTCCTACGGCGATTTCGGCACCGAGATCAACCGCTTCACCTTGGGCGATGATGGCTCGCTGGCCTATCGCGACACGCATTATCTGCGCTCGGGCGATTACTATTCGTCCGAAAACTACGCCTCGCGGCTGATCGGGGATGAGCTGATTGTCTATGCTCCGGTGCAAATCGACTGGCGCGACTGGCGCTCGTCGATGCCCGCAATCCGGGGCGGCGGACCGCGCGCCGAGGCGGTCAATCTGGTCGATTGGGACGATATGTATGTTGCCGCGCCCTATCGTTCGGGCCGGTTCTACCTAAGTCAGGCGCATACCATCACCCGCTGCAATCTGGCGGCGGAGCGGTTCGATTGCAGCGCTACGGCGGTGCTGGGCAGTTGGGGCCACAGCTTCTACGTCTCACCCAATGCGGCCTATGTCTGGACTGAGGCACTGAGCCGCGACCGGCGTGGGCTGGGCAAGGACGAGGTAACAGCGGGGCAACTGTTCCGCCTGCCGCTCGATGGCTCGGCGCCGGGCGCGGTGGCGGTGAGCGGATCGCCGGCCAACCAGTTCTCCTTCCGGGAGGATACCGCGCGCGGCCTGCTCTATGTCGCCTTGCGCGGCGATGGATCGGGCGATGGCATGTGGGCCGGGCAGGCCGCTGGCGGCGATCTGGGCCTCGCCAGTATCACCCTTTCCAGCTTCGGCAATGGTGCCCGATCAATGCCGCGCGAAGCCTTGCGCCGCTTGCCCGGTGGATACGGCAATGGCTTCGAGAACCGCTTTGCTGGCGACTACCTGCTCTACGCCCCCGGTCACCCCTATCGCCGCGAGGGGCAGCGCCAGCCAGCCACCGTGCACCTCGTTCCGCTCGATGGCGGGCCGTTGCAGTCGATCGCGCTGGCGCATGACGTCACGAGGTTTGACATCATGGGCGCCGATGCCGTGGCGATCGGACCGGACAATGCCGGCGCGCTGGGCTTTTCGGCCGTTTCGCTGGGCGCACGCACGCGGCTGGAAGCCCTCTATCTCCTGCCGGCCGCCGATGAGGGCGAGAGCCGCAGCCAGGCCTTCTTCTACCGCGCCGACGATGGCTCACCCGGCGGGGTCAGCGGCATGCTGGGCCTGCCCGTGTCGCGCGGGGAGCATATCCGGGGCGAACTGGTCCCCGGATCAGACCGCACCGCGATCTTCTTCCTGCGCCGAAACAACCGCGCCTTTTCGCCCGGCGGCGAACTGGTCTCGGGCGCCAACCTCCAGCGCCCCGACGGCTGCGTGGCCTCCTGCGTCGACTGGTATGGCAACGCCCGACCGATTTTCCTCGGCGGCCGGGTGTTCGCTTTGCTGGGTTATGAACTGGTCGAAGGCGCGGTGGCCGACGGGCGCATTGCGGAGAGGCGACGGATCAATTTCCAGCCGGTGGTGCGCTGAGGATGGAAAGCTGCCGGTTGACCTGAAGCTGCAGCCGCGCAACAGCCGTGTGGTAGTGGAATTGGAGCACCAAATGTTCGACCTTACCGGAATGAATGCCCTCGTCACCGGAGCCGCTGGCGGCATCGGATCAGCCATCAGCCGCGCGCTCGCTGCCCAAGGTGCGCGGATCGCGTTATCGGGCAGCAACGGCAGCAAATTGCGCGCTTTTCGCGAAGAACTTATCGCGCAATATGGCGGCGATCATGTCGAGATTACCTGTGACCTTTCCAACACCACCCAAGTCGAAGAACTGATCCCCGCCACCATCGACACGCTGGGCGGGATTGATATCCTGATCAACAACGCCGGTGTCACCCGCGACAACCTCGCCATGCGGATGAAGGATGAAGAGTGGGGTGATGTTATCCGGATCAATCTGGAAAGCACCTTCCGCCTGATCCGCGCTGCCGCCCGCCCGATGATGAAGGCGCGCTTTGGCCGAATCATCACCATCACCAGCGTGGTCGGGTCCACGGGCAATCCCGGTCAGATGAACTATTGCGCCGCCAAGGCGGGCATCACTGGCATGACCAAGAGCTTCGCCCAGGAAGTCGCCAGCCGCGGCATAACCGCCAACTGCGTCGCACCGGGCTTCATCCGCACCCCGATGACCGAGGTGCTGTCCGACAGCGTAAAAGAAGCCCTCAACACCCGCATCCCGATGGGGCGCATGGGCGAGGGGGCTGACGTAGGCACAGCGGTGGCGTTTCTGGCTTCGCGCGAGGCTAGTTATATTACCGGGCAGACGATCCATGTGAATGGCGGGATGGCAATGTTGGGGTGAATTAAGATTGGGCGGTTAGGTAAAGTGTCACAGCCAACCGCACCAGAACCCAACGAAAAACTCCGACCTCGCTCCGTCAGCCGCCGAGGCTGGCCCTAACGACTTCGAGGCGGGCTCCCACAGGCGTAGCCCTGGCACCGAAACCGGGGGGACCATTGCCCCCGTTTGAAACCGTCAGGCCGGCAGAATTGTCGACCACGAGCTTGGCCCACAGCGTGTCACCATCCTTGTAGTAGGATGTCTCACGGGCCTCGCGCAGCGCGGTCATGTTGGATGCTTCCACGCCCCCGGTGGCGGCTGTGTACCCGGGAAATTCGAAAATCACCGATGAGCCGTCGTCCATTTCGGTAAGGGACAACGACAGCGTATCTCTGCCAGTCTCAACCCTTACCTCAGCGCCGCTACCGATCGTGCTTTCCCCGATATATTCGAACCGCCTGCCATTGCGTTGCAGGATGATCGGATTGGCAATGGGGCCAGTCTGGAACGGGGCGAAATCACCAGAGATGTTGATGCGGCCCATGTCCCCCCGGCACACGGCAGCATTCCAGGCCGGCCTGATTTCGCAGGCCACTTCATGCGATGCGATGCCGTTGTCGATGACGATGGTGGAACCGGGAATTCCGCTGACCGAACCGTCGAGGTCGCGGAATGCCGCGCTTCGGTAGGCAGCACTGCGTCCATAATCAGACGCCCAGCGGCGTTGGACCGGAGGGAAACTGACGGGCTTGGCGTTGACGAAAGTCAGGCCCTCGACCGAGTTATTGGTGCTCATACCGAAGCTGGTGAACAACAGGTAGGAGATCGCGCCCGCATCGCGCAGCTCGTTGGGCACGTAGTTCACGAAAGTGGTATTTTCGACTTCGTGGTGGAAATCATAATACTCATAGCCGCGGATGGGGAAATCTGCCGAAGCGGCCGGCAGGCTGCGGCCGTAGGCCAATTCCTGCGGAGTTCTGGGGTTGCCCACATTGTCACTCTCGCCCACGAACAGAGAGTCCACCACTCGAGAGGTGTAGGGCGCGATACCCGGAGCACCAGAAGCATGGGTGAAGCCGATCGCGTTATCGGCCAGTTTTAGATTGGAATAGAGATGCATCTCACCACGGCCCCAAATGGCGCCATTGCGGTTCTTGTAGCCGGTGAAATTGTCGAACACTGACACTACCAGCCCGCTGCTCGTATCGGATGGATCGGCGTAGCTGATCAGGTTGGGGCCAGCGATACCGAACGTGCCATCGGCCCTTGGACCTCGGTCGAGCAACATGCCATCGAAATTGGAGTGGGCCACATTGCCGCTGAACTCTCGCACCCTTGTCCGCCCGGGCCAGGTAACGGCGCTGATCTCCGAGCCTTCGAACTGGCCGGTAGGATGGGTTGGCAAGGCGAACCAGAAGCCGATCTGGTCTGAGCCGGCGGCTACATTGCCCCGGTAGACGTTGTCGGGGTTGGTGATCCAGAACGTGGAGACGGTATTGTCCGAT
>CAMDSM010000204.1 GCA_945906905.1 Altererythrobacter xiamenensis | reverse complement strand
ATAGCCATTGCCTGCGAAAGTCGGCTTGCTGTCCTTCCAGATCGACATGTGGGTGTGCATCCCGCTGCCGTTATCCATGCGGATCGGCTTGGGCATGAAGGTGGCCGTCTTGCCATAGGCATGGGCGACCTGATGCACGACATACTTGTAGATCTGCACATTGTCGGCGGTTTTCACCAGCGTGTCATAGGTGATGCCCAATTCGTGCTGCGAGGCGGCCACTTCGTGATGGTGCTTGTCCATCGGCAGGCCCATTTCGAGCATCGTGGCGACCATTTCGGCGCGGATATCGACGCAGCTATCGACCGGGGCAACCGGGAAATAGCCGCCCTTGGCGCGCGGACGGTGGCCCAGATTGCCGCCTTCATATTCGCGGCCGGTGTTGGTCGGCAGCTCAATATCGTCAATCGCGAAGCCTGATCCGGCATAGCCATCTTCAAAACGGACGTCGTCGAACATGAAGAATTCAGGCTCCGGGCCGACGAACACGGTGTCGCCAATGCCTGTGGTCTTGAGATAGGCTTCGGCGCGCTTGGCGGTGGAGCGTGGGTCACGGGCGTAGAGTTCGCCGGTGGAAGGCTCGACAATGTCGCAGTTGATGATCAGCATCGGGGTGGCGCTGAACGGATCGGCCCACACGGTCGAGAGATCGGGCTTGAGGATCATGTCGCTTTCGTTGATCGCCTTCCAGCCTTCGATCGAAGAGCCATCGAACATCAGGCCTTCTTCGAGGTTGTCCTCGTCAATCGCCGAGGCGCAGATCGTCAGGTGCTGCCACTTGCCCTTGGGGTCAGTGAAACGCAGGTCAACCCACTCGATTTCCTCTTCCTTCAGGCGTTCCACGATTTTCGCTGCACTCGACATGTTTATTCCCTTCTTGAGATCAATTTATCAGTTGAATTTGTGCGTGCGGGCGACCTGGCCCCGCGCAAATGTATCAGATCGCCGCGTCATCCTGCTCGCCGGTGCGGATGCGCAGCGCGGACAGGATATCGGAGACGAAGATCTTGCCGTCGCCGATCCGTCCGGTGTGCGCCGCCCCGGCAATTGCTTCGACCACGGCCTGGGCCTGGGCATCGGGCACCACCACTTCGAGCTTCACCTTGGGCAGGAAGTCGACGACATATTCGGCCCCGCGATACAGTTCTGTATGGCCCTTCTGGCGGCCAAAGCCCTTGGCTTCGGTTACGGTAATGCCTGAAACGCCCACTTCGTGCAGCGCTTCTTTTACCTCGTCCAGCTTGAACGGCTTGATGATGGCTTCGATCTTTTTCACGGTCACCCTGTCTTTCGCCTTGGCCATGGCCGGATCAGTGTATCAAGAATCATGCCAAGCCTAGTCACAAGGGCCTAAACAATCGCGCGCCAAACCGAAAGGGCGGATTCGCAAGATTGGAATCATTTTTGCGGGCACAGTCGCAACAAATAGGCCGCTGTTCTAATGGTATATTGCCCAATATTTCAGCAGGGTGGTGCCTAATAATTGGGCAAAAAAATCCCGTTACAGCACCAGGCCGGCAGTCTCGGGGCATCCGGCCATCAGGTTGAGCGATTGCACCGCCGCCCCGCTGGCGCCCTTGCCGAGGTTGTCGAGCATGGCCACCAGCCGCGCCTGCGTGCCATCGGGGCTGGCCAGCACGAACAGCTCCATCGCGTCACTGGGCTGGCGCGAACGGCGCAGCAGCAATTCGCCGCTGGCGGGTTCTGCGCCTATGCGCACCACCGGACTGTCAGCATAGAACGCGGCCAGCGCGGCGCGCATGGTATCGGGCGAGGCGGCACCGCTCATAGCGCTTAACGGCAGCGGAATTTCCACCACCATGCCGCGATGCGCTGGGATCACGGCGGGCGTGAACAGCGGTGCAATTGTCAGCCCGCAGCGGGCCTGCATTTCGGGAACGTGTTTGTGGCCCAGCTGCAAGGCATAGCCGCGCCAGGCGATGTCACCATCATCCTCAAACCGCGCGATCAACGCCTTGCCGCCGCCCGAATAGCCCGAGACGGCGTTGCAGCTGTAGGGCCAGTCGGCCGGCAACAGTCCGGCGCGCACCAGCGGGGCGAGCAGGGCGATGAAGCCGGTGGAATAGCAGCCGGGATTGCTAACCCGATCCGCGCCAGCCACCAGATCGCGCCCGACCAGCTCGGGGAAACCATAGGTCCAGCCTGGTGTCACCCGGTGCGCAGTGGAGGCGTCAATGATGCGCACGGCGCTGCCAGCGGCCAATTCCACCGCCTCCCGCGCAGCATCATCATGCAGGCACAGGATTGCGAAATCAGCGGTGTGGAGTGCTTCTTGGCGTGCGGTGGAGGACTTGCGGTTGGCATCATCCAGCACCAGCAGCTCAAACTCGGCGCGCGCGGCCAGCCGGTCGGCGATTTCGAGGCCGGTGGTGCCCGCTGCGCCATCGATGAACACCTTGTGTGCCATCAGGCGACAGCTTCCAGCCGATCAATATGGATGTAGCCAACGGGGCCTGTCAGCGAGAGGCAGCCCCAGGCCCATTGGCCGGTGATATCGAGCAGTTCGAAGCTGTCCCCCTCCATCAGCGTGCACAGTTCCGTGGCATGCGCATTGGGGGCAGTCAGCAGCGCCGCACCGCCGGGCATAACGCTGCGCGGCTGGGGCACGGCATAATGCGGCACGAAATAGCGGCCCGCGAGCCCAACATGCGCCAGATCGCCACGGATCGGCACGCGGGTTTCATCCGGCTTCACCACCGGGCCGCTCAGGATGAACGGGCCTTGCGGGTGCTTGGGCGGGAGCGGGTCGGTGCTGCTATTGGTCACGACTGATGGCTTAACTTGGGCATAGTGCCGAGGCGCTTAGACGGGCGCGGGGTGGAGAGCAAGTTTGCGGCACTAACCATAGCGCGCCTTCAACATATGAAACGAAGCCCTGAGGCCCAAAGCCGCGCCGCCCTTGGGCCGACCGGGCTTGCCCGCCGGACGCCAGGCGAATGTGTCAAAATGCGCCCAGTCTATGCCCTCAGCAACAAACCGGTCGAGGAAGCTGGCGGCCACGCTGGCTCCGGCATAGCCGTTGGTGTGGCTGTTGTTGAGATCGGCAATGTCGGATTTGATATATTCGGCATATGGCGCGTGGATCGGCAGGCGCCAGCAGGGATCATCCTGCGCCTTGCCAGCGGCAAGCAGGGCATTGGCTGTCTCATCCGTGCGGGTGAACAAGGCGGGCAAATCCGGCCCCAAGGCCACCCGTGCCGCGCCCGTCAGCGTGGCAAAATCGATGATCAGTTCGGGCTGGCCCTCGCTGGCATAGGCTAGGGCATCGCCCAGGATCAGCCGCCCTTCGGCATCGGTATTGCCGATTTCCACACTCAGCCCCTTGCGGCTGGTGAGCACGTCTCCGGGGCGGAAGGCATTGCCTGAAATGGCATTCTCGACCGCCGGGATCAGGCATTGCAGCCGCAGTTTCAGCCCGCTGCCCATGATCAGGCTGGCCAGCGCGAGCGCATGGGCCGCGCCGCCCATGTCCTTCTTCATCAGCAACATGCCCGAGGCGGGCTTGATATCCAGACCGCCCGTATCGAAGGCCACGCCTTTGCCCACAATCGCCACGCGCGGATGGGCGTCATCGCCCCAGTTGAGCTCGATCAGGCGCGGGGCGTGCTGGCGGGCAGCGGCGCGGCCCACGGCGTGGACCATCGGAAAACCGGTTTCCAGCGCATCGCCGCGCACCACCGAGAAAGACGCGCCATGGGCCTCGGCGATGCGCTGCGCATCGGCCTCGATCGCCTCTGGCCCCATGTCCTCGGCCGGGGTGTTGACCATATCGGCCACCAGCGCGGCGGCCTGCACTTCGGCCACGGCGGCGGGAATTCGGCCGACCTCGCTGGTCAGCAACAAGCGCGGCCCCACCGCGTCATCATCCTTGCGATAACGGTCGAACAGATATTGCGCCGATTGCCAGCCAAAAAGCGCCACGCCCGGCTCTCCCGCTGCCAGGCGATAGGTGCCAGCGGGCAGAACCTCCGCCAGCTTTGCCAGACACCAGCTCGACAGGTCAGCCGGATTGGCAACGCCGCCGACCGCAAACCACAAGTCGCCATCGGGAACGATGGCCACCTGATAGCCACCGCCGGTGAATTTCTGCCCCGCCAGGGCGGCTCGCTGCGGTCCGCTCAACCCTTTGGCGAAAGCCGCGAAGCACTCTTTGTTGACGAGATGGACGGCAATGGCATCCTGGCCACGATCCGGCTGGATCAGATCATCTTTTACGCTCATAGGTGCCCTTCTGCCCGCCTAGGGCTGATTTGAAAAGGCAATCGAGGAATATGCACAAGGTTTCTCTGGGGGTTTGTCTGGGGATGGCTGGGGCAATGGCGCTCGTTTCCTGCCGGGAAACGCCGCCCGAACCCGATCCCACGCCAACCGCTACCGCCTCGGCCAGTGCGACGGCCACCGCTGCCCCCGCTAGCGGCGCGCGCAGTGTGGTGGAAGAAACCTCCGATTTCGGGTTCGAATATTCCTACCCCGCCGAAGCTGGCAATATCCCCGAGCTGGCCGCCCTGCTCGACGCCCGCCTCACCCGCACCCGCGCCGGTCTGGTGCGAGATAGTGCGGCGGCGCGGCAGGAAGCGCGCGACAGC
Organism: Altererythrobacter xiamenensis; assembly: GCA_945906905.1. Classification (GTDB taxonomy): domain Bacteria; phylum Pseudomonadota; class Alphaproteobacteria; order Sphingomonadales; family Sphingomonadaceae; genus Alteraurantiacibacter; species Alteraurantiacibacter xiamenensis_A. Next base: position 87 of record CAMDSM010000204.1, on the reverse strand, counting down.
GGCTTTCCCTTCAACGCCTATTCCACCGGCGTGGCCTGGGCCGTGGTCACCGATACGCCGCGCTTCCTCAGCCTATCGGCCAGCATC
>CAMDSM010000203.1 GCA_945906905.1 Altererythrobacter xiamenensis | reverse complement strand
CCGTTGACCGCGATGGGCCGCTTCAATCACGAGGCGGCCTGCGTCGATCCGGCCAGCGGCCTCGTCTATCTGACTGAGGATCGCGACGACGGGCTGCTCTATCGCTTCCTGCCGCATGTGCCGGGTCAGCTGGCACAAGGCGGGCGGTTGCAGGCGCTGCGGGTGGATGGCATTCCTGATACCCGCAACCGTGATGCCATAGCCATGGCCACTGGCGATATGCTGGCGTGCAGCTGGATTGATCTCGACAACCCCGAAGCTCCCGATGATGATTTGCGCGTGCGCGGCGCGGCGCTCGGCGCAAGTGTGTTCGCGCGCGGTGAGGGCGTGTGGATGGGCGAGGGCGAATTGTTCTTCACGGCCACATCGGGCGGCGCGGCACGGCAGGGGCAGATCTTCCGCTTGACGCCGACGGTGCACGGCCAGGATGTGCTGGAACTGTTCTATGAAAGCCCATCGGTGGATGAATTCAGCTTCGGCGACAACATCACCATCGCGCCCGACGGCCACCTGATCGTGTGCGAGGACCAATATACCGATGGCGCGATGAACCATTTGCGCGGGATCACCCCCACTGGCGCAGCCTATGCCTTTGCCCGGATGCGCTTGCCGACCGAAACCGCAGGCGCCTGTTTTGCGCCCGATGGACGCACGCTGTTCCTGAATGTTTACAGCCCGACCAAGACGCTGGCGATCACCGGGCCGTGGAAATGGGTGTGACCTAAGAGGTGAGCAATTTGACTGCCGAGACCACCAGCATCACGGCCAGTGCATAGCGCACCAGATTGTCGTTCACTTTGCCCGCCAGCAGTGAGCCGAGGACGATGCCGGGGACCGAGCCGATCAGCAGGCTGACCAGCAGCCACAGGTCGACATTACCCAGCCAGCTATGGCCGATGGCCGCGACCAAGGTCAGTGGAACGGCGTGGATGATATCGCTGCCGACAATCGTCTTGGCGCTCAATCGCAGCGGATAGACCAGCGCCAGCAGCACCGCCACCAGCGCGCCTGCGCCCACCGATGTCAGCGTCACCAGAACGCCCACTGCCGCTCCACCTGCGACGGTGGCGATCAGCTGGCGTTGCAGAGTTTGCGGGCTCACTTGGCGGTGATATTTTTTCAATTTCGAGGTCAGGCGCGATTTGGCCAGCATCAGCAGCGCGGTGAGCATGAGCGCCCCGCCCAGCAGCTTCATCAGCAAGTCGGATTCCAGCTTGCCTTGATGCATAGTGCCCAACCACACCAGCGTGAGCACGGCAGCGGGCAGGCTGCCCAGCGCCAGCCGCTTGACGATCTGCCAATCGGGCGAGCCGATTCGGTGGTGGATGCTGCCGCCGACCGCCTTGGTGATGGCCGCAAACCACAAGTCGGTGCCCACGGCCACGGCCGGATTGATGCCGAAAAACCAGATCAGGATCGGCGCCATCAGCGATCCGCCGCCTACTCCGGTCAAGCCGACCAGGCAGCCCACAAAAACGCCTGCGACCGAATAGGCGAGATTGATCTCACCCATCGGCATCAAGCCTGCGCCACCATGCCGCGCACATGCGCCAGGACTGGCTCGGCCCATTGGGGGCGGCAGATCAGCAGATCGGGCAGCCAGGTATCGGGCTGGTTATAGACCATTGGCGCGCCATCGATGCGGCTGCAATGCAGGCCATGCGCCAACGCCACGGCGACGGGCGCGCAGCTGTCCCATTCGTATTGGCCGCCCGAATGGAGGTAGATTTCGGCCTCGCCCAGCACCACGGCCATGGCTTTGGCCCCGGCGCTGCCCATCGGCACCAGCTCGCCGTTCAAGGCTTCGGCCACGGCCAGCGCCTCGGCGGCAGGGCGGGTGCGGCTGACGACCAGGCGCGGGTGGGTGGACGCAGCGGGCAGCGGGCGGGGTTGGTCTGTCCGCAGAACAATGCCGCCATTCAGCCCCGGCAGCGCGACCGCGCCCACGCTGGCCACACCATCAATTGAAAGCCCGACATGCACCGCCCAGTCACTGCGCGCCTCGCCATATTCGCGCGTACCATCGACCGGATCGACAATCCACACGCGGCTCTTGCCAAGGCGCTCGGCGGTGTCCCGGCTTTCTTCCGACAGCAGGCCATCATCGGGCCGTTGCTGGCGCAGGGCGTGGACGAGGAACTGGTTGGCGGTCTGATCGCCCGCTTTGCCAAGCGCTTTGCCATCAAACATCCCGCTGTCGCGCACCTGCAGCAGGATGCGGCCCGCGCATTCGGCGAGGTGGGCGGCCAGCTCGGCGTCGGTCATGCCAGCAGCCGATCGATGATGATATCGGCCGCCTGTTCCACCGTCATCGCGGTGGTGTCGATGCGGATTTCCGGGGCTTCGGGTTCTTCATAGGGGCTGTCGATCCCGGTGAAGTTCTTCAGCGCACCCGCGCGGGCCTTCTTATACAGGCCCTTCACATCGCGCGCTTCGGCCACGGCCAGAGGGGTATCAACATGGACTTCGATGAATTCGCCATCGGGCAGCATCTCGCGCACCATCTGCCGTTCGGCGCGGAACGGGCTGATGAAGGCGGTGATGACGATCAGGCCGGCGTCCGCCATCAATTTCGCCACTTCACCCACGCGGCGGATATTCTCGATCCGGTCGGTTTCGGTAAAGCCCAGATCCTTGTTCAGCCCATGGCGGACATTGTCGCCATCGAGCAGGAAGGTGTGGCGGTTCATGCGGTGGAGTTTTTTCTCCACCATATTGGCGATGGTCGATTTTCCGCTGCCTGAAAGGCCGGTAAACCACAGCACGGCGGGTGCCTGGTTCTTCATCACCGCATGTTGTTCGCGGGTGATCTCCAGCGCCTGCCAGTGGACGTTCTGCGCCCGGCGGAGGCTGAAATTGATCGTGCCTGCGCCCACCGTGGCATTGGTGATCTTGTCGATCAGGATGAAGCCGCCAAGCGCCCGGCTGGCGCTATAAGCCTCAAAGGTGATCGGCTTGTCGGTGGTGACTTCGGCCACGCCGATGCCGTTGAGCCGCAGCGTCTTGGCGGCCAGATGTTCAAGGCTGTTGACGTCGATCTCATACTTGGGCTGGGCAATGGTGGCGGTGACGGTCTGGCTGGCCAGTTTGAGCCAGTAGCCGCGCCCGGGGATCAGATCCTCTTCGCTCATCCACACCAGATTGGCTTCGAACTGATCGGCGCTCTCGGGCGGATCACCAGCGGCGGCAATCACGCTGCCACGGCTGCAATCGACCTCGTCGGCAAGGCAGATCGTGACGGCTTCGCCTGCCACGGCCTCGTCCAGATCGCCGCCAAAGGTGACGATGCTTTTCACAGTCGTGGTCTTACCCGAAGGCACGATCCGCACCGCATCGCCCGGCTTCACCGAGCCGCTGGTGATGAGGCCAGCAAAGCCACGGAAGTCGAGGTTGGGGCGGTTGACCCATTGCACCGGCATCCGGAAAGCCGCACCTTGCGCTTCATCCGCAGACAGTTCCACCGTTTCGAGATGGTCGATCAGGCTGGGGCCACCATACCACGGCGTGTTGGCCGAGGGCGCATCAGTGATGTTATCACCCTTGAAGCCAGAGATCGGGATCGCGGTAAATTCCGTAATGCCAATCTCGGCCGCAAAGGCGCGGTAATCGGCCACGATGCTATCGAACGTGGCCTGATCATAGCCCACCAGATCCATCTTGTTCACCGCCAGCACGATGTGGCGGATGCCCACCAGATGGGCCAGGAACGAATGTCGCCGCGTCTGCACCAGCACGCCCTTGCGGGCATCGATCAGGATAACGGCAAGGTCAGCGGTGGAGGCACCTGTCACCATGTTGCGGGTATATTGCTCATGCCCCGGGGTATCGGCGACGATGAACTTGCGCTTTTCGGTGGCGAAAAAGCGATAGGCGACATCGATGGTGATTCCCTGCTCGCGCTCGGCAGTCAGGCCATCGACCAGCAGCGCAAAGTCAATCTCGCCACCTTGCGTGCCCACGCGCTTGCTGTCCGCTTCCAGCGCCGCCAGCTGATCTTCGAAGATCATCTTGGAATCGTACAGCAGCCGCCCGATCAGGGTGGACTTGCCGTCATCCACGCTGCCGCAGGTGATGAAGCGCAGCAGCGACTTGTTCTGGTGCTGGGTGAGATAGGCGCCGATGTCCGATGCGATCAGGGCGTCGGTCTGGTAGGCGGAGGGGCCCGTGGCGGGGGGGACGGTATCGGACATCAGAAATACCCCTCCTGCTTCTTTTTCTCCATCGAGCCATCGCCCGCATCCTTATCGATGATCCGGCCCTGGCGTTCGCTGGTGGTGGTCAGCAGCATTTCCTGCACCACCTCCTCCAACGTATCGGCCTCGCTTTCGACCGCGCCGGTCAAGGGATAGCAGCCGAGCGTGCGGAAGCGGATCGAGCGCATTTGCGGCGTTTCGCCCGGCAGCAGCGGGAAGCGGTCATCATCGACCATCAGAAGCAGGCCGTCGCGCTCGACCACGGGGCGTTTGGCGGCGAGATACAGCGGCACGATCTCGATCCCTTCGGCCATGATATATTGCCAGATATCGAGCTCGGTCCAGTTACTGATCGGGAACACCCGGATGCTCTCATTCTTAGCCTTGCGGGTGTTGTAAAGGTTCCACAATTCGGGCCGCTGGTTCTTGGGATCCCAGCCGTGGCTGGCGGTGCGGAACGAGAAGATCCGCTCCTTGGCGCGGGACTTTTCCTCATCGCGGCGCGCGCCGCCAAAG
>CAMDSM010000202.1 GCA_945906905.1 Altererythrobacter xiamenensis | reverse complement strand
CACCCCGATTACAACCCGGCGCGCTGGTGGTTCGGCGAGGATCAGGGGCGTTATCTGGTGACCGTTCCCGATGTGGCAGCCTTTCAGGCGCAACTGGCCAAAGGCACGCGGAATGAGGATACGGCGGCTTCAGGCGTGCGGCGCTTGGGCACTGTGGGCGGGAGCAGCGTGTTCGGCGTGGAGCTGGAAACACTTCGCGCTGCGCACCGCAGCTTCTTTGCGGAGTGGATGGAGGGGTAGCCCTCAGCCCGTGTGACCCGAAGCCAAAACATTCACCGTCAGCGCCAGAATTCCTAGGTTGAAGATGAAGGCGAACAAGCCCTGCAACGTGGCGATGCGCCGCATGTGGTGGCCGGTGATGGTGATGTCTGCTGTCTGGCAGGTCATGCCGATCACGAAGGCGAAGTTCACGAAATCGGAAAAGACCGGGGTGGCGCCGCCAGGAAAGTGCAGGCCGCCGCGATCCACCGGCTCGCCCTCGCCTACCCTGTCAAAATAGAGACGCGCATAGTGGAAGGCGAAAATCATGTTTACAAACAGCCAGCTGGCCAACAGGCTGACCACCAACAGCACTGTGGTGCCGGGGTTGATCAATCCGCGCGCCATCACCAGCTTTGCCAGCGTCACCAGCACGATAGAGCCGATCAGCAGCGTCAACACCAGCAGCAGGACGCGCCCGGCATCGTCGTCGCGCGCCTCTCGCCGCAGCACGTTGGCATCGCCGCGCCGCCACAGCTTGAAGCACGAGAGCGCAAAGCCCGCCACCGCCATGTCAAACCCCAGCAGCAGACTTTCCCGCAGCGGAAGAACCAGCGTCAGAGCCGGGCCTAGCAGCACCAGGATTGCGACAAACAGTACATAACGCGGGTGGCGAAAGCGGAAGGCCTTGATCCACCCGGCGGCCATGATCAGCCCGCCACCCAATCGCTCTGCGGCACATCCAGCAGCTTGAGAAGCGCTGTCAGATCGCCGCGATCGACCCAGCCATTGGCCGCCGCGCGGGCCTTGGGCTTGGCGTAGTAGGCAATCCCATACGTGGCCGCCTGCAACATCGGGATATCGTTGGCCCCATCTCCAGCGCCCATGCTGACGGCGCCTTCGCCGAGCAGCGCCAGTTCCTCGCGCAGAACTGCTTCCTTGGTGGCGCTGCCGCAGATGTCGCCATGCAGCCCGCCAGTTAGTTTGCCGCCCACCACTTCCAGCCGGTTTCCGACCACACGCTCGAAACCGATCTGGCCAGCCACATCGTCAGCGAAATGGTGGAACCCGCCGGTGACGAGCACGGTGCGGCAGCCGCGCGCCTTCAAGGTCTCAACCAGCGCGCGCGCGCCTGGATTGGGACGGATGCGGAGGTCCAGACAGCGACGGATTGCGCCCTCATCCAGCCCCGCCAGCAGCCCAACGCGTTCACGCAGCGCGCTTTCGAAATCGAGTTCGCCCAGCATCGCGCGCTCGGTAATGGCGGCGATCTGCGGTTTCAGCCCAGCAAAATCAGCCAGTTCGTCGATACATTCCTGCCCGATCATGGTCGAATCCATGTCTGATACGAACAAGGTTGGCACTACTATCTCGCCGCGTGAGATGATCGCATCGCTGGGGGCGAAATGCTGATCGATCACGCGGCGCAGGGCCACCATGTCATCGCCGAGAAGTTCCAGCTCCAGCACGTCGCCGCAAAAGTCGAGCATCTGCGCCTGCGCCAGCGGCAGGCCCGCTTCGGCCAGCGCCGCGGTGGCGGCATCAAGGCTGGTTTCCAGTGTGGCAGGGTCTGCTATCAGGCGGGCAATGAGCAAGGATTTCACTCCAGGAACGAACAAGCTGGCGCTCATCGCAGGGCCAACCGCCAGCGGCAAGAGCGATCTGTCGGTCAGGCTGGCGCTGGCTTTGCAAGCGGCGGGCACCCGAACGGTGATTATCAACGCTGACAGCGCGCAGGTCTATGCCGATCTGGCGGTGCTGAACGCCCGCCCCTCGCCCGATGACATGCACGGCATTCCCCATCGCCTGTTTGGCAACTGGGACGGGGCGACGGCCTGCTCGGCGGCGGATTGGGCTGCGGCAGCGCGGGTGGAGATTGACGCCGCCCATTCCATCGGCGCGGTGCCGATATTGGTCGGCGGGACGGGCCTGTATATCTCCACCCTGCTCGACGGGATTGCTCCGGTGCCCGAGATTGACCCTGCGATCAGGGCCGAGGTGCGAGCATTGCCGCTGGCCGATGCCTATGCCCAATTGGTTGCACTTGACCCAGCGCGCGCCACCTCGCTCGGCCCGGCTGATAGCCAGCGCATCACCCGTTCGCTCGAGGTCGTGCGCTCCACTGGCGTTCCGCTGGCCCATTGGCAGACGCGGCGTGAGGGCGGAATTGCCGGGCAAGTCACCCTCGCCCCGCTGGTCCTGCTGCCCGAGCGTGAGGCGCTGTATCAACGGTGTGACGCGCGGCTTGGTGCCATGCTGGAACTTGGCGCGGTGGAGGAAGTGGAGCGATTGCTCGCCCGTCAGCTCGATCCCAACCTGCCCGTGATGCGCGCCATCGGCGTGGCCGAGATTGCTGCTATGCTGCGCGGGGAGCTCACCCGCGAGCAGGCGCTGGCAGCAGGGCAACAGGCCACCCGCAACTATGCCAAACGGCAATATACCTGGCTCAGGCACCAGCCGCCGCAAGATTGGCCGCGCCTGACGCCAGAAAATGTCTCAATTCTCACAAACTTTGAAATATTATTCTGATTTGGACACTTGACAGGACATATCCTGTCTCATAGTGGAGCCGCCTTCAAAGGGAATAAACCACATGACTGAGGAACGCAGCGGCGCTGCGATTTTGTGCGAAACGCTGGTGCGTCAGGGGGTCGAATTCGTGTTCGGCTATCCCGGCGGCGCGGTGCTGCCGATTTATGACGAGCTGTTTTCCGACAGCCGCATCCGCCACATCCTTGTCCGCCATGAAGCTGGCGCGGCCCATGCGGCTGAAGGTTATGCCCGCAGCACCGGCAAGCCCGGCGTGGTCCTCGTCACCAGCGGCCCCGGCGCCACCAACGCTGTCACTGGCATTGCCGACGCCTTCATGGATTCAATCCCGTTGGTGGTCATCACCGGGCAAGTGGCGACCAATCTGATCGGCACCGATGCCTTTCAGGAGGCCGATACCGTGGGCCTCACCCGCCATTGCACCAAACACAACTATCTGGTGCGCGATCCGGCAGACCTTGCCGCGACGATTGACGAGGCGTTCGAGATTGCCACCACGGGCCGCCCCGGCCCGGTGGTGATCGACATTCCCAAGAATGTGCAAGTGGCCACCGCGCCATGGTCCGATGCCCCGATCCAGCGCCATCGTCGCTATCACCCGCGCCTGATTGCTGCCGCTGACGAAGTGGCCGAAGCGATCGAGCTGATCGCCAATGCAAGCCGCCCGATTTTCTACACCGGCGGCGGGATCATCAATTCCGGCCCGCAGGCCACGGCCCTGTTGCGCCAGTTCCAGCACCTGGTCGGCGCGCCCGTCACCTCCACGCTGATGGGCCTTGGGGCTTTCCCCGATGGCCATGCCGATTGGCTGGGGATGCTGGGAATGCACGGCACGCTGGAAGCCAATATGGCGATGAACCAGTGCGATGTGATGGTGAATATCGGCGCGCGGTTTGATGATCGGGTGACCGGCAGGCTCGATGCCTTCAGCCCCGATTCGACCAAGATCCACATCGACATCGATCGCGCCTCGATCAACAAGGTGGTGCCGGTGGACCTTGGCATTGTGGGCGATTGTGCCCGGGTGCTGGAGCAATTGATCGAGGCCTGGGGCACGCGCCAAGCCGCTGACCTTTCCGCCTGGAAAGCGCAGATCGGCATCTGGCGCGGGCGAAGCAGTTTGGCCTATCCCACCACCAGCCCGGACGGCACCATCATGCCGCAGCACGCGATCCAGCGGCTGCACGCGCTCACCCACGCCCGCGACCCGATCATCACCACCGAAGTCGGCCAGCATCAGATGTGGGCGGCGCAGTATTACGGCTTCACCGGCCCCAACAAGTGGCTCACCAGCGGCGGACTTGGCACAATGGGCTATGGCCTGCCCGCCGCTATCGGCGCGCAGCTCGGCAATCCCGATGCGCTGGTGATCGACATTGCCGGTGAAGCCAGCATCCAGATGAACATTCAGGAAATGGGCACCGCCAGCCAGTTCCGCTTGCCGGTCAAGGTGTTCATCATCAACAATGAGTATATGGGCATGGTCCGCCAGTGGCAGGAACTGACCTATGAAAGCCGCTATTCAAACAGCTATTCCGACAGCCTGCCCGATTTCGTCGCGCTCGCCGAGGCCTATGGCTGGAAGGGCATCCGCATCACTTGCGAGGAGGAGCTGGACGCAGGGATCATGGCGATGATGGCGCACGATGGCCCAGTGATGGTCGATTGCATGGTCTCAAAACACGCCAACTGCCTGCCCATGATCCCCAGTGGCGCGGCGCATACCGAGATGCTGCTGTATGGCGATACGGTGGCGGGCACCGTGGACGATGAAGCGAAGGCACTGGTGTGATGGGCATGCACGCGATCGAATGCACTGCAGAGTCCCCCTCCCGCTTGCGGGAGGGGTTAGGGGTGGGCCTGTCAGCACACTCCGCCCCTGCAAGGCCCACCCCCAGCCCCTCCCGCAAGCGGTAGGGGAGGAGCAAGCAAATGAAGATCAAGCAAACCGCATCCGATCGCCACGTGCTCAACATTACGGC
>CAMDSM010000201.1 GCA_945906905.1 Altererythrobacter xiamenensis | reverse complement strand
GCGGATAATGCAGCAGCCGCAGCACCGAATTGCCGTCATTCACGCTATCCTCGAAGAACAGCTCATCCTCGCCCAGATACAGCGCGATGGCCGATAGAATCCGCCGCCCGGCCCAATCGAAGGCGAGATACAAATCCTGAAACAGCGGGCGGAATTCGGGCAGTTCATCCGGCCACACATTGGGCCGCATGAAATGGGCAAAGCGATGGCCCGGCGGCAGATCGCGGCCGACATGCCAGAATTCCTTCAAATCCTGCACCAAGGCACCTTTCGCCTGTTCCACCCCGAACGGCGTATAACCACGCGCGCCCGCCTGCCCGGTGCGGTGGTATTGGCGCTTCACTTCGTCTGGCAAAGCGAAGAAGGTGCGCATCGTCGCCTCAGCCCGGTGGATCAGGTCCGGGTCTATCCCGTGGCGTTCGACCACGGCAAAACCGAACTCCTCGAACGAACATCCAAGCTCCTGCGCCAGATCGGGCAGTGGTTTTTCCAGACTCACGAAAGCGATTTTTGGGGCAATTTTAGACATGGCGCAATGTCTCCCACTTTCCTTTTGGCCATTCAACCAATAGCAAGCGTGGCAGCAGAGGAGCCCACACCATGGCCGCCAACAACACGATCACATTCTATGACCTGACGATGGCCCACGGAGCCACTACCAGCCCCTTTGTCTGGGCCACCAAATTTGCCCTGGCGCACAAGGGTTTCGACATTGACGTGGTGCCGGGCGGTTTCACCGGCATCATGGAGCGCACCGGCGGCCAGACCGAGCGACTGCCGGCGATTGTCGATGATGGCAAATGGGTGCTCGATAGCTGGGGCATCGTCGAATATCTCGACAAGACCTATCCCGATCGTCCCATGCTGATCCCGCATGAAAGCGTGGCCGCGTTGACCAAGGCGCTCGACGCCTGGTGGTGGCCAACTGCCGTGGGGCCGTGGATGCGCAGCTTCTGCGCCGACTATCGTGACCTGTGTTTTGAACGCGACAAGGACTATGTCACCACCAGCCGCGAGAAGATGGTGGGGATGAAGCTGGAGGAAATGCAGGCCGGCCGCGAGGAGCGGCTGCCGCAAATCTCCGCTGCGATCGAGCCGCTGCGCATGGCTTTGCGCGAGCATGAATGGCTGGGCGGCAGTTCGCCCAACTATGCCGACTATCGCATCCTCGGCCCGATCCTGTTCCTCGCCTCGGTCGGCAAGGTGCCCTCGCTGGCCGAGGACGATCCGCTGCGCGACTGGATCGAGCGGTGCCGCGATCTGTTCGGCGGTCTGGGTCGCCATCCCGGACTGATGAACCTGTATGGCCTGCATGTGCCCGAAGGCGGGCCCGAACCCTATATGCGCGAAAGCTGGCGCGGCGGCATCTACAAGCGCAACACCGGCCCCGCCTCCACAAGTGCCGAAACCGCCCACATCACCAACTCCAAGGACTGAGCGATTGGCCCGATTGCGCGTTCTGGTCACCCGTCGCTGGCCCGCCGAAGTTGAAGCGCGGCTGGCGGAAATGTGCGATGCCACCTTCAACGTTGGCGATGTTCCGATGGACGGCGCGGCGCTGGCCCTGGCGATGGCGGATTACGACGTGCTGTGCCCCACGGTGTCGGACAGGATCGATGCGGCGGTAATCGCCGGGGGCAACCGGGTGAAATTGATCGCCAATTATGGCGTCGGCTTTGATCATATCGATCTGACCATGGCCCGTGCCAAAGGCATTGCGGTTACCAATACCCCCGGCGTGCTGACCGACGCCACCGCCGATATCGCCCTCACCCTGCTGCTGATGGCGGCGCGGCGGGCGGGCGAAGGCGAGCGCGAATTGCGCGCTGGAAAGTGGAGCGGTTGGCGTCCGACGCATCTGGTCGGTTCTGCACTGAAGGACAAAGTGCTGGGCTGCGTCGGCTTTGGCCGCATTGCACAGGCGACGGCGCGGCGGGCGCATCACGGCTTCGGGATGAAGGTCGCCTACTATGCGCGGCGGCCAGCAGAGGCCGATGTAGAGGCAGAATTTATGCCTTATCTGAAAGACTTGTTGGCCAAAGCTGACTTCGTTTCTCTGCATGTTCCGGGCGGGCCTGAGACCGCCAATTTGATCGATGCGGCGGCGATTGCGGCGATGAAGCCGGGGTCTTATCTGATCAACACCGCGCGCGGGGGCGTGCTCGATCATGGCGCGCTGGCGGCGGCGCTGCGCTCCGGCCATCTGGCGGGGGCCGGGCTGGATGTCTATCCAGCGGAGCCGCAGGTGCCAGCAGAGTTGCTCGATATCGAAAATATCGTTCTGTTGCCGCACCTTGGCAGCGCCAATTCACAGACGCGGATCGCGATGGGAATGTGTGCGCTGGCCAATGTCCGGGCTTTCGCAAGTGGGGCCACTCTGCCAAACCCGATTCCATGACCATCGACCAACTGATCACCGCCCACGGCCTGCCGCCCGCCTACAGCGTGGTGGTGGAGCAATTCTGGCAGCCGCTGGCCACTGCCATTGCCCGGGCTGCGGCGAGCAAGAAGCCGCTGATCGTTGGCATAAATGGCGCGCAAGGATCTGGAAAATCGACTGTTTGTGCGTTTTTGGAAGTGCTGCTGGCCGCCCGCCAATTGCGCGCTGTCACGCTCTCGATTGACGACCTCTACCTGACCAAGGCCGAGCGCATGGCGGTGGCGCGTGAGGTGCATCCGCTGTTTTCCATTCGCGGCGTGCCAGGCACCCATGCGCCGGGGCTGGGGATGGCGATCATCGAGCACGTGCGCGCTGGCCGCAGCTTCGAAATGCCGCGCTTCGACAAAGGCACCGACGACCGGTCTAGCCACCCCGAGCGGATCGAAGGCCCGGTGGATGTGCTGCTGCTGGAGGGCTGGTGCGTGGCATGTCGGCCGCAAGCCGATGAGGAGCTGCTCGACCCGATCAACGCGCTCGAACGGGACGAGGATCCCGAGGGTATCTGGCGCGCGGTGGTCAATTTGTGGCTGCGCGGCGATTACCGCGTGCTGTTCGATCAGCTCGATATGCTGGTGATGCTCAAGGTCGAAGACTTCGACTCGGTTCGCCGAAACCGCGCGCTCCAGGAGGACAAGCTGCGGGCGCGCAATCCCAAGGCACCCGGTTTGATGAGCAAGGCCGAGCTCGACCGTTTCCTCGACCTTTACGAACGGCTGACCCTCCACATGCTCGAAGACCTGCCGCGCCGCGCCGATTTCGTGTTTGATATTGGCCCCGATCAGCTGCCCAAAAGCCTGCCGCCCAGACTCGCTCCGCAAGGACTCGCCAAGGCCTGAAGTTCATTCTAACGTTCGTGACAATGAGGCCATATTCCTTGGGAGAGGACGCAGCATGAAGCTGGCTGGATTCGCGTTTGGCATACATGCCGCCATGGCCACAGCATTGACGCTGGCCGCCTGCTCGCAAGCCCCCGAAATGGGCGCGGTTGATGAGGAACGGCTGCTGGCGGCCGAGGATGATCCCGATAACTGGCTCAGCCATGGCCGCACATATGCCGAACAGCGGTTCAGCCCACTTACCGATATCACGGCCGAAAATGTCGGCGAACTCAGCCTTGCCTATGCGGTCGAGCTGGATACCAATCGCGGGCAGGAAGCCACCCCAATCGTTGTCGATGGCACGATGTATGTGTCCACCGCATGGTCCAAGGTAATGGCGCTCAACGCCGCCACGGGCGAAGTGCTGTGGCGCTATGATCCCGAACTGGATGGCGCAAAGGGCGTCCACGCCTGCTGCGATACGGTCAATCGCGGCGTGGCCGTGTGGGAAGGCAAGGTGTTTGTCGGCACCATCGATGGCCGGTTGGTGGCGCTGGATGCGGCCACTGGCGAAGAGCTGTGGGATGTCGTCACCGTCGATCAGGAACAGCCCTATACCATCACCGGCGCGCCGCGCGTGGTGCGCGGAAAGGTGATCATCGGCAATTCGGGCGCGGAGCTGGGCGTGCGCGGATATGTCAGCGCCTATGATGCGACCAGCGGCGAGTTGGCGTGGCGCTTCTACACCGTTCCCGGCAATCCCGCTGACGGCCCCGACGGCGCGGCTTCCGACGATATCATGGCCAGCATGGCACAAAGCACCTGGAGCGGCGACTGGTGGGAACTGGGCGGCGGCGGCACGGTGTGGGATTCGATCGTCTATGATGCGGAATTTGACCAATTGCTGATCGGTGTTGGCAATGGCTCCCCATGGAACCACCGTGTGCGGAGTGATGGTGAGGGCGACAATCTGTTCCTCACCTCGATCGTCGCGCTCGATCCCGATACCGGGGCCTACAAGTGGCACTATCAGCTCAATCCGGGCGAGACCTGGGACTATACCGCCACTCAACAGATGACTTTGGCCGAACTCACCATCGATGGCGTGCAGCGCAAGGTGATCATGCAGGCGCCCAAGAACGGGTTCTTCTATGTGATTGACCGGGCCGATGGAAAGTTGATCAGCGCCGAGCCGTTCACCCATCAGACCTGGGCCGAGCGGATCGACCTTGCAACCGGCCGCCCGGTTGAAATCCCTGCGGCGCGTTTTGCCGAAGCCCCCTATCTGATCACGCCGAGTGGCCTTGGCGCCCATGCCTGGCAGCCGATGAGCTTTTCGCCGCAGTCGGGCCTCGTCTATATTCCCTCTATGCAGGTGCCCTCTGCCTATGCCGACGATGCCGATTTTGAACGGCACATTGGCCGCTGGAACACCGGCGTATCCTTCATGGCCCCGCCCGAGGGGCTGGTTCCCGGTGACACGCCCGAGGCCCGCCGCGCCTATATGA
>CAMDSM010000200.1 GCA_945906905.1 Altererythrobacter xiamenensis | reverse complement strand
CTTAGCCCGAGCTTGTTTCGCACTCGCACAAATCCTATATCCAGCCCATGAATCGCGCGACATACTATTCGCCGCAGGCTGGTCGACTAATCGACGCGCCGCGCCAGACCAAGGCCCGCTTCGCCATCGGCGATATCGTAAAGCACCGGCATTACGATTTTCGCGGTGTCGTGTTCGACATCGATCCGGTCTTCGCCAACAGCGACGAGTGGTACGATTCGATCCCCGCTGAGGTGCGTCCGCGCCGCCAACAGCCGTTCTACCATCTCCTCGCGGAGAATGAGGATGAGAGCTATCTCGCGTACGTCAGCCAGCAGAACTTGATGCGCGATGCCGAAGGCGGTCCGGTAGATCACCCATCGCTGGCCAAAATGTTCGAGGATTTCGCCGAGGGGCGCTATCGCCTGCGGCAGGGCCTCGCGCACTGACGCCAAGCCAAGTTAGGTGGCCGGATTCATTCCGCGCAGGTGCCGCGTGCCGTCTACTCCAGCGATAACCGGTGCATTTCCAACACTGCGCTCCATCCGCAGGTACGACAGCGCCATGGTCCTGATCACCCAGAGACCGTCAATCTTCACGTAGGTTTCGAGGTAGTGTCCCCAACCGTGGCTCTGGCTGCCGTCGGCGTAGATGTTGTAATCCTCCAGCGACCATATTCCGGTGGCGGTAAGCTCGCCGGTCAGTTCGATCTCGGGCATATGGCCGTGATGGATCGACTGGACGATGCCGAGTTCGCGGACATAGGCGACCATCGGTTCACGACCCTTGACCAGTTCGCCGCCGCCGCGCGTGGTATCGACGACCACATCCGGTGCGAAGACCGAGGCATAGAGCTCCCAGTCCTGCGCATCGAGCGCGCGGAAATAACGCGCCTTGAGCTTCTTGATTTGCTCGATGTCGTTCATTTGATGTCCTCTCAGTCTTTTTGTCTACCTTTGGACGAGTTCAGCTTTTCAGCTTCCAGCCCGAGCGCAGCACGAGGTAGGTTATCATAGCCAGCGCCGCGTTCATCACGCCGAGCGCCACTGCGGTCAGGATCACCGCCGCGTTGGTGTCGCCAATGTCGCTCTGGCCCAGGAAGCCGAAGCGGAAGCCCGAGATAATGAAGAAGAAGGGATTGGCGCGGCTGATTGTCTGAAACAAGGGCGCAAGGTTGTGGATCACGTAAAAGGTGCCCGACAGGAGCGAAAGCGGCGCGATGATGAAATTGGTGATCGCCGCATTGTGATCGAACTTGTCCGCCCAGATCGAGGAAAGCAGGCCGAGGACTGACAGGAACATCGAACCCATCAGCCCAAACCACACCACCGCCCAGGGATGGGCGAGCGACAGATCGACGCCCGGCCACAGCAGCATCAGTGCATAGAGCGCAAGGCCGACGAGCACCGCGCGGGTCATAGCCGCGCCAACCATCGCCAGCATCAATTCGCCTTCCGACAACGGCGGCATCAGGAAATCGACGATTGTTCCCTGCATCTTGCCCGACAGGAACGAGAAGCTGGCATTGGCGAATGCGTTCTGCATCATGCCCATGACGATCAGGCCCGGTGCAACGAAAGTAGCGAAATTCACACCCAGCACTTCGCGCCCGCCGCGCCCCAGCGCCACCGAAAAGATTACCAGAAACAGCAGAGTGGTGATCGCCGGAGCCCAGATCGTCTGGGTCTGCACCTTGAAGAAGCGCCGCACCTCCTTCATATATAGGGTGTTGAGACCGATCCAGTTGACCCGGTGGATCACTGGCACGCCCTTGGCCGGAAAGCCGCGCTGTTGCGTAGCATCGGTAGCCATCACGGGGGATTCGGTCAAAGCGGGTTGATCGGCCATCCCGCGGCGACTATCGGCTGCCTGTCCCGGTTGCAAGCGGGCTTTGTGGGCGCACATGGCCCCTTCGAGGAATGGAATTGTAATGAGCTGGACTGACGAGCGGATCAAGACGCTGACCAAGATGTGGGAAAGCGGCGCGACCGCCAGCCAGATCGCCGACGAACTCGGCGAAGTGAGCCGCAATGCCGTGATCGGCAAGGCGCACCGGCTCAGCCTCAAGGCGCGCCCATCCCCGGTCAAGCCCAACGAGGCGGAACAGAAGGCGCGCACCGCCAAGAAGGCGGAAGCCGCCCCAGTCTCTGCGCCCGCCGCCTCACTAGCACCGGCGAGGGATTCCAAGCCAGAGAAACCTGCCAAGGTCGAAGCCCGACCCGCCGCCGAGCAGCCCGAAACCGACGATACGCCGGCCACGGAAACCGAACAGGCCGCTCCCGCGCCTGTTGCCACCGCGCCCGATCGTCCGCGGATCGTCTCGGTCGGCCCCGGCGGCTTCCTTCGTCAGGGTCCCGGCGACCAGCAGACGCCGATCCCGCCCGCGCCGCCGCGCCGCCTCGTACCCGCCAAACCCAGCGCCGAGATCGCCGCCAAGACGAGCCTGCTCGATCTCAACGAACGCATCTGCCGCTGGCCGATGGGCCACCCCGGCGAGCCGGATTTCCATTTCTGCGGCGACAAGGTGAACCCCGGTTTTCCCTATTGCGTCGATCACTGCGGCCGGGCCTATCAGGCGCAATTGCCGCGTGGTGCGCGCCGTCCACCCCCGCCCCTGCCGTTCGGTGGCCCGCGCGTTCGCTAAAACCTGCCCCGCTCAGGCCCGGTTCTGCTCCACCTCGTCATCGGGGCGGAGCAGGAACGAGACCACCGCGGCGGCAAGGGTCAATCCGGCGATTGTCGCCATGGTGATAGTGAAGCCCTTCGCTGAAGGGATCCTCGCACCACCCTCGGGCGTGACGAGAGCGCCAACCGTGAGCATCACCGCAATCACCTGAGACCCGATCGATTGCGCCATTCCGCGCAGCACCGAAAGCGCGCCAATCGCCTCGCTGGTGCGCTCCTCGGGCACCGAGGCCACGACAACGTTGGGGATCGCGGCATTGAGCATCGTCGTGCCGAATGAAATCACGCAGAGCAGCGCGACCACAAAAAGAACCTCGGTCGGGAAAGTGAGCGCGGCCAGCCAACCGGCGGCGCCCAAAAGTCCAGCGGAGAGGATCGGCAGGCGAATGCCGCGCTTCTGCTGAAGCCAGCCCGAAAACGGCCCGGCGAAGAACGATAGCACGTTCGAAGGCAGCTTGATGAGACCGGCCACGGTGGCGCTGAGGCCCATTCCCGCTGCAGTCCACAACGGGTTCTGCGCATAGGCGGAGAACACCAGCGTGATCTGCATGGTGCCAAGCGAAAGCAGCACCGCAATGCCGATCGCCAGTGCGACATTGCGGCTGGCGAGCAGGCGAAGGTTGATGAACGGCTCGTCCGCCGCGAGACTGCGCCGCGCCCACAGCGCGATAATTGCGAACCCGAGCACGATCAGACCGATAACGGTTCCGTCCAGCCAGCCGTTGTCCTTGGAAAAACTTATGCCGAGCAGCAGCGCCGAGATTCCTGGCACCGGAAGAATGCCCTCCACCCAGTCGATCGGGGTGCGCTGCGGCGTTCCCTTGGTCGCAGGGATCAGCAGCTTGACCACGATCCATGCCACCACCAGCATCGCCGCGCTGACCACGAACAGAGAGTGCCAGGGGAAATTGTCGATAAGCCATCCGCCCAGCACCAGGCCGGTCGCCGTGCCCATTCCCTGCCCGGTCGTCATCAGCCCGATGGCGACGGGAACTTGCTCCTTTGGCAGGACCTCTCGAATGATGCCGATGCTCAGCGGGATCAATGCGGTGGCGCAGCCTTGCAGCGAGCGGCCAAGCAGGACCAGCATGTAATCGGATGTCACCGCGCTCAGCACCGATCCCGCCACCGCGATCGACAGCATGACCAGCAGCACTCGCTTGCGACCGTAAATGTCGCCCAGCCGGCCTGCCATCAGCGCCACCGAGGTGCCGATCAAACCATGCGCGGTTACCAGCCAGCCCGCCGAAATCGGATCGCCGAACTCACGGATCAGCGTCGGCAGCGCGACGTAGATCATCGTCGTTTCGAAGACAGCGGCGATCTCGGCGATGAGCAGAGCGCCGATGATAATCCAGTGGCTCGATCGCATTGGCCGCTTCTCTCCCGTCGTCCCGGCCATTCAGCCGCTGGCGATATTATGCCGCCGCTCCTTTCACGATTTGGCGCGGCTGGCAATCGATTGCGTCGGCCTTTCGTTGCCCCTAGCGTGGCGAACATTGAGCAATGGGGAGAGAAAAATGCCGGTTTCGCTGCACACCGTAGTCGTTGGTGCCTACCAGCAGCAATTGCCCCAGGCCGCGCGCCTGATCGACAAGGCCGAAGCTCATTGCAACGAGACCGGAACCGCGCCCGACGATCTCGCCACGACCTGCCTCGCACCCGACATGTGGCCGTTTTCAAAGCAGATCGAGCAGATCGCACACCATTCCGTGCGTGCCATCGAGGCAGTGCGAAACGGCACTTTCGCGCAGCAGGCAGGAGATTTCCCGCATAAGTTCGCGGCGATGCGCAAGGAAATCGCCGATGCGCAAACGACCATCGATGCTATTGATCCGGCCGAGCTCGACTCGCTTGCTGGCAACGATGTGCTGTTCAAGGTCGGCAAGTTCGAAATGATGTTCGCCGCCGAAAACTTTCTGATGTCGTTCAGCCTGCCCAACTTCTATTTCCACGTAACGACCGCCTACAACATCCTGCGCATGAGCGGGGTCCAGATCGGCAAGCCGGACTACTTGGGAAGATTGCGCTCTAAGCCCTAAGCGCGCTTGGCCGATCGATTGCCTCGGTATCTCCACAGGCTGAGCGGAAACTCCATTTTAACCATTTCTAAGT
>CAMDSM010000199.1 GCA_945906905.1 Altererythrobacter xiamenensis | reverse complement strand
CCGCATGTCCTGCTCATGATGCATGGCGTGAATCACACTGCCAGCACCCAGGAACAGCAGCGCCTTGAAGAAGGCGTGCGTAAATAGATGGAACATTGCCGCGCCATAGGCACCGACTCCGGCGGCAAAGAACATGTATCCCAACTGCGAACAGGTGGAATAAGCGATCACCCGCTTGATATCCCACTGCGTTGTGCCGACCGTGGCGGCAAACAGACAGGTGGCGGCGCCGATGAAAGTCACAAAGCCCATCGCGATCGGTGCTGTCTCGAACATCGGGCTAAGGCGGCAGACCATGAACACGCCCGCCGTCACCATGGTGGCAGCGTGGATCAGTGCGGAGACGGGTGTTGGCCCTTCCATCGCATCGGGCAGCCAGGTGTGCAGGCCCAATTGCGCCGATTTGCCCATCGCGCCCACGAACAGCAGCAGGCACAAGATCGTCATCGTATCGAGCCGCATGGACATGAAGGTGATGTGGCTGGCGCCCGCCATCGCTGGCGCCGCCTCAAGGATCGCCGGAATGCTGGTGGTCTGAAACACCAGATAGGTGCCAAAAATCCCCAGCATAAAGCCAAGGTCGCCCACACGGTTGACCACAAAGGCCTTGATCGCGGCGGCGTTGGCCGTGGGCTTGCGGAACCAGAAACCGATCAGCAGATAGGACGCGAGGCCCACCCCTTCCCAGCCGAAGAACATCTGCACCAGATTGTCCGCCGTCACCAGCATCAGCATCGCAAAGGTGAACAGCGACAGATAGGCGAAGAAGCGCGGCTGATCCGGATCCTCGTCCATATAGCCCCAGCTATAGAGGTGGACGAGCGCCGAGACGCTGGTGATCACCACCAGCATCACCGCCGTCAGCGCATCGACGCTGAGCGCCCAGCTGAATTCCATGCTGCCCGAGCGAACCCAGTCGAGCACCGGGGTAACACTTGCGGTTTCAGTCCCGGCGACAAAACCGAGGAAAATCGGCCAACTCAGCGCGCATGACACGAACAGTCCGGCGGTGGTCACCAGCTTGGCGGGCAGCTTGCCCAAGGCCTTGTTGCCAAGCCCGGCAATGATTGCAGCCAGCAGCGGCGCAAAAACGATGATCAGGATGGAGGAGGACAAGTCGGTTATCCCTTCATCCGGTTGACATCATCAACCGCAATGGTGCCACGGCGGCGGAAATAGGTGACGAGGATGGCGAGGCCAATGGCCGCTTCGGCGGCGGCCACGGTGAGCACGAACATGGCGAAAATCTGTCCGGTCAAGTCACCCAGAAAGGCACTGAAAGCCACCAGATTGAGGTTCACCGCCAGCAGGATCAGCTCGATCGCCATCAGGATGATGATCACATTCTTGCGGTTGAGGAAAATGCCCAGAACCCCCAGCACGAACAGGATCGAGGTGACCACCAGGTAATGTTCGATCCCGATCATAGGTCGACTCCCTTCCCAACTTCGGGCCGCTTCAATTCGGTCGCATCCTCGGGTCGGCGCATGTTTTGCCGGGTGATATCCTGATGCGCCCGGACCGCGCGGCTTGGCCGCAGGGTCAGCACGATCGCGCCGATCATCGCCACCAGCAGGATGATGCCCGACATCTCGAACAGGAACAGATAGCGGCTGTAAAGCAGCGCGCCGATGTTCTCGATATTGCCCTCACCCAGCAGCGGAGCGGCGGTGCCATCGGGCGTGCCAAGCTCAATTATGCCCACGCGGTAAGCGCCAATTCCCAGCACCATCTCGGCCAGCAGGATCAGCGCCACCAGCGCGCCCAGCGGGGCGTTCTTGACAAAACCGGCGCGCAATTCGGCAAAATCTATGTTGAGCATCATGACAACAAACAGGAACAACACCGCCACTGCGCCGACATAAACGATCACCAGCAGCATGGCGATGAACTCCGCCCCCACCAGCACCATCAGGCCAGCGGCGTTGAAGAAGGCCATGATCAGCCACAGCACCGAATGCACCGGATTGCGCGACAGCACGACCAGCGCGCCCGAAGCGATCACCAGCACGGCGAACAGGTAGAAGGCGAGGATATGGATCACGCGCGGCCCCTAACGATACGGCGCATCGGCTTCAAGGTTCGCGGCGATGGCCCGCTCCCACTTGTCCCCGTTGGCCAGCAGTTTTGCCTTGTCATACAGCAGTTCCTCGCGCGTTTCGGTCGCGTATTCGAAGTTCGGCCCCTCGACGATTGCATCCACCGGACAGGCTTCCTGGCAGAAGCCGCAGTAGATGCACTTGGTCATGTCGATGTCATAGCGGGTGGTGCGGCGGCTGCCGTCATCCCGTGGTTCTGCCTCAATCGTGATCGCTTGCGCCGGACACACCGCCTCGCACAGCTTGCAGGCAATGCACCGCTCCTCGCCATTGGCATAGCGGCGCAGCGCGTGTTCACCCCGGAAACGCGGGGACAGCGGGTTCTTCTCGAACGGATAGTTAATCGTGGCCTTGGGCTTGAAGAAATACTTCAAGGTCAGCCAATGGGCTTTCAGGAACTCCCACAGCGTGAAGCTCTTGATGAGGTGGGCGAGGGTCATCGAGCGTGTCATGACGTGTAATGCCCCGTGGCCATCAGATATCCCGAAACGGCAAAAACAAAGAACAGGCTCAGCGGCAGAAACACCTTCCATCCCAGGCGCATCAACTGGTCATAGCGATACCGCGGCACGGTCGCCTTTACCCAGCTGAACACGAAGAAGAAGAACAGGATCTTGAGCAGCAACCACACCAGCCCCGGCACCACATACAGCGGCGCCCAGTCAATCGGTGGCAGGTAGCCTCCGAAGAACAGCACCGCATTCAGCGCGCACATCAGCAGCACGTTGCCATATTCGCCCAGCCAATACAGCGCGAAGGCCATGCTGGAGTATTCGGTCTGATAGCCCGCCACCAGCTCGCTCTCGGCCTCGGCCAGATCGAACGGGGCGCGTTGGGTTTCGGCCAGGCTGGAGATGAGGAACATCACCCACAGCGGGAACAGCAGCGGGTTGAACACAAAGCCGTTGAGCAGCCACACGTGGGCGCGCTGCTCCTCGACGATTTCCTTCAGATTGAAGCTGTCTGCCCACAGCACCACGCACACCAGAATGAAGCCAATCGAGACTTCATAGCTGATCATCTGGGCGCTCGCGCGCATGGCCGAGAAGAACGGATACTTGGAATTGGACGCCCAGCCCGCGATCACCG
Source organism: Altererythrobacter xiamenensis (assembly GCA_945906905.1). Lineage (GTDB taxonomy): Bacteria > Pseudomonadota > Alphaproteobacteria > Sphingomonadales > Sphingomonadaceae > Alteraurantiacibacter > Alteraurantiacibacter xiamenensis_A. Next base: position 1,684 of record CAMDSM010000199.1, on the reverse strand, counting down.
TGCCGTAAACCCCCAAGCTGCTGATCGCGAGGATATACAGCAGCCCGACGTTGATATCGGCCAGAATCGCCTCGGCACTGAACGGGATCACCGCCCAGGCCATCAGCGTGATGGTGAAAGCGATGATCGGCGCGATCAGGAACAGCACCTTGTTGGAGGCGCTGGGGATGATGGTTTCCTGCAGGAACACCTTCAGGCCATCGGCAAAGCTCTGCAGCAGGCCGAACGGCCCGACCACGTTCGGCCCGCGCCGCAGGGCCATCGCCGCCCAGATCTTGCGATCAGCATAGATGATCATCGCCACGCCCAGCATCAGCGGCAGCGCGATCAGGAGGATGCCAGCGAAAGTGCTGAGGAACCAGGCCCACTCGAACGAGAGGCCCCAATCCCACGGACCAAACGGCGTCCACAGGGGAAGTTGGAAGAGTTCGGTCATTCCGCAGCCTCCGCCAATGCATCACCGTGGAGCAGTTCGTCCGAACACCGCTGCATCACCGCACTGGCGCGGGCGATCGGGTTGGTGAGGTAGAAGTCCAGAATCGGATAGGCAGAAATAACGCCTTCCGGCTTGTCCGGCCCCGTCACGCTGGCCGCCAGCGCGCCATAATCGGCAACCGCGCCTTCGTTGGCCAAGGCTGGAACTTGCGCCACCATCAGGCCACGCAGTTCGTGGAAGCTGTCGAAACCGACCGACACACCCAGCGCATCGGCCAAGGCCCGCAGCACCGTCCAATCCTCGCGCGCATCACCCGGCGCGAACACCGCCTTGTCAGCCCGCTGCACGCGGCCCTCGGTATTCACGTAAGTGCCGGGCTTTTCGGTGAAGGCGGCGGCGGGCAGGACTATGTCAGCCGCATGCGCGCCCTTGTCGCCGTGGTGGCCCACATAGACCTTCAAGCTATCGGGGAAGCGCGTGAAATCCACCTCGTCCGCACCCAGCGCCAGCAGCACTTTGGGCTTGGCCTTGGCTAAATCGGCAATGCCGCCCTTGCTCGCAAACCCCAGCATCACCGCGCCCATGCGGGCTGCTGCCATATGCAGCGCGTTGAAGCCGTTCCAGCCCTCCCGCACCATCTTGAAATCGTGCGCAATCTTCACCACGGCGGCATGGGCGCCCTTGGCAAAGCCTGCACCGCCGATAATCACCGCTGGCCTTGTCGCCTGCTTGAGCGCGTCCTTCACCGCCTTGGGCAGCTTGGACAGCACGGCAACATCCTCACCGATAAATGTCGCCGGATAGGTCGTTTCCCAGACCGGCCCGACAATAAACACGCGCGCCCCGCGCTTGGCCGCCTTGCGCAGGCGAACATTCAACAGCGGCGCTTCCCAGCGGACATGGCTGCCGACGATCAGGATAGCGTCGGCCGTCTCAATCCCGGTGAAGCCAGAATTGAAATTGACCGCGGCCAGGTTCGACACGTCATAGTCCATGCCCGTCTGGCGGCTTTCCAGCAACTTCGATCCGCTGGCGGCAAGCAGCGCCTTGGCGGCAAACATCGTCTCGCAATCGACCAGATCACCGGCCACAGCAGCAATCGACTTGCCCGGCTTGACCTTGGCGATTGCCTTGAACGCATCGTCCCAACCAGCCTCAACCAGCTTGCCGCGCTGGCGGATCCACACCTTGTCCAACCGGCGGCGCGTGAGGCCATCGACCTGATAGCGCGCCTTGTCGGAAATCCAT
>CAMDSM010000198.1 GCA_945906905.1 Altererythrobacter xiamenensis | reverse complement strand
CTGCTACGGCGCAAGGGGTCCGAGGCCGAGAGCTTTTTCCGCCGCACCGGCATTACCTTCAACGTCTATGGCAGCGATGATGCCGAGGAGCGGCTGCTCCCGTTCGATATGGTGCCGCGTATCGTTACCGGCCACGAATGGCGGCGGCTGTCGCGCGGGATTGAACAGCGGGTGCGCGCGCTCAACGCCTTTATCCACGATCTGTATCATCGGCAGGAGATCATCCGTTCGGGCCGCCTGCCCGAAAGGTTGTTTCGCGATAATCCGGCGTGGCTGAGCCAGATGGTCGGCTTTACGCCGCCGGGCGGGGTCTATACCCATATTGTCGGGATTGATCTGGTGCGCACTGGCTCGGATGATTTCATGGTGCTGGAGGACAATGCCCGAACGCCCTCGGGCGTTTCCTATATGCTGGAAAATCGCGAGACGATGATGGCGATGTTCCCGGAGCTGTTCACCGCGGTGAAAGTGCGCCCGGTATCGAACTATCCGCGCCGCCTCGCCGCCAGCCTGGCCGCCTGCGCGCCCGATGGTGCCGGGCCAAAGCCAACGATCGCGGTGCTCACGCCGGGGATCTATAACTCGGCCTATTTCGAACACGCCTTTCTGGCCGATCAGATGGGCGCGGAACTGGTTGAAGGCAGCGATCTCAGGGTATTCGACGGCCGGGTGCAGATGCGCACCACTGGCGGGTTCCGCCCGATTGATGTGCTCTATCGCCGGGTCGATGATGATTACCTCGATCCCTTGACCTTCAATCCCCATAGCGCGCTGGGTGTGCCGGGCATCATGGATGTCTATCGCGCGGGGCGGATCACCATTGCCAATGCGCCGGGCACTGGGGTTGCGGACGACAAGGCGATCTACTCGTTCATGCCCGAAATCGTGAAGTTCTACACCGGCGAAAGCGCGATCCTGCCCAATGTGCAGACATGGCGCTGCGCCGAGGCCGACAGTCTGAAATATGTGCTGGAGAATCTGGCCGAGCTGGTGGTCAAGGAAGTCCACGGATCGGGCGGCTATGGCATGCTGATCGGGCCGACCAGTTCGAAAAAGGAGATCGAGGAGTTTCGCGCCAAACTGATCGCGCGGCCCGATAACTATATCGCCCAGCCCACGCTGGCGCTGTCGACCTGTCCGGTGTTCACCCGCGCTGGCCTGGCCCCGCGCCATGTCGATTTGCGGCCTTTCGTGCTGTGCTCGCCAGACGGGGTGGAGGTCACGCCCGGCGGGCTGACACGGGTGGCGATGAAGAAGGGATCGCTGGTGGTCAATTCCAGCCAGGGCGGCGGGACCAAGGATAGCTGGGTGCTCGATGACTGAGATCACGCCAGATATTGAACCCGATTTCGTGCCCGAATTCGTTTTCGACAAGCCGATGCTGGGCCGCGTCGCCAGCGGCATCTTCTGGATGTATCGCTATCTCGAACGGGCCGAGAATACTGCGCGGCTGCTGGCAGCGGGCCATCATATGACGCTGACCCGTGGGGCCGATGAGGCGAGCCAGGAATGGCGATCGGTGCTGGTCACGCTCGGCCAGTCGAAGGCCTATACCACGCACAATGAAGGGTTCTCGGGCGCGGCTGTGTGCGATTTCGTGCTGCGCTCGAAGAACAATCCTGAAAGCGTGCTGTCGATGTTCGAGCGCGCCCGCACCAATGCCCGCGAATGCCGTTCGGCCATCACCCGCGAAGTGTGGGAAGCGGTCAACGAGGGCTGGATGAGCTTGCGTGACCTGCTCGCCCGGCCCGTGCGGCAGACCAATCTCAATCAGGTGCTGGCCGCGATCCGCCGCGAATCGACTCTGGCGCGAGGGGCCACCCATGGCTCGATGCTGCGCAATGAAACCTACAGCTTCGCTCGCGCTGGCACATTTTTGGAGCGGGCCGACAATTCCGCGCGCATTATCGATGTGAAATATTACCTGCTGCTGCCCAGCGTGGCCTATGTCGGCACTGCGCTCGATACGGGCCAGTGGGACAATGTGCTGCGCTCGCTTTCGGCCGAGCGGGCGTTCAGCTGGCTCAATGCCGGGCGGATGGATGCACGTTCGATTGCCGAGTTCCTGATCCTCGACCAGCGTTTCCCACGCTCGCTTGCCTATTGCCACAGCGCCATGCGCGAGAACCTGGCCGCGCTCGCTGGCTTCCACGGGCGCGAGGGGCGGGCGCATCTGGCGATGCAGGAATGCGATCGGCGGCTTGCGGGAAAAAGCGTGGATGACATTTTCGAACGCGGGCTGCATGAGTTCCTGATTGATTTCATTGGCCACAACGCCGCCATCGCGTCGGCCATTTCGGAGGAATATCGCTTCGTCGCCTGACGCAGCGCCAGATCGATCATGCGCCTCACCATCCACCACACCACCCGCTATCTTTTTGATGAGCCGATTGCCCACGGGGTGCAGCGGCTGCGGCTGACGCCCAAGGAAACGCAGGGGCAGAAGATCCTCGACTGGACGATGGACTATCAGGGCGCCCGCGAAGAGCTTGCCTATGATGACCAGAACTTCAACCATGTGATCCTGATCTCGGTCGAAGAAGGCGCGCATGAGGTGGTGATCGCCTGCCGGGGCACGGTGCAGACCGAGGATCATGCGGGCGTAATTGGGCATCATGCCGGGCACATGCCGCTGTGGGCTTTCCTCGGCCACACCCGGCTGACGCGGCCCGGCCCGCGTCTGCGCCAGCTGGTCGCTTCGGTAGATCGCAAGGCGGATGATGTGCTGGGCGCGCTGCACCTGCTGTCTGCCACCGTGCGCGATACGGTTGATTATGCCAGCGGCACAACCGACGTGCAGACCACCGCTGAAGAGGCGCTAGGACACGGCTTGGGCGTGTGTCAGGACCATGCCCATGTGTTTATCGCTGCGGCACGGATGCTGGATGTGCCCGCGCGCTATGTCAGCGGCTATCTGATGATGGATGACCGGGTGGATCAAAGCGCCACCCATGCCTGGGCTGAGGCCTATGTGCAGGGCTTGGGCTGGGTCGGCTTTGATGTTTCAAACCAGATCAGCCCAGATCCGCGCTATGTGCGGGTGGCGACGGGGCGCGATTATCGCGATGCGGCGCCGGTTACGGGGATCAGCTTTGGCTCCTTGCGGCACGATCTGCATGTTGAGCTGGCGATTGAACAGCAAGTGGTGGAACAATAGGAGCAACGCGCCCAAAGCGGTGCGTGTTTGGGGGAAATGGGGTTTTTGGCATGACCTATTGCGTGGGAATGGTGCTCGACAAAGGGCTGGTGTTGATGAGCGACACCCGAACCAATTCGGGCGTCGACAATATCTCGGTGTTCCGCAAGATGTTCCGCTGGACGGTGCCGGGACAGCGGGTCATCTCCCTGCTGACGGCGGGCAATCTGGCCACCACCCAAGGGGTGATCAGCAAGCTGGAGGAACGCACAAAGGCCCCCGGCGAGCGGCAGAATTCGCTGATGGAACTATCCACCATGTTCCAGATCGCGGTGGAAGTGGGCAAGCTGCTGCGTGAGACGGTGCAGCTGACCCAGGCCGAGAACGGCTCTGCCGCCAGTGCCGGGCGCTTTACCGCCAGCATCATTCTGGCCGGGCAAATAGCCGGGATGGAGCCGCGCCTGTTCATGATCTACCCGGAAGGCAATTTCATCGAGGCCAGCTTCGACACGCCCTTCTTCCAGATCGGCGAAACCAAATACGGCCGCCCGATCCTGATCCGTGGCTATGACCGGGAAATGAGCTTTGAAGATGCGATCAAGCTGATGATGGTCAGCTTCGATTCCACGCTGAAGGCCAATCTCTCGGTGGGCCTGCCGCTGGATCTGATGGTGCTCGAACGCAACAATTTTGAGCCGCTTCACGAACGGCGGATCGAACATGACGATCCCTATTTCGATGCCATCTCCAACAGCTGGAGCAACGCTTTGCGTGCCGCCTTTCACTCGCTGCCAGACTATAGCTTTTACCAGCAGGCGGAATGAGCGGGCGGGCGCCGATTACAGAACGGGCGCTGCCGCCCGGCACCTTGCTGGAACGCTATCGCGGCGAGGGTGCCTATGTCGACTGCCTCGAATGCCATGTGCAGCATGTGGTGAGCCTCGAGCAGTTGATCAGCGCCTTCTACAACAGCCGCGCCTTCAGGCCCGAAAGGTGGCTGCTAGGTGCCTTTCTGGGCATGCCCGCGAACAGTGCCGATGTGGCGCAATTGGCGACGGGCAAGATGCAGCGTTTCTCCGCCTGGACGGTGGAGGCGCGCACCGGCAGCGAGATCATGCTTTGCGACTATCAGGGCCGGACGCGATCATGGCTGATGGTTGATCCGACCGCAGCAGGCACCGTCCTGCGCTTCGGTTCGGCGGTCCTCCCACAGCGCAAGCGTGCCGACGATCTGTTGTTCAAGGCACTCACCGGATTTCATCGCTTCTATGCCCGGCGGCTGCTGGCATCGGCATTGGTGGGTCTCGATGATTTAGGGCACGTTGGCCAAGACTAGGCAATTATACGTATATTTCATCTCATTAGGTAGTCTCGCCATTCGGGAAAATCCGCAATTCCGCTCCACAATGGATGGAACTTGTCCGTAGATTTCTGCGCCCTCAGCCCGTTTGAACACGTATTTTGGATTGATTCTGGTTGGGGTTGTGCGTGCGCGGCGGCGGCGGCGGGTGCAGCCATGGCGGCATGGAACAGCGCCTCAAACTTCACATCGTCGGTGGTGACAGCCGCCTCAGGGCCGAACAGGCTCGCCTGGCCTTCAGCATGGGTCACCATGCCGAAGTCTATTCGGACATATCCGAATTGCTCGATATGCACCCGCATGAAGGGGTGATCGTCGCCTGCGAAAACGTGCTGGCTTCGGGGATGGACCGATTGCTCGAACGGCTGGGCGAAGGCGGCGTGTGGCTGCCGGTGATCGCTGCCAGCCACGCGCCT
>CAMDSM010000197.1 GCA_945906905.1 Altererythrobacter xiamenensis | reverse complement strand
CCAGGTGACGCAAGGCCAGGCTCGCGTGGCGGCCAATGTTGAAGGGGCTGCGGCCCAGCTGGTTATGCTTTCCAGCCAGCTCGATCTGATGAACCAGCGCCAATTGGCCGTGCAACAGCAGCTGGCAGCCTATCCGCGATACCGCGCCGTGTCCGACGACCGGATGGAGCTGGCCGAGCTGCAAGCCACGCTGGCGCCGGGCGAGGCCTATCTCAAGCTGGTCATGCTGGGCACAGATGCCTATGCCGTCTTTGCCCAAAGCAACAGCGCCACGGCCTATCACCTGGCCGCTTCGCCAGACCAGATCAGCGTTATGGTCGATAGGTTGCGCGATTCAATCGCCATCGAGGAAGCTGGGCAGACCATCACCTACCCGTTCGAATTGACCACCGCGCGACGGCTGTTTCAACTGCTGCTCGGCCCGGTTGAGGCCAGTCTAGGTGGGGTTAACCATCTGGTGTTTGAACCCGACGGAGCCCTGCTGCGCCTGCCCGTCAATCTGCTGGTGATGGATGATGCCAGCGTTGCCCGCTATACCGCGCGCACCGCCGATCCTGACGCCGATGCCTATGACTATCGCGGCACCGCGTGGCTGGGACGGGCGATGCAGGTGACCACTGCGGTCTCGCCGTCATCGTTCCGCGACGTGCGGCGGGCGCGCCGCTCGGATGCGCGCGGCGAATATCTCGGGATGGGCCAGAATCTGCCGGTGGTTGAAGGGCTTGTCGCGAGCGGCGGCACCCGTTCCGGAATTGCCGGAGAACGGTGCAGCTGGTCACCGCTGACCTGGGCCAACCCGATCGCGGCCGACGAATTGCGTACCGCCAGCGGCCTGCTGCAAAGCGGCGGCAATGTTGCAATCCTCACTGGTGGCGAATTCACCGATAGCCACCTGCTGGCGATGGATGACCTTGATGAATACCGCATCCTGCACTTTGCCACCCATGGCCTGGTCACCGCACCCGCCGCCGATTGCCCGCCGCGCCCGGCGCTACTGACCAGCTTTGGCGACGGGGATTCGGACGGGTTGTTGTCATTTGCCGAGATCTTCGACCTGCGGCTCGATGCCGATCTGGTGATCCTGTCGGCCTGCAACACCGCCAGCGTCGGCGGGCTTTCGGCCAGCCGCGAGGCGGGCGTCACCACCGGCGGCGATTTCGCGCTCGACGGGCTGGTGCGGGCCTTCGTGGGTGCAGGCGGGCGCACGATTGTGGCCAGCCACTGGCCTGTGCCGGATGATTTCAACGCCACCGGCAGGCTGATCTCGGGCTTCTTCGCCGCCACCAGCGGCCAAGGCACCGCCGATGCCCTGCGCCAAAGCCAGCTGGCCCTGATGGACGACGCGGAAACCTCGCATCCGTTCTACTGGTCGGCCTTTGCGGTAGTCGGCGATGGGGCGATACCGGTGCGGCGGTAGGCCCTCCTCGCAATAACGAAGCGGGTATGCCTACCTTCCCCAGTCCTCATTCGCCCGCGCGATCAAGTATGAATGGATTGCGTCGGCATCCTCGGCGTTGAGGATATCGGAGAAGTTGCCCATCCCGCGCTCAAGATAAAGCCCCTCGCGCACGATCTGGTTGAAGGCCGCGTGGGTCTCAGCCGCCATATGGCGCAGGTCTTTGACCCCGCCGATCGCGTCTTGGCCGTGGCACACCGCGCAGGTCTGCGAGAACAGCAATTGGCCGCGCTGGACCACCGCCTCGCTGGCACGCAAGGCAGGCGGTTCGGGTGGGGCAGAGGCTTGCGGTGGCAGCGGCGGCAGTTGGGCCGTGCCGCCCAGTCGGAACACCAGCAGCCGGGCGGGCGCACGCGGCATTTCGATCCCGGCGCCGCGCTCTATCTGTGCCGCGCCCCCGCCCCAGCCGGCGTTGATGGCGATATATTGCACGTCCTCCAGTTCATAGGTGATCGCGCCCGCCACCGGGGCGCTTTGCGTGGGGTATTCCCATAGCTGCGTGCCGTTGCGGGCATCGAAAGCGGCGAAAGTTTGGCCCGTGGTGCCTTCGAACACAAGATCGCTCGCCGTTACCATCACCCCGCCATTGCCGTGGCGCGGCAGTTCCACCTGCCAGGCTACACGGTTGGCCACCGGATCCCACGCCGTCAGCCACGCTTTATCCAGCGCGTTTGCCTCAGCCATCAACTCACCCCGGCGCTGCGCATTGGCCGGGCCAAAACCGCCCCAACCGCTGTTCGACCGCATGGGTTGCGGCTGCCAGCCGGGCTGCAGCGCATAGACAAAGGCGCTTTGATAGGACGGGAAATAGGCCAGGCCCGTGCGCGGACTGAAGGCCATGGGGAACCAGTTATGCGCCCCGGCCGGCCCCGGCGCGACCAGCTGCAGATCCTCGCCATAACGCACGGCAGCGCTGGTGATCGGGCGGCCATCGGCCTCAAACCCCTCGTTCCAGTTCTGGAACACATGCGCGCCAGCGCTGATGAATTCGCCAGTCGCCCGGTCGAGAACATAGAAGAAGCCGTTCTTGGGGGCCTGCATCAGCACATGGCGGGTGCGGCCATCAATCTGAAGATCGGCGCTGACCATGCTGGCGGTGCAGGTCCAATCCCACTCCTCGCCCGGGTTCATCTGATAGTGCCAGCGATATTCGCCCGTGGCGCCATCCAGCGCCACAATCGAGCAGACGAACAGGTTGTCACCCTGATCGTTCGAGCGGTAAAAGCGCGCATGGGGTACGGCGTTGCCCGTGCCGACATAGACCAGGTTCAGCGCGGGATCGTAGGCGATCGAATCCCACGGATTGGCCCCGCCGCCCAGCTGCCGCCACCCGCCTTCATCCGACCATGTCTCGCGCATCATGGCCATCACGCCATCAGACGCCTCGCCATCCAGCGCATCTTGCGGATTGGGAGTGAGGAAGAATTTCCAGCGCTGTTCGCCCGTCGCCACATCATAGGCCGAAACGAACCCGCGCACACCCAGATCGCCGCCCGATTGGCCGACCACCACCAAGTCACCAAACACCCGCGGTGCGCCGGTGATCGAATAGGCATAGCCTGAATCAGGCTCAAAGGTGCGGGTGGACCAGAGTGGCTGGCCTGTGTGCTTGTCGAGCGCGATCAGGCGGCCATCCAGCGTGGCGATGATAATGCGGTTGCCGTGCATGGCGAGGCCGCGCGAAACTGGCTCGCAGCAGGCCAGCCGCCCGAATTCGCGCGGGGTTTGCGGATCATAGGTCCACAATACTGCGCCGGTGCGCGCGTCATAGGCCGTGGTGATATTCCAGGCGAGCGTGTTGTAGAGCACACCATCGGAATAGATCGGCGTCGCCTCCACCCCGCGATAGGTATCCAAATCTGCGAACCACGCCAGTCCCAACTGGCCGACATTGGCGGCATCCACCTGCGTCAGCGGGCTGAAGCGTTGCGCGGTATAATCACGCCCGTCGCTCGGCCAATCGGCGGCGGCGGGGCTGGCGAGCGGATCGGGGTTGGCGGTGGGCGGCACGGTTGCACAGCTTGCCAGGGCCAGCGCAATCGCTGCCAGCAGCGCGATCTTGAGGCTGCTGGTCATCATTCGTCCTGGTCTGTTGGCGGCGAATCTCTGGGAGGCAGCGCAATCGGCTGCGTCCCATCCGCCTGCCTGCCCACACCCAACGCCGCTTCCTGCTCTGCCGTGCCGGGCGGACGGTGATAGGCGCCCACCGTGCCCACATCGGGCGCGAATACCTCACCCGTGACCGGGTTGGGATAGTGGAACGGGGCGATGTAATAGGCCGGATACGTGAGATAGACCGTGCTCGGCGGAAGGTCCGGCGCGGGCGGGAACTTGTCGGGCCAGGTGTTGTTGAGCGCGTTTTCGCCCCAGCCCTGCCAGCTGGTATACATGGTGAACGGCCCGGTCAGGCGGCTGATACGCCACACGCCGTCCTCGCCCTTTTCGAATTCGTCCTCATACAGCGGCAGGCCCCAGCCCGTGCTGGCCATCACGAAAGCCCGCGCGCGCAGCCAGCCGATCTGGCCATCGGGCGAGACATTGACCACCGGCTGGAACTGCATGTGATTGGTGATCATCCCCACATTGGCACCATCCGGCCCGAACGCGGTCTGCATATATTCGAGCACGCGATCTTGCCCGACGAAGATGCCCTTGCCGCCGATTTCCAACGTCGCATCCTCGGTGAACAATTGGCTCAGCAACGTCCACTGCCCCTTGTCGACGAAATAGCCATAGGTGCGCTGGACCCGCTCGATATCGTTCATATCCTCCAGCCGGGTGATACGGCTGTCGAGCTGGTCGAGCAGGGTGTCTATGCCTTCATCGACATTGGCATCCTGCGCGGCGGCGGCGGCGGATATAGCCAGCAGGGCGGCGGCGCAAACCAGGAGTTTCAGCATCATTCCCTCCCCGAAATGTCGTCACGCGGCTGCACCACCTCGATCGGCTCGCCGGTCACTGGATGCGGGAAACTGAACGGCGGAATGTAGTTCGAGGGGAACGAACGATAGCGTTCGCTGGGCGGCTCATCGGGCGGGAACAGCGCGCTTTCGCCGTCCACCGGAATGGCCGAGCGGGTCCAACCCAGATCGTAATCGGTCATGCCGGTGACGTAGAAATGCAGGTTGGCGATCTTCCACACGCCGCCCTCTTTCACATAGTCGTTCTCGTAAACCCCCACGCCCCACACCCCGTTGGCCCCCGGCTGCGACAGCATGATCATCCCCTGCCAGCGCGCGGTTGCGCTCTGCCCATCATCGGCCACGCGGATCACCGCCTGCAATTGCATGTGGTTGTTGAGATGGCCCGGCGCCAACCGCTCCGGCCCGAACAGCAGCAGCGCCTGTTCGATCCGCGGCCGCCCAATATATACGCCGCGCATGCCATATTCGAACCGACCATTGCGGCTGAACAATTGCGCCACCTCGGGCCACAGGCCCTTGTCAAAATAATAGCCATAGCTGGCCTGCAACAGCTCGATCGCGTTCTGGTCCT
>CAMDSM010000196.1 GCA_945906905.1 Altererythrobacter xiamenensis | reverse complement strand
CTGGGACTGGCCATCGCCCGCACTATTGCCGAAGCGCACAACGGCTCGCTGCTGGTGACTGACCGGGCCGACGGGCAAACCGGCGCGCGGCTGGTGCTGGACCTGCCGGCGGCATGACCGTCACCTTCCGGCAGGCAAGCTGCGTGCTGATCAATGGCTGCGCGGTGCTGATCGAGGGGCCGCCCGGCTGCGGCAAATCGAGCCTTGCACTGGCGCTGATTGATCGCGGCGCGGTGCTTGTAGGTGATGATGGGGTGGCTTTGGAGGCTGTTCAGGGGCGCCTGTGGGCCAGCCCGCCGCCCAATATCGCCGGGCTTGTGGAAGTGCGCAACGTGGGCCTCGTTGAAATGCCTGTGGGCGAAGGGCCGGTGGGCCTGCTGATCCGGCTCGATCCCGCCGCGCCGCGCTTTGTCGATGAAGCCGCACAGGAGGAGGTGTGCGGCGTGGACGTGCCCGTGATCGCGCTGTTTCCCGATAGCCCGGTGCTGCATTTACGCGCCGAATGGGCTGTTCGGAAACATGCGCAGAAAAGGGCCAATCGCGCCTAACCTCTTCCCTTTTTCCACCGACGGGAGCAAGTGCCCGGAGATGGCCAGCGAATCCGCCCCGGCAAGACAACGTATCCTGCTCGTCACCGGAATGCTCGGTGCGGGCAAGACCACCGCCTTGCGTGAGCTGGAGGACTTGGGCTGGGAAGCGATCGACAATCTGCCGATCCAGCTGATCGAGCGGCTGCTCGGTTCCCAAGGCCACCCCTATCCTTTGGCCTTCGGGTTCGATTGCCGCACGCGCGGGTTTGTTCCGGTGGAGATCATCGAGCTGGTCAAACAACTGAGCCAGCGGACCGATCTGGAGATCACCACCCTGTTCCTCGATTGCGCCGGAGTTGAACTCGCCCGCCGCTTCGACGAAACTCGCCGCCGCCATTTCCTGGCGCAGGACATGCCCGTGCCCCAAGGCATCAAGGCCGAGCGCGAGCTGCTGGGCCCGCTGCGGCGCTGGGCCGATGTGCTGATCGACACCACCGAATTCACCGTCAACGATCTTAAACAGCGCATCCGCGAGCAATTCGGCCAGAGCGCGCCGCAAGCGATGACCGTGATCGTCTCCAGCTTCGGCTATTCGCGCGGCATGCCGCCAGCCGCCGATCTGGTGTTCGACATGCGTTTTCTCGATAATCCGCACTGGCAGCCGGGGCTGAAGGAACTGACCGGGCTCGATGCCCCAGTTGGTGAATTTATCGAGGCCAATCCGGTGTTTGCACCCAATTTTGCCCGGATGCGCGAACTGGTGCTGGAACTGCTGCCGCTCTATGCCGCACAGGGGAAATCCTACCTCAACGTGGCCTTTGGCTGCACCGGCGGGCGGCATCGTTCGGTCTATACCGCGCAAACAATGGCCGGGGCCTTGCGCGCGGCGGGCTTTTCGCCCACTGTGCTGCACCGCAATCTGGCCTCGCGCGCGGCCGAGCTGGTCGAAGGTTCGCAGGCCCAATGATGCCCCTAATTTTCCAAAACCAATCCTTTTTCGCGAGTCGCACACACCCATGATCGGCATGATTCTGGTAACCCATGGCCGCCTGGCCGAGGAATTTGTCCACGCCATGGAGCATGTGGTCGGCGCGCAGGTCGATGTCGCCACTGTCTGCATTGGCCCCAGTGACGATATGGAACTCAAGCGCGATGAAATCGCCGCCGCCATTGCCGCGGTCGATTCGGGGTCGGGCGCGATTATTCTCACCGATCTGTTCGGCGGCACCCCGTCCAATCTGGCGATCTCGCTGCTCGAACGTGGCCGCACCGAGGTTATCGCCGGGATCAATCTGCCGATGCTGATCCGGCTGGCAGGCGCGCGCAAGGATATGGACCTGACCCGCGCCGCCTATGCCGCGCGCGATGCCGGCCGCAATTATATCACCCTGGCGTCTGAATTTCTGGGGCAAGATGCATAGCAAGCCCCAACAAGAGGCAGACTACGTATCGGGGGAGGATACGCTGGAACAGGCAAGCCAACAGGTGTTGATCGTCAACAAGCGCGGGTTGCATGCCCGCGCCAGTGCCAAATTCGTGGGCGCTGTGGCGCTGATGCCGCAAGTGCAGGTTATGGTGACCAAGGACACCAACGAGGCCGGCGGAGGATCAATCCTGGGCCTGATGATGCTGGGCGCGGCCAAGGGCGATACGGTGAGCATCAGCGTGACGGGCGAGGCTTGTGAAGCGCGCCTTAGCGAACTGGTGGCCATGATCGAAGACGGTTTCGGCGAGGATAAATAGCCGCAGATGCGCCGCCAGATCACCGGCTTTTCCAATCCCACGGTCAAAGACCTGCGGGCCCTGCGCGAGAAAAAGCACCGCAAGGCCTCGGGGCAATTCCTCGCCGAAGGGCTGCGCTTGCTGACCGATGCCTTGGCTTGTGGGCACGTGCCGCAAGTGCTGGTGATGAGCACCCAGCGTGAGTCCCATCCGCTGCTGAATGCGCTGGAAACGGCGGTGAATGCGGCAGGCGGCGAGGTGATCGAGACATCGCCCGATATTCTCAGCAAGATCACCGGCAAGGACAATCCGCAAGGCGTGGCCGGGGTGTTTGCCGAGTTCGATACCTCGATGGCGGGGCTTGACCGTTCATCTGCTCCGATCTGGCTGGTGGCGCAGGCTTTGCGCGACCCCGGCAACCTTGGCACCATGCTGCGGACCGGCGATGCGGTGGGCGCTGGCGGGCTGATCCTGCTGGATGATTGCGCCGATCCATTTTCGGTGGAGGCCGTGCGTGCCTCCATGGGTGCGGTGTTCACGCAAAAGATCGCCCAAGCCCGATGGGAGGATTTTCTGCCATGGTTGCGCGGTGGAGCGGGGCAATTGGTGGCTGCCAGCTTGCGCGACGCCGTGCCCTATCGCGGCGCGCCCTATCAAACGCCGTGCTTCGTGCTGGTGGGCAACGAATCGCGCGGGCTTCCGCTTGAATATGAAGCTGCCTGCGACCTGCGTGTGACCATGCCGATGAAAGGCCGCGCGGACAGTCTGAACGCGGCGGTGGCGGCGGCGGTCCTGGCCTATGAGGTGTTGGCTTCGCTCGAAGCCTAATCCCCCGCCAGCAGCGCGCTGATCTTCCACTGGCCATCGCCATTGTGCGCCAGCAGGCGATAATCGACCACGCTGCGCAAGGTGCTCGCACGCATATAGCCCACGATCGGCTCGGCTCCCTCGGCGGCGGGCAGGCGCACATGACGCCAACCGTTATCGTCGGGTCCGCCAAAGTTGATCACACCACCCGCGCCCTCTTCTGGCACCAGTTGCACCGCATCCCATGACACCGTCGCAAGTTGTGCAGAATTGTCCGAAGCCGCCTCATGCACTGGCACATTTTCGCTTGTAACGATCATGGTCTCGAACGGATCGCCGTCCATGTCCTGCGCGAAATACCACGGCATGGTGATGGTGGTGAATTCGCCTGTTTGCGTGACCGCACAACCCATCGCCGAAAGTGTGTCGATCTCGCCCCACAAGCCGCCATCGGCTTCCTCCAGCGCCTCACGCAAATTGGCCGCGCCATCCTCGCCACCAAAACCCAGCCGCACATGCACATCGGCCAACGCAATCAGCGCATCAACATCGCGCGCAGCGGTGGCGGCGGTTATCTTGTCGAGAAACGCCTGTGCGCCAGGAAGATTGCCGCAATCGTTGCGCGGGGCGAACGGTCCCGAGGGGGTCGCTGCCGCCAGCGGCGTTTCCGTCGCGCTTGGCTCAGCATCGACCGGATCGGCGGGCTGGCTGCACGCAGCGATCAGGGCAACGAGCGGCAGCAGGCACAGCGGGGCAAGTTTCATCAGGTGGGTTCCTTATCGTCTCCCGCATCAACTGGAGGAAGAGCTTCAGGTTCCGAAATATCCCCCGCGCCATATCTTGGTGCGCCCTCGATCAGCGGAACGTCCTCAATCTCCTTGCTGATCTCCAGCCCCTTGTCGGCCATCCGCCGCCCGGACGACAACACGTTGCGTTCAAAGCTGCCGACGAACTTGTTGTAATTGGTGACCGCACTTTCCAGCCCGCTACCGACCCGCTTCAAATGCTCCGACGCGCTGCGCAGCCGTTCATAGAGCTCCGCCCCCATGCGGCCGATTTCCTTGGCTTCGGTGGCCATTTTGTCCTGCCGCCACACTTGCGCCACGGTGCGGGCGATGGCGACGAGGTTGGTCGGGGTGGCCAGCAGCACGCCGTTCTTGAAGGCGAAGTCCCACAGCTCAGGGTCAGCCTCGAGCGCGGCGGCCACAAAGTGCTCGCCCGGCACGAACATCACCACATAGTCGGGCGCTTCCTCGAACTGGCTCTGATAGCTTTTGGCACCCAGCGTTTGCACATGGTTGCGCATGGAGCGGGCGTGCGCCTTCATCTGGTCGCGCCGCACATCCTCGTCATCGGTTTCGAACGCCGCCTGATAGGCGTTGAGCGAGACCTTGGCATCGATCACCAACTTCTTCTGCCCGGGAACGCGCACGATGGCATCGGGCCGCAGCCGTCCCTCGTCGGTGTCCATCGAATGTTCGAGGTTGAAATCGGTGTGTTCTGACAGGCCGCATTGTTCGAGCACGTTCTGCAATGCCCGCTCGCCCCAGCGTCCGCGCGCCTTGGGGCCGTGGGTGAGCGAATTGCCCAGCCGCTGCGCCTCGCGCTTCACATCTTCCTGCCCCTTGCGCATCTCCTCAATCACGCCAGCAAGCTGCCCGAAGGCATCGACGCGCTTGGCCTCGAGCTCGGAAACCTGCTTTTCATAGGTCTGGAGCTTTTCGCCCACTGGCCCCAGCAGCGCCTTCAGCTTTTGCTCGCCCGCTTCTTCCGACTGGCGGAAGCGTTCGTCGGCCCGGCGCAGAAACTCCTCCTGTGCTTTGGCCAGCACTTCGCCGCCGGTGGCCTTGAACTGGGTGAGCAGTTCGCTGCGGGCGGCGTTGAGTTGCGCGATCTGCTTGTCAAAGTTTTCGGCATTGGCCTTGAGC
>CAMDSM010000195.1 GCA_945906905.1 Altererythrobacter xiamenensis | reverse complement strand
CGCGAAAGCGGCGGTCTTGCCGGTGCCGGTCTGGGCAATGCCCAACAGGTCGCGCCCTTCGAGCAGGGCAGGAATGGACTGGCGCTGGATTGGCGTGGGTTCGGTATAACCCTTGGCTTCAAGCGCACGCAGGATAGGCTCGGCAAGGCCGAGTTCACTAAAAAAGGACATGGATATCTTTCATGTATTCACGAGGTGCGACCGGATAGATTCCGGGCGCAATATGGGCGCCTTTTAGGCGACCCAAGCGTGACACGGGTTGCTTTGGCAGATGACCCAAGGGACGAAGCCCTCTTCCGGTGCCGGTCCTCACCCTGTTGGAACTGGGGAGGCTCACGCTCGCAGCCGGGAAGCGCAACGAATTCGCGCCGGTCGGGGGCTCATATAGGGATGTTTCGTTAACAAGCAAGAAAATTACGTTAGGGGCAATTCCTCGCCCAGCACTTCCTCCACCCGCGACCGGGACGGAAAGCCCTCGGCGATCCAGCGGCGCTCTACTGCGCGCAAAATACGCGCGACTTCCGGCCCAGCGCTCACGCCGCGCGCCACGATCTCACCGCCTTTCAGGGGGAGCCGGGGGATGGCCCAGCCGATCAGGGGGGCGATGGACTGGCCGCTCAGCAGCAGAAGATCACAGGCGCCTTCGAAGCCGAAGCGATAGGCGAGGGCGCGGGCCGAGCAATCCTCGCTCGATCCGGGGAGCATCGTTCTGCGCCCGGCTGCCAGGCCAAGCCGCTTGCGTTGGGCGGTCGACAGGCGAAAACGGGCGGCGGTTGCATCGGCGCGTTTGGGATCCGCGGGCAGCATGGCGGCGAAGCGGCGAAAGGGGTCGGGCGAAACGCCCTCGCGCTGTTCGGCGCTGAGCAAGGCTGGCAGCATAGCCCGTTCATCCTCGCCCGCCTCGGGCAGAACCACCGCCAGCACGCCCAGATCAGCCATGCTGGCAACCGCACCAGACGGATCGGGTAGGGCCAGGATCGCCAGCAACTCCATCGCCACGCGTTCACGGCTGAGGCCTTTGAGCGTGTGGGCGAGGTCACGGCACGCCGCCTGCGCATCCCCATCGACCAGCCCACCAAAGCGCGCCTGAAAGCGGAAATAGCGCAGGATCCGCAGGTGGTCCTCGGCAATCCGCTGGCGGGCATCGCCAATGAAGCGCACTCGCCGTGTCGCCAGATCGGCCACTCCGCCGAAGTAGTCGAATACCTCAAGAGTGGCCGGATCGGCATAGAGCGCATTGATGGTGAAATCGCGCCGCGCGGCGTCTTCGCGCCAATCGTCGGCGAAAGCGACGGTGGCGCGGCGGCCATCGGTGGCGACATCGTGGCGCAAGGTCGTCACTTCCACCGTGCCGCCCGCCAGCAGCGCGGTAACGGTGCCGTGGGCGATGCCGGTAGGAACGGTGCGAATGCCCGCCGCCTTGCACAGCGCGATCACAACGTCGGGACGATGGGTGGTGGCGGCGTCAATATCGGCCACGCTTTGGCCCAGCAGCGTATCGCGCACCGCCCCGCCAACCCAGCGGATCGTGCGATGGCCTAGTGCTGCCACCAGTTGCGCCAGATCATCCCGGCTGGTCCAGTCGGCGCCGGAAATGGTTGCGGGGAGCAATGTCATCGCGCGCGCTCCAGCCATTCCAGCCGCCGCGACAGGTTGACGATGATCGCCGCGGTTATGCCCCAGATCCGGTGTTCGTCCCACATGATCTCTATATAAGGCCGCAAGACCCCGCCGAAATGGGTTTCCTTGGCCACGTGATTGGCCGGATCGAGCACATGCGCCAGCGGTGCCTCGAACCATGCGGAAACCTCGTGGGGATTAGGCACCAGCGGAAGATCGGGCGGGACCACGGCCAGCACCGGAGTCAGGTCATAGCCGCTGCCGGTCAGCAGACTGTCGCTTTGCCCGATCACCCGCACATCGGCCGGATCGATCCCCAGCTCCTCGTGTGCTTCGCGCAGTGCGGCCTGCACCGCATCTTCGCCGGGATCGAGCTTGCCGCCAGGGAAGGCGACTTGGCCGGCATGTTTGCGCATGTCCGCCCGGCGATGGGTCAGCAACACGCCCGGCTCGGCGCGGTTGGTGATGGCGATCAGCACCGCGGCCTTGGTGACCGCTTCGGGAACATTCCCGGCAAAGCTGATCTGATGATCCAGTTCGCGCGCATGGCCGCGCTCATAATGGTCCGCCAGGCGGTCGAACAGTTCGCTCATGATCGGAAGGGCCTGCGGGACATAACCCGTCAAATGGCAGGAAGTATCAGGACTTCCAAGGCCCCAACGTGCCTTCGCGCGGGAGAATCGCGGGATTTGCGCAGCGCAACAGCAGGCGCGATGGCTCCCACGGGCCGGGCAGGGTCCAGCCCTGCGTATGATCGGCGGTAAAACCGAAGCGGCCATAATAGGGTTCGTCGCCGATCATCACTTGCGGCAACGGGGCGGCGGGATCGAGTTTGGCCGCTTGGGCCAGCATCAGCGCGGTGCCGAAACCTTCGCCTTGATGCTCGGGCAGCACCGCCACTGGCCCGACCATGATCAGCGGGTGCTTGCGGCCTTCAGCATCGGTCAGCGCCACGGGCCATGCCTGAATAGTGGCGACTAGCAGATCATCCGCATCAACCATCGCAAAGCTGAGCGCGGGCAGGCACTGCGCAGGCCCGCGTACTTCATATGCCGTGCGCTCCAGCCGCCTCGGCCCGAAGGCGCGGTCGAGCAATTGCTCGACCAGTTCGGGGTCGACCCCTTCAAGGGGAATCAGGGCGGGGGCAAGCTGTGTCATGGAGGCGCGCCGATAGAGAGGGTGGTGCCCCCATGCAATTGTTTCAGGCGATACTGTTGCCTAGTGGCGCGGCGTCAAGTGCAGCAGGCGGCCATTGCCGCCGTCCTCGACCACCCACAGCGAGCCGTCCGCCGCCTCGGCAATATCGCGCAGGCGGCGGGGCATACGATAGCGTGCCGCCTCGGTGGCGGTGCCGGCCTCAGCATCGGTGACGACGCGCACGATCGTCTGGCTGCCAAGGTTGGCGATCAGCGCCTGGCCCTGCCAATCGGCAAACAAGGCCCCGTGATAGAACACGAAATCACCCGGCGCGATCACCGGGTTCCAGCTGATCGCAGGCTTGGTAAAGCCATCATCGGCGGTGTGATCGGGGATGTCATCGCCGTCATAATCATTGCCGTTTGATCGCACCGGCCAACCATAATTGCTGCCCGCAGCCACCACGTTGAGCTCATCCCCGCCGCGCGGGCCGTGTTCCAGATCCCACAGTTGGCCGGAAGCGTCGAAGTGCAGGCCGTAGATATTGCGGTGGCCATAGGACCAGATCTGGTTGGTCGGGCTGGCCTGATCGGTAAAGGGATTGCCCGCCGCCGGTGTGCCATCAAGGTTGAGGCGCACGATCTTGCCCAGATTGGTGCCTAGATCCTGCGCCGGATCGCCCTGCATTCTCTCTCCACTGGCGATGAACAGGTGTTGCCCATCGGGCGAGAAGGTGATCTTGTGGCTGAAATGGCCGGGGCTGTCGATGGCAGGCTCCTGCCGCCATATCTCAGTCAGGCCGACCACTTCGCAGGCATCTGCTTCCTCGCACACCAGTTGCCCGCGCCCGACCACAGCGCGCCGCGCGTCGCCATCGGCGGCCTGGGCCCATGACAGATAGACCGTGCGGCTGGTCTCGTAATCGGGTGCAAAAGCGAAATCACCGAGCCCGCCTTGGCCACCATAAGCAACTTGCGGCATCCCGGTGACGGTGCCTAACCGGCGCGTTGCGGGATCGACGAATCTGGCGGTGCCGGCCTTTTCGGTGAGGAAGATCACGCCCGTGCCCGGCTCGAACGCCAGTGCCCACGGCTCGGCAAAGGTGCCAAAACTGGTGGCCACGAACGGCGATCCGGCTTCCAGATCAACCTGTCCTTCGGCATTATCCCCTACGGCTGCTACGGCGCAGCTTGCGGCCAGCACGGCGGCGGGGAATAGGGTGAGGCTCAGGAATTTGCGCGACATGCTCTCAGGAACTCCCTCGTTTGATTTTGTGGCCTTGCTCGGGCCGTCCGCGCTGATCGCCGGTGTGGACGAGGCGGGGCGCGGGCCATTGGCTGGGCCAGTTGTGGCGGCAGCGGTCATTCTATGCAAGCCGGGCGTGGAGGGCGTGGGCGATTCCAAGGTGCTTTCGGCCAAGGTGCGGGCGCGGTTGGAGATTGAAATCCGTGCGCGCTGCGCCTTCGGGATCGGAGTGGTGGACCCGGCCGAGATTGACCGGATCAACATCTTTGCCGCCACCATGCTGGCGATGACGCGCGCTATGGTGCGTCTGTGTGCCGTTGTGGACGCCGAAGTGGCCGAGGCCTTGATCGACGGCAACCTCACCCCGCACGGCCGGGTGGAGGGCTGGCGCTGGCCCGCCCGCGCTATCGTAGGTGGTGACGGGATCGAAGCGAGCATCGGCGCGGCGAGCATTCTGGCCAAGGAATATCGCGATCGGCTGATGGTGGCCGCCGCCGCCCGGCACCCGCATTACGGCTGGGAACGCAACAAGGGCTATGGCAGCAAGGAGCACATGGCGGCGCTGCGATTACACGGCCCAACCCCGCTCCACCGCCGCAGTTTTGCGCCCGTTGCGGCAGCGGAGCGAAAATAAGTCCGGCAGAGTCCATCCGGCCACACCGCTGTATATCGAGTCTTCATTCCCCCAAGAGACTCAACATCTTGTGCCGGACTCTTTTCGTTCCGCCTCAAGCTGGGCCGCCCGCCAAAGGCCCGCCAACATTTGCCGCTTGACCTGCGGACTCGGCTGACTCACCCTGTGGATAACTATGGGGATGATCTGTCGATGGGTGAAATGATGAAGCTGCGCGCGGCACCTGCTGCAAGGGCCAAAACTGCGCCATTGGTGCGCAAAGAGGATCTGCCACTGGGCCAGATCCTCGATGGTGACTGCGTGGAAGCGATGCGCGGTCTGCCCGACAATTGCGTCGATCTGATCTTCGCCGATCCGCCC
>CAMDSM010000194.1 GCA_945906905.1 Altererythrobacter xiamenensis | reverse complement strand
TCTTCAACTCCGACAAGGGCTATGGCTTCATTCAGCCTGACGATGGCTCGGCTGACAGCTTCGTCCACATCACTGCCGTGCAGGCAGCTGGCTGGGCCTCGCTCGATAAGGATCAGCGCCTCAACTATGAAGTTGAATCCGGCCGCAATGGCAAGGAAAGCGCCGTCAACCTGTCGGCTGCTGACTAACACTCAAAAACGCCGGGCGTGGCTGATGCTGCGCCCGGCATTTTACCCGCGGACCCCCCGCCCTTCGGAGTAGTCGCGATGAACCAGTCCTTCACCTTCCTCGACACCCGCGCTCGCGAGGCTGCGGCTGAGGCGGACAAGGCCACGCTGTCCAATGTGAAGGAGCGGGCGCTGCGCTCTGCTGCCACCTGGCGAACCATGGCTGACAAGGCGCTGAAGATCGAAGAAGACCGCGCCCGCGCCGATGCCGAACGCCTCGCCCGGCGGGCCGAAGAAGCGATCCAGGAACAGCTGCACATGCAGATGGCGGCCGAGATGCCGGTTGCCAGCGCCTGGCAAACCACTGGTTAGAGCGGCCGCGCCTACCACCGCTACCACTTCGCCGCTCAGTTCCAGCGCAGCCGCACTACCAGGCTGACGAAGAAGGCGGTTGTCCAGCCCAGCAGCAGCACGCCATTGATCCCTTCGATCGCGGCCACCAGCCGCCAGCTATGCGCGATCCCGTGATCGTCATAGCCCAAGGTGCCATAGGTGATGGTGGAGAAATAGACCGAAGTCTCCAGATCGGGCAGCGCGCCCAGCGCCAGGAACAGCAGCCCGTAAAGCCAGATCTCCAATCCGTGCAGGGTGAACAGGCCCAGCACCAGCCCCAGCGTGGACAGCAGGCCGCGCAGTGACAGGGGCGAGATATGCTCCTTGCGCTCCTCCTGCGATTCCCGCCGCAGCAGGCGGCTCAGGCCCAACAGGCCCATCGCGTGGATGGCCACGGTTAGCAGCACCATCATTGTGGCAACGGCCAGTTGGATGAACATGTCGCCGCCTATTCCATCAGCTCAAGCGGCTGCGGCAATGTGGCCAGCAGGCCAGGATCAAACCGCGCGTCGATATGGAAGAAGACCATGCGGGTGACGGCATCGCTGCGGTTTTCCCAGGCGTGATCGGTGCCGCGCTGCACCACCACATCGCCCACGCCCAGTACCACCTCGCTATCGGTCAGATGCAGCACCGCCTCGCCCTCGATGACCATGGCATAGTCGACCGTGCGGGTGCGGTGCATCACCGTGCGCTTTCCGCCAGCGCTGGGTGGATAGAGTTCGATCGTGCGGATCAGATGGCCCGATGGCGGCATGATGGTGAAAGGCCGCGCGTTGGGTTCAGCCGCAGGCGTGGCAGTGAGCGTGGGAACGGCCGCTCCCTCATGCCAGATCTCGACAAAATCCGCGCCCACGTCCGCCCCGCTCATCGGGTGGTTCTGAACCGGGTGATCGTCTGACAGGATGATCGACTTGCCCGCCGCGTCATGCCCGGTAACGATGCGCCTGATCGGCTGGGCCATTGCTGCAACTCCTCGCTGTTGCTCAAGTGGCTGGCACGATAGGGACGTGCGCGGCGTAATGCTATGGCTTGAGTGGGGCGTGAGTAGAACGGAGAAATGCGATGGCGCGATTGACAAGGTCGGTTCTGACGCTGGCACTGCTGGCAGGCTGCACACAGCAGCCCGATGCCGCCCTGCCGGGCGATGCTACGGACGATCAGCCGTTTTCAGCCATCGCGGCGGATGAGGAAATCCACTTCACCGGCACCGAACCGTTCTGGGGCGGGGACATAGCGGGAGGCCAGCTAACCTGGATGACGCCCGAGAATATCGCCAATGATCCTGGGGGCCAGCGCGTGACGGTCACCCGCTTTGCCGGGCGCGGGGGGGTCAGCTTTAGCGGCGAGCTGGACGGGCAGGCGATCGACCTGATGGTCACCCCCGTCCCGGCCTCCGCCCCGTGCAGCGACGGGATGAGCGATCGGACCTATCCTTTCGCCGTCACCGTCACGCTGGGCGAGCAGCAGCTTGCAGGCTGCGGCTGGAGCGATAAGCAGGGCTATAGCGGCGGGGAATAGGCCAGTTCAGCCGCGATCCGCGCCAGCGCCGCCGCCATAACCTCCAGCGCCAGGCTGGCAGCGGAAGTCTCTGCTAGCGGTGTGCCCGCAATCGCCGGGACATGGACGAACAGAACCTGCGTCGGCAGACCGCGCCGCGCCACCTGCTCCAACGCGCGGGCATAGGCGTAATTGCACAGATATTGTCCGGCATCGTGGCTGATGGTGCAAGGGGCCTCGCGCTCGACCACGGCGTGCAAGTGGGCAAGGTCGAGGGCAGTGCACAGCGGTGGGTGATCCAGCGCGGCGGCGACAAAGCCGCAGATATCGGGCTTGTCTGCCGCGCATAGTCCGCTCGCCTGCGCCTCCAAGGTGATCGCAGTGGCAGCGGCGGAAAAGCCGGTGAGGATGAGCGCGGCAGGTGGATCGGCCAGCAGCCCATCCAGCATGGGGCCAACCGCACAGTAATCGACATCGAGCAGCGCCAGCCGTGTGTCCGCTGGCAAGGCATGAGGGTGGGCAGCGAAATGCTCGACCAGCGCCTGCGTGGGATTATCCGCCACGCCGGGGAAGGCGCGAAAGCCGGTGAGGGTGAGGAGCGCCATGCCCGGCCTCAAAAACTCCCCGGCAGGTTCTGCTGCGCCGCGCTTGGGCGTTGTGGCTGCAGCATCCCGCGACCCACACTGGCAGCGCCCACGCCAAACGGGGTGCAGGCTCGGCCGGCCACGAAGTCGAGCGCCACCGAGAGCATATTCTCACGCCGGTCACCCAGCTGGAACTGGATATCATCCTGCGCCCGGCAGGTGTTGGGCACGGTGCTGGCAAGGCCGGTGTAATAGTCACCATTGTGGTTGGCGTTCTCCACCCTGAGCGCGATCACCCGCAGCCTGTCATCACAGGCTGCCCGGTCGAGCGCGATCTGGCCTACGGGCTTGCCAAAGGTGTTGTCACCGATCAGCGCCATGGCGGTATTGGGCAGATAGGGCTGCATCGAATTGATGATCATCTCGCTGGCCGAAGCAGTGCCGCCGGTGGTGATGAAGGCGATGCGGGTGGGCGCGATCGATTGCGGCTGGGCGTTGAAGTTATAGCTCGAATTCTCCGACGCCTTGGAAGCCCTGAAAGTGATGTAATCGAACACTTGGCCATCGGTGTTGCGGCCCATCAGATCGCCCATCAGTTCAGCGATGGAGATCAGCCCGCCGCCGTTATAGCGCAGATCGATCACCAGCTCGGTCACGCCCGCGTCGCGCAGCGCCAGATAGGAGGCGCGCAGATCGGGATCGGCGGTGTCGATGAATGTCCGCAGATTGAGATAACCCACTTGCCGCGCGCCATCGGTGATGATCGAAAAGCCATAGCGGTTGGACACTGGATCGAGCGTGTAATCGGCCTTGGCCATGGTCACGATCCGCTCGGCCCCGCTGATGTCGCGCACGCGGAACACACGGGTGGTGCCCGGCGTATCTGGCCCCAGTGCCTGGATCACGCTGGACGGGCCACCCGCCGCCATCAGCGAATTGACCGTTTGCAGGCTGGCCTCGCTGGTGCCGATAGCCACCAGTTCGGAACCACGGTCGATGTTCTGGCCCAGCGCCGCCGTGCCCTCGAACGCCTCGATCACGAACACCCGGCGCGCGCCCGTGTCATAGCCCAGCCGGAAGCCGAAGCCCGCCGTTTCGCCCGATTCAAAGAAGGCGTTCTCCTCGGCAATCGAGGTGATGTAGGTGAAATAGCGATCGCGCGCTGCCGCTCGCGCCGGGGCCACCACGGCATCGATATAGTCCTGCAGATTGGTGTAGGCCGCCTTGTTGACCCCCGAAGCCATGAGTTCGGGGAACAGATACCATTCGGTCAACTGCGCCAATGTCCAATCCTGCCGCGCCGATAGCGAGCAAGTGGCCGATGTTGGCGCAGGCGTGGGTGAGGGGGTCGGGCCGCCGCCGCCAGTTGGTGCAGCGCCGCCGCACGATGCGACCATCGCTGCACAAGCAACGGTGAGGGCGATGCGGGAGGTTTTCATGGGTCGATCCTGTTCCCGATGCCTCCGCATTGGGGGAGGTCGATATTGCAGGCTATCGCTGTGCTGAGGGCGTGGCAAGGGGCGTGGCAACACGGATATGGCCCCTCAGAAGGCTGAAAATGGCGCACAATCCCCAAACATTGACAAATCTGCACCCCGCTGCCCTTGCCAAGGGGCAGATCACCGGGCACATCGCCCCTCTGTGGCCCTCTGGACAGGGGGCCGAATTGCTGTTGCGGGCTCCCGTGCCCAAGCCCATGCCGGAGGAAGAATGTCCGATCGCTTGCCCCACTGGCTAGCCGCAGCCTTGCACCAGCCGGGTGCCGGACATGGTCGGCTGGTGGCCGCACGTCTGGCCGCCGATGGCCTGGTGACAGAGGGCATGCTGGGCAAGGGCGGCTTGCGCCTCACCAGCGCTGCTTTCGCCGATGGCGAGGCGCTCGATCCCAGCTTTACCGCCGACGAGGAAGATTCGGTCGCCCCGCCGCTGGAATGGACCGCGCCGCCATCGGGCAGCCATGAGGTGGTGCTGATCGTCGAGGATCCCCATGCTCCGGGTGACAAACCCTTCTGCCACTGGGCGGTGTGGGGAATGCCCGGCCAGAAGGGCAAGCTGCTCGAAGGCGAAGCACCGCCGCGCGTGGGCAAGAACGCTTTCGGCAATTCCGAATGGCTGCTGCCCGATCCGCCCACTGGCGCGGCCCCGCATGATTACGTATTCCAGCTGTTCGCGCTTGACCTGCCGCTCGTCCTGATGCCGGGGGCCAGCCGCGAGGAACTGGTGGAGGCCATCCGTGGCCATGTTACCTCCATGGCGCTGCTGACCGGGACTTATGCCCGGGCCGAAGGCGGCGACTATGACCTGGAGGACGAGGACGAGGACGACGAGTGATACGCCAGCTAGTGGCGAGTTTTAACGAGGGAAGGAATTACCAATGGTTGCCAAGAAC
>CAMDSM010000193.1 GCA_945906905.1 Altererythrobacter xiamenensis | reverse complement strand
GTGCTGAGCCAGCTGCAGGACAGCGACCGGCTGGGCATCGCCATGGTCGAACTGCCCGAGCGCCTGCAACTGGTGCTGCAGCTCTATTTCGTCGAGGAACTGAACCTGACCGAGATTGCTGCCGTGCTGGAAGTCAGCGTGCCGCGCGTGCATCAGCTGAAAGCACAGGCCCTGCTCAAACTGCGCGAACTGATGCTGGACAGCTAGTCACACTTTCAGCTCTTGGGGGAGTAGTCAGATGCTCGCGGTCACATTAGAGGCAGGAGCCTGATTAGTGGGAGTTTGCGCCGGGTGTTCCTGGGGATCGACATCGGCACATCGGGCGTCAAGGCCGTGTTGCTTGATGAGCAGGGCGTGCTGGTTGCACTGGCCGATGCGCCACTGGGCCTGTCGCGCCCGCAACCGCTGTGGTCTGAGCAGGATCCGGCAGACTGGTGGCATGCCTGTCAGCAAGCCGTCCTCGCGCTCGATCCACTGCTGCGCGCACAAGTGCTGGCCATCGGACTGACCGGGCAGATGCACGGCGCGGTGGTGCTCGATGCGCGCGACAAGGTGCTGCGCCCTGCGATCCTGTGGAACGATGGCCGTGCCCACGCCGAATGCGCCGAACTGGAGGCCCGCGTGCCCGCCAGTCGCGCGATCACCGGCAATATCGCCATGCCCGGTTTCACCGCACCCAAGCTGGTGTGGCTCGCCCGGCACGAACCCCAGATTTTCGCCGCCACGCGCACCGTGCTGCTGCCCAAGGACTATATCCGACTGGTCATGACCGGCGACAAGGCCAGCGACATGTCTGACAGTGCCGGGACGCTGTGGCTCGATCCGGCGGTGCGTGACTGGTCAGACGAAATGCTCAGCGCCACCGGCCTTACGCGCAGCCGTATGCCGCAATTGTTTGAGGGCACGGCTGCCACCGGCACCTTGCGCGCCGACATCGCCGCTGGCTGGGGCATGCGCCGTGTGCCGGTCGCAGCAGGCGGCGGCGACAATGCTGCTGGCGCTGTTGGCGTGGGCATGATTGGCGAAGGCGACGCCTTGATGTCGCTTGGAACTTCGGGCGTGATCTTTGTCGCCAACCAGCAGTTCCGCCCCAACCCGGACAGCGCAGTCCACGCCTTCTGCCACTGCCTGCCGGGCATGTGGCACCAAATGGCGGTGCATCTGTCTGCCGCGAGCTGTGTCGACTGGGGCGCGCGGCAATTGGGGCTGGCGGGGCCGGCTGACTTCTTCGCGCTGGCCGAAAGCGCAGCGCCGGGGGCCGCGCCGGAACTGTTCCTGCCCTACCTTTCGGGCGAGCG
Source organism: Altererythrobacter xiamenensis (assembly GCA_945906905.1). Lineage (GTDB taxonomy): Bacteria > Pseudomonadota > Alphaproteobacteria > Sphingomonadales > Sphingomonadaceae > Alteraurantiacibacter > Alteraurantiacibacter xiamenensis_A. The sequence continues at coordinate 3,929 of CAMDSM010000193.1, read as the reverse complement.
CACCCCGCACAACGATCCGCATATTCGCGCCGCCTTCCTGGCTTGCGATGGCGACACCACGCCTGCCCGTCTGGCGAGCGCTGTGCTTGAAGGCGTGGCCTTTGCCCATGTCGACGGCATTGCGGCCTTGCGCGCGGCGGGATCGGTGATCGAGCGATTATCAGTGATCGGAGGCGGCGCGCGGTCGCTGCATTGGGGCCGCATCCTTGCCAGCGTGCTGGAGGTGGAACTGGACTATCTTGAAGGCGGCGAAGTCGGCCCGGCGCTGGGTGCGGCCCGGCTGGCGCGGATTGCCCTGACCGGGGAAGACCCCGTGCAGGTGTGCATCCGCCCGCCGATCAAGGCCGTGATCACGCCCGATCCAAAAATTGCCGAACGCCTCGCCCCCAAACTAAACGCCTTCCGCGCCGCCTATCGCGCGCTTTCTACCTTGCAGGAGTAAACCTATGTCCGCCGCCTATTTTTCGCAATTCGACACCGTGCGCTATGAGGGGCCGGACAGCGCCAACGATCTGGCCTATCGCTGGTATGACAAGGACCGCGTGGTGCTGGGCAAGCGGATGGAGGACCACCTGCGCTTTGCGGTGTGCATGTGGCATACCTTCTGCTGGCCGGGCAGCGACGTGTTCGGCGGCGGGACTTTTGATCGTCCGTGGCAGTCAGGTCCGAATAATGTCGCAGCTGCCAAAGCCCGGCGCGAGGCGGCGCTGGCCTTTGTCGAGAAACTCGATGTGCCGTTCTACTGCTTCCACGATGTCGACGTGATGGCCGATGCGCACACTATCGGCGAGTTCCGGGCCAGTTTCGCCGAGGCGGTCGATCATCTCGAACAATTGCAGGCACAACACGGGCGCAAGCTGCTGTGGGGCACGGCCAATCTGTTCGGGCACAAGCGCTATATGGCGGGCGCAGCGACAAATCCTGACCCCGAAGTATTCGCCTGGGGTGCCAGCCAGGTGCGCGATGCCCTTGAGGCAACGCATCGGTTGGGCGGGGCGAACTATGTGCTGTGGGGTGGGCGCGAGGGCTATGACACCATCCTCAACACTCAGATCGGCAAGGAGCAGGACAATTTCGGGCGCTTCCTCAATCTGGTGGTCGATCACAAGCACAAGATCGGCTTTACCGGAACGATCCTGATCGAGCCCAAGCCGCACGAGCCGACCAAGCACCAGTATGATTTCGACACCCAGAGCGTTTACGCTTTCCTCCAGCGCTATGGCCTTGAGAACGAGGTGAAAGCCAATATCGAGGCCAACCACGCCACTTTGTCGGGCCATTCGTTCGAGCACGAGCTGGCCATGGCCCGCGCGCTGGGAATTCTGGGATCGGTCGATGCCAATCGCGGCGATCCGCAGAATGGCTGGGACACCGACCAGTTCCCCAATTCGGTCGAGGAGATGACGCTGGCCATGCTAGAAGTGCTGCGCGCAGGCGGGCTGACCAATGGCGGGTTCAATTTCGATGCCAAGGTGCGCCGCCAGTCAGTCGATGCGGTGGACTTGTTCCACGGGCATATCGGCGGGATCGACACCATCGCCCGTGCCCTGCTGCGCGCTGCCGCTATTCTGGAAGACGGGCAGCTGGAGCAATTTCGCATCGACCGCTATGCTGGCTGGCAGGGCGAGCTTGGCCAGATGATCCACCGCCCAGACACCACGCTGGCTGATGTCGCCGACCACGCAGTGCAGCACAGCCTAGATCCACAGGGTCGCTCGGGTCGTCAGGAATGGGCCGAGAACCTGCTCAACCGCACCTAACGCCTATCACCCGTCTCCACGGGAGTTGTGCGCGGGCGGAGTGACCCATAAACGCCATGGATGACAAGGCATTCATAGTGTCATTTTTACAATTCCACCGGGCCACCTAATGCGACAGGCCAAGCAGACGCGCGCGACGTGCGCATCGAAGGAGTGCAAATGAGCCGAGTCACCGAAATCCGCTATGTTGGCTATGCAGTAACGGACCTTGCCACCGAACGGGCCTTCTACAGCGACAAATGGTGCCTGCGCGAAGTGCACGAGGCCGATGGCATGGTCTATTTCGCCACCCACGGCCATGACGAGCTATACGTCGTCCGGTTGCGGCACGATGAGCAGCAGCGGATCGATATTATCGCACTGGCCGCTGACACCCGCGAAGATGTCGATGCCCTGCACGCCAAGGTTGTCGCCGCTGGCTGCCAGGTGGTCTTCCCGCCGCGCACGCTGGAGCAGTTCGGCGGCGGTTATGGCTTCCGGTTCTTTTCGCCCGACGGCCTGCCTTACGAGATTTCCGCTGAGGTCGAGCGCGGTCCATCGCGCCCGCTGCTGCCGCGCGAGGGGATCCCTGAGAAGATCAGCCATATCGTGCTGCATTCCCCGCGCCACCATGATGAGGTTGCCTTTTTCATCGATGTGCTGGGCTTCCGTCTGTCAGACTGGCTGGGCGATTTCATGTGCTTCCTGCGTTGCAATTCGGCCCATCATCGGATCGCTTTCCTGCCCGGCCCGGCATGTCTCAACCATGTCGCCTATGACATGCCCGACCTTGACGAGATGATGCGCGGTGTCGCGCGGCTGAAGCGCCAGGATATCGACATTCTGTGGGGACCGGGCCGACATACGGCAGGCAACAACACCTTCAGCTATTTCACCACGCCCGCAGGGTTCGCGGTCGAATATACCGCCGAGCTGGAAGAGGTCGATTTTGACCTCCACCAGCCGCAGGTAATTGCACCCGCTCCGCAGATCATGGACCAGTGGGGCATCGGTGTCGGCGGACCGCAGACCATGCCGCACCCCGCGCCCGACCCGGCGCTGTTCCAGCCTGCCCCCGCCTGATCAGCGGGCGGGCAGCAGCCCCTATTCGCTGACCAGCAGGCTGACCGGACCGATCAGGCCGGAAGGCCGCAGCGGTGCATTGGGCAGATAGGTCGGGGCGGCGGTGAAGGTGATTCGCTCGGCACCCGGCTGCACGTCGCCGATCAGCCTGTTGACCCACAGGTTGGCCACCCGCACTTCCAATGTATTGCTGCCAGGCCTGACCAGTGCGCCGATATTGACCCGGTTGGGGCCCCACCAGCTGATGCCGGCACTTTGTCCATTGACCAGCACTTCGGCCACATCGCCGACCTGCCCCAGGTCAAGCCACAGTTCTCCGTCGCTCGGGGCAGGCCCGGTGAAGCTGGTGGTGTAGTTGGCGACGCCGGAGAAATAGCGCACGCCGATATCCGCGCTCTCGTTGAGCGGGGCGAGTTCGGGCAGCGTGATGCTGGCCGGAGCGCCGCGTCCCGGTTGGAACGACACCGTCCACGGCCCGTCGATCACGCCAATCGACCGCTCGACCACTTGTGCCACAGCGCGCGACTGCGCTTGCGTCGGATCGCGGAACACCACGAATTGCGATCCCTCTGCGCCAAGGTCCAGCGGCGCCACGGTAACATCGCCCTCGATCCGGTAGGACAGCGGCCGGGAAGTGCCAGTGACCGCATCCCACAGTTCGGGCACCCGGCCGGTCACCCGGAAACGCGCCTCGATCTGCTCGGCCCGATCAGCGCGATTGTTGACGAAATAGATGTGCCCGCCATCATCCAGCTGGCGGTGGACGAACAGCACCTCGGTGCCCTGGCTGGCACCCGTATAGGAAAAGTCCGGCGCCAGACCCAGGCTGGCCAGCGCGGCTTCGCTATCAGCACTGGCATGGACATTGGGCAAGGCCCAGGTGGTTTGCGCCAGTTGGGCAAATTGCGCTGCGTCATCGGCCAGCGAGGGTGAGCGTTCGGGTCGCAGGCCGATGATCGTGGCCCCTTGCCGGGCCATTTCGGCGATCCGGCGCAAGGTCGGCAAAGTCATCAGACGGCTCGATCCGCCCAGTTGCAACGCCCGATAACGCGTGCCGCCAGCAGCCACGATCATGCCGTCCTCCACCCGCAGGGCTTCGCTCAACAT
>CAMDSM010000192.1 GCA_945906905.1 Altererythrobacter xiamenensis | reverse complement strand
ATCGCCAACCGCGGCGAAATTGCCCTGCGCATCCACCGTGCGGCGCATGAAATGGGCATCGAGACAGTCGCGGTCCACTCCACCGCCGATGCCGAGGCGATGCATGTGCGGCTGGCCGACCATGCCGTGTGCATCGGACCGCCTGCCGCCGCCGACAGCTATCTCAACACCGCCGCGATCATTTCCGCAGCTGAGATTTCGGGCGCTGACGCGATCCACCCCGGCTACGGCTTCATGTCCGAGAACGCCCAGTTCGCCGAGATCGTCGAGGCGCACGGGATCATCTGGATCGGCCCCAAGCCCGAACATATCCGCACCATGGGCGACAAGGTAGAGGCCAAGCGCACCGCAGGCGCCTTGGGTATGCCCTTGGTACCAGGCTCCGACGGTGCGATTACCGATCCGGTTGAAGCAGCCAGGATCGCCGAGGAAATCGGCTATCCGGTGATTATCAAGGCCGCATCGGGCGGCGGCGGGCGCGGCATGAAAGTGTGCGAAAGCCCCGATATGCTGGCCGCGCTGATGATGCAGGCCGGAAACGAGGCCAAGGCCGCTTTCGGCGATGACACGGTCTATCTCGAAAAATACCTCGGCAATCCGCGCCATATCGAATTCCAGATCTTCGGTGACGGCAAGGGCAATGCGATCCATCTGGGCGAGCGTGATTGCAGCCTCCAGCGCCGCCACCAAAAGGTGCTGGAAGAAGCCCCCTCACCTGTCATCACCCCGGCTGAGCGGGATCGGATGGGCGGCATCGTCTCCAAGGCGATGGCCGACATGCATTATCGCGGCGCGGGCACGATTGAATTCCTGTGGGAAGATGGCGAGTTCTATTTCATCGAGATGAACACCCGCCTGCAAGTGGAACACCCCGTTACCGAAGCGATCACCGGCATGGATCTGGTGCGCGAACAGATCCGCATTGCTGATGGCAAGGCGCTGAGTGTTAGCCAAGAAGACCTGCGCTTCACCGGCCACGCCATCGAATGCCGGATCAACGCCGAAGACCCGTTCAACTTCACCCCCAGCCCCGGCAAAGTCACCGCCTATCACCCGGCTGGCGGGATGCACGTGCGCGTGGATAGCGGGCTCTACGCCGGATACACGATCCCGCCATATTACGATTCGATGATCGCCAAACTGATCGTCTACGGCCGCACCCGCGAAGGCTGCATCATGCGCCTCAAGCGCGCGCTGGAGGAGATGGTGGTGGAAGGCGTGAAAACCTCGATCCCCTTGCACGCGGAGCTGATCCGGCAGCCGGATATTTTGAGCGGGGATTACTCGATCAAGTGGCTGGAGGATTATCTGGCTCAGCGTGGGGCGGAGTAGGGGCGGACGTTAGCTGACAAACCCATTCGACGAATGCTTGTGCGTCTTTTTCTAGCACAGGCTGAACGGCAATGACGCGTTGGTCGTTTAGGTGAATTTCCAGACGGCAATTTAAGCCCAGCGCTTTCGCCGCATAGGAAGCCTTGTTTACTGACGAAAGCGGCAAGAATTCCGTTCGATATGCCCTGATGATCTCCATCCCTGCTTCGGCGGGTCGAATTGCTGCACCATCACCGCGCCTCTTTGTCACTACAACTGCCCAGAGGAAACAGACTGTAAGAGTGGCAAAAAAGAGGACAAATGGCCAAAATGAGGGGTTTATTCCCAGAAACTCGTGCCCAAGCAACGACTTGGCTATTTTGCACACCCACCCACTTCTACCACTGCATCGAGTGGGCAGGTCGTCGTCCGAAGAGTCTATTACACTGAAGACCGTGAAAACCGCGAAAAATGCTATCCAAAGCCAGAAAAGCAAAAATCGGTATCGAACGATTGGTGGAATCGTTGCCTCCAAACTACTCCGCCCCAATCTGCGCATATTCCAACGCAAAGCTGGGATCACATTCATACGGGAACACATGCTCACCGGGCCGTGCGGTCCAGCTGATGTAGCGTGCGCCATCGGTAACAATCACCGCCGGATCGGAAAACCACTGCGTGGCGTGCAGCCGCGTGCCGTCCTCCGACAGGCGATAGCGTTCAATCATGCGGACATCGTCGGTGTGGTCCAAACCGTTGTTGGTGATGGTGGAGGCGGCGATATTGCTGGTTTCCACCACCAGTTCAGGCCCGTCCCAGTGCCCGGTTGAAAAGCCCATTTTCGAATACGGCTGGTTTTCCGGCACGGCTCGGCCATCCATGAAAATCAGCCGCGTCTGATCGAAATATTCGTATTGGAACACGATCAGTTCTGGCGTCTGGAACACCTCGAACGGGAACGGCCCTTGCACGGCATAGACTATGCTGGGCGGCAGGCACACGCGCTGGATTGTCATATCCTGTGCCGCATCCCAGTTTGCCGCGTGCTCGGCCGCTTCGGGCGTCAGCACCAGTCCACCGAACTCACCACGGGGAAATTCGGCCGCGCCCGAATCCTCGATCAGCACCGCATCGGGCGGAACCTGCGCCAGCAGCTGTGGCAAGCGGATTGCCGTATCGGTGACGAAGTCCGGCCCCCAGAAGCCCGACAGGTCCGGGTGATCCTGCGCCGTGGCCGGAGCGGACAGCAGCAGCGCCGATACGTGCGCCACTAGGGCGATCAGAAACCTAGTTGTCATTGGTCTGAAACGGCGCAGAACCAATCGCCCGGCCATCCGCCCCCGTCGCACTGCGCATCCGCATGTAGAGTCGCCCATCGCGTGAGGGCCAGCCATCGATCCGCACCACATCGCCCGCCCGCAAACTATCGCGCCGCCAGCCGCGCCGTTGCAGCACCACCGGAGCATTGGTTTCCACCCGCCAATGCTGCACCGCGCCATCGGCCCCGCGCACGTCGAGTGCGATGGTGGCGTGCGGATTGGTAAAGCGGAACGAAGTCACCACACCCTCGATCCGCACGTCGCGGGTCTCGTCAAAGAACACCGCGAACGAGTGGTGCGCGGCGGCCACGGCGGACAGTGCCAGCATCCCTGCGGCGGCAAAGGCAAAGGATAAACGCATCACTCTACGCCAGCGGCACGCCCGGCTCATGCTTGGCCGTGCGGATTGTCAGCGAAGTTTTGACGCTGGCGACATTGGGCGCGGGCGTGAGTTTCGAGGTCAAAAATTCCTGAAAGCTTTGCAGGTCGCGCGAAACGATTTTGAGGATGAAATCAATCTCGCCATTCAGCATGTGGCACTCGCGCACTTCGGGCAGGGCCTTGATGTGGATTTCGAAGGCGCGCAGGTCTTCCTCGGCCTGACTGCGCAAGGACACCATGGCAAAAACCATGATCGCATAGCCCAGCTTCGACGGGTCAAGATCGGCGTGATAGCCGCGAATCACCCCCGTTTCCTCCAGCGTGCGCACCCGGCGCAGGCATGGCGGCGCGGTGAGGCCAACGCGGCTGGCCAGATCTACATTGGTTACGCGCCCTTCGGCCTGCAATTCTGCCAGCAGTTTCCTGTCGATTGAATCCAGCGTCGCCATTGCCCTGCCTTCTTTTTAAACAAAATGGTTCGCCCGCCATGCCATGTGCGAAACGAAATGCGCACAAAATGCGGCGGCTCGGTAATATTATTGTGTATGAAGCCAATTGTCCCGCTTTGCAACGCAGGTTGCGCGCCGCATGTGCCAATGGTTGCCCTGCGCTAAGGCCACACTACGGGCGATTGTGCCCCAAGCCATGCCGGATTCGCCAAGCCCGATGCTGTTCGACGATCGCCTTGCCACTGTGCTGCGCGCGCCCACGGGCGGCGAACGGGCGGCGCGCACGCAGTATCGGCAATTGCTCGATCTGCTGGGCAATTCGCCGGGTGAGCTGACGCCCGAACGCTATGCCTTGCTGGCCGCGCAGGCCGACAACTTGCCCCCTGCCGAACGCGCGCGGATCATCGAGGCCCCGGCCATGAACAGGAGCAATCCGGCGCTGCTGACATTTCTCGGCTGGCGGCGGCTGGAGGAACTGGGAACCCGGATTTCGCCCGAGGATCGCGAACATATCCTGCGCGAGCCGGGCCAGCGCTTGCGCAATCCGCAGCTAGTGAGATTTCTGGCCAGCGGAGACGCCCGCACCGCCTCTGCCGTCGTTGCCGAGGCGCGGTTGTCTGCCGAACAATGGCAGGATCTGATCCCGCGACTGCCGGTGATGGCGCGCGGCTTTCTGCGCCACCGCCGCGATCTGCCAGCCAGCACCCGCGAACTGCTCAGCCGCCTGGGTGTTGGCGATATGGGGCTGCCGCGACCCGATGGCATAATGGAGGCGACGGACGAAGCACCCGCAATCGCTCCCGAAATGGAGGATCGCACCGGAATCCGCGCCCTGTTGCAGCGGATCGAGGCCTTCCGCGAAGGACGCCGCACGCCGCCAATGGGTGCCCCACGCCTGCCGCTTGGCGATCTGGTTGAGGACAATCGGGGGCACCCGCTCGCCAGTTTCGATTTTGCGAGCGACGCGGCGGACCGGGTCGTGTGGGCACAAGGGGATATCGCGCCGCTGGTGGTGGGTATGCGATTGGGCCGTGCGAGCCCCGGCACACTGGCAACGCTGGCCGACCCCGCTGCCGACGCCATGCGCCAGCACCAGTTGCTCCACGGTGCGAGGCTGGTGATCGACGCTGCCCCGGCAATCTCGGGCGAGTGGCGGATGGATGCCGAGCCGGTGTTCCAGCAACCCGGTGGCCAGTTCACCGGCTATCGCGGTCGTGTGCGCCGTCCACTTCGCAACGCCGAACCCGTCGAAGCCCCCACTGCTGACACTGCGCAAGACCGGATGCGGCAGGTGCTGCACGAATTGCGCACCCCGGTGAATGCGATCCAGGGCTTCGCCGAGGTGATCCAGCAGCAGATCTTCGGCCCCGCCCCCAATGCCTATCGGGCGCTGGCAGCGGGGATCGCAGTGGATGCGGCCAAGCTGCTCGCAGCCTTCGAGGAGGTTGACCGGCTGTCCCGGCTGGAAAGCCACGCACTCGATCTGGCCGAGGGTGATGCCGATCTGCGCGATGTCGTGAGCGAGACGATCCAACGCCTGGAAGGCGTGCTGCGCCCACGCGAGGCGGGGATCGATCTGGTGGTCAGCGGTTCGCCCTTCACCACCGCCTTGGCGCGCGATGAATTGCTCGGACTGGTCTGGCGGGTGCTGGCAACATTGGCCGGAGCCATGGCGCCCACCGAGAGGATCGAAGCGCGGTTGGTGGGTGACGGCGACCGGATTACGCTGGTTTGCCGTCTGCCCGCCGCCATCGCCGCCCAGCCCGACCCTTTCGCCAGCATACTGGCAG
>CAMDSM010000191.1 GCA_945906905.1 Altererythrobacter xiamenensis | reverse complement strand
GGATCAACAGCAGGATCGGGTTGTGCAGCACGTATAGGGTGAAGGAGCAGCCCGCCAGCCATCGCACGGGCGCGGCGATGCGGTTGAGGAGCGGCCCAGCGGCTTCGGCAAGCGGACGCAGGCCGATGAACAGCAGCGCGATACCAATTCCCATCGCGGTATCGGTGAGGACATAGCGGGAGAAGCCGAGGGCCTGATATTCAATCCCCAGCAGACCCGAGAATGCCACTACGCCGGGCACCGCCCAGGCATCGGCGGCAAGGCAGATCGCCACCCCTGGCAGTAATGCCAGTGGAGCGAGGGTGAGCGGCAGGCACAGCTGCCTCTGCCAGCGAACCAGCCCCGCACCCATCAGCCAGATCGGGGCCATCAGCAATATCTTCCAGCCCGCGATCAATCCGATCAGCGCCAGCACCGCCGCGCGGTTCCAGCCCTTCAGAAAGATCGCCGCGCCGAACAGGGCATAAAACCACACCTCGTAAGCCAGCGACCAGTAAGGCGGGTTCCATACCAACCCCTGGCCGATGGCGCTTTCGTTGAGGAAAACCAGCGGCAGCAACACGGTGGAAGCATCGGCGCGGTTATTCGTGGGCACCGGCCTGCTTGTGGCGCTTGTTGGCGCACTGCCGATCATACGGTTCGTCTATTACTGGCTGATTGGCCAAGGCGATGGCCATGTGCAATCGCTGGTCATCGGTGGAGCATTGCTCATGCTGGGCACAATCACGGCGGTGATGGGAATGCTCGCCGATCTGATCGCCACCAACCGCAAGCTACTGGAAATGAACCTGGCCAAATTGCGGCAGGTGGAAGAACAGATCGAACAACTTGCTTCGCAAAACGAGGCCAGACCTGCGCGTGCTTCAAGTCGGCGGACCGCTGCCTGATCATGGGCGCGCCATCGGCAAATTCGCTGCGCTGGCCGCTCGCCGCCATCGCGCTGGCGCTGGTGCTGCAATTCCACCTGGCACTGACGCGGGCGATCAACTGGGACGAGTTCTGGCACTATTCGCAAATCCATACCCACCTTTCCGGCGGGTTCCTCAAGCCATTGCTCAGCCTGCATGTGCAACTGTTCGGCTGGGTGACGCAATTGGCTGGCACCGGGGTCGATCACATCGTGATCATCCGCATGTTCATGTTTGCCTGCCTGTGCGTGATAGCCTGGTGCATCTATCTGGTCGCCGCCGCCTTTGCGACGCGCAAGGTGGCGCTGCTGGCCGTGCTGCTCTACCTTACGTCGGGCTTCGTGCTGCAGCACGGCAGTTCGTTCCGTTTCGATCCGATGGCGGCGGCCTGCCTGATGGGCTGCCTTGCCGTGCTGACGCGTGCGCGCTTGCGCTGGTGGGCGCTGCTGCTGGCGGCGCTGCTGGCAGCCTTGGCGATGATGGTGACGATCAAGTCTGTGCTCTATGCTCCGGCCTTCGCCGGGATTGCCTGGTGGCGCTGGGCGCGCGACGGATACGGCTGGAACGTGCCGCTGCGGCTGGCTGCCATGCTACTGGCGACCGTCGCAATGTTCGGGGCAATGTATTGGCTACACGCTTCGACGCTGGCCAGCTTGGCCGAAGGAAACGACTCCAGTGTTCGCACGCTGGAAAGCGCTTCGGGAAAGATGTTCGCGCTGGGTGACCTCCCCTATGCCATCCACATCGCCCGCGCTGCGCTGGTTTCAATGGTGCTGGCGATCTGCATCGTCTTGACCCCGGTAATGCTGTGGAAGAGCAATCGCCCGCAGGCAGAGCGGATCGCGCTGGCTGCGTTGTGGCTGCAGATCGGGCTGTTGGGCGTCTATCACAACACCGCGCCGTATTTTTATGTCTTCCTGCTGCCGCCAGTGGCTGTGGCTTGCACGGTTGTAGTGCCGCAAATCATCTCGCGATACGGAACCGGATTGCTGTGCGCAGTGCTGGCGCTCAACGTGGCGGGGATCTGGGCGGTGGAAGATCGCGGCGTGCAGGCTTCGCAATCCAGACTGCTGGTCGCGGCGGACGCGATATTTACCCAGCCGGTGGCCTATTTCGACGACGCCGCCATGCTCGGCCATTTTCCGCAGGCCAACGGCTTCATGACCCCCTGGGGCACAGAGAACTATCTGCGTGGGCAGCGTCCTTCGTTCGTGCAACTACTGCAAGATCGCCCTGTGCCGCTGCTGATCAACGATGCCGACAAGTTTGCCGCGCTGTTTGACGGTGCGGAGGCAAACCCGGCGTTCCTGCCGCGCGACGCCGATGCCTTGCGCGATACCTATATCGGGTTCTGGGGGCCGTTCATGCTCGCGGGCGAGGTGGTTGCCGCCGAACGCACTGCCCAAATTCGCGTGCCGGGGCCCTATACCGTGCGCGGTGCCGCGATGATCATTGACGGAACGGAACATGCAATCGGCAGCGTGGTGCAGCTAACGCGGGGGGAATACCGGCTCGCTCCGGCCAGCAATGCGCCTGCCACCTTGTTGTGGGGAAATCACCTGACTGCACCGGACCAAGCACCGCCACCCGAGCCTTATTGGACCGATTTCTGATGCCAGATACAGGTCCGATCCTGTTCGTCACACGCAAATGGGCCCCGGCGACGGGTGGGATGGAGACCTGGTCCTTGCGGCTGAGCGAAGCGTTGGCCGAACATGGTCCGATCGACGTGATTGCACTTGCAGGCCGGAAAAACGGCATGCCACCTTCCGCCGCCGCCTTGATCGGCTTCGGGTTCACGGTTCTTTCACGCTACATGCAGCTTCGGCAAAGGCCGCGCGTGCTGCATCTGGGCGATATGGCGATCTGGCCGCTGGCTCTGCCTGCCTTGAGGTGGAAGGCAACCGGTATCGTGCTGACTGCCCACGGCACTGACGTTTCGTATCACCGAAGGGACACGCTAAAGGGCCGACTTTATGGCTGCTATTTGCGGCTGGGTGCCCGCGTGTTGCGGCGGGCCAGAGTCATCGCCAATTCCCACGCCACCGCGCGCGTCACGCGCGAGACGGGCTGGCGCATCATAACGGTCGTCCCGTTGGCCACCGATTTTCGTCCACCGCCGCAACCCGGCGAACAGCCTTTACCGACCCGCGATATCCTGTTTGCCGGGCGGCTGGTGGAGCGCAAGGGCTGCGGCTGGTTCATCCGCGAAGTGCTCTCGCAGCTGCCCCCAGACATCCGCCTGCGAGTGGCGGGCACCTGCTGGGACGCGGCCGAAAAGAAGGCGCTGAACGATCCGCGCGTTGATTTCCTCGGCCCGCTGGATCAGGCGCAGCTGGCGCGCGAATATGCTGCGGCGCTGTGCGTGATCGTGCCGAATATCGAAGTGGCGAGCGGTGAATACGAAGGCTTCGGTCTTGTCGCGCCAGAAGCAGCAGCAGCGGGCGGCATTGTGATTGCGGCCGATCACGGCGGCCTGCGCGATGCGGTAGTCGACGGCGTAACCGGGATACTGGCCAAAACCGGCGAAGCCCGTGATTGGGCGGTGAAGATTATCGAGGTGACCCAGTGGACCGAACCGCGCCGTGCCGATTTTCAGAAGCACGCAATGGCCGAGGTTCGCGCGCGCTTCAATTGGGCGCGGGTTGCCGCTGATGTTCGCGCGGTTTACGGAGCTGTCATCGCCGATTCCTGATCGACTTTAACGCCATCGCCGGATCGGACAGAACGGCACCTAACAGCGGCCAAAGGTGTTTTCGCGCATACAGCCCGAAGCGCGCGGTGCCCCGCACAGACTTCAACGCTCCGGCACGTGACAACACGGCATCGGCCAGCAGCCCCGCCACTGTGCGCCGCAGCCATCGCTCACGCTCGCGACCTGGCCCGGTAGACAGATCATAGGCCAGCAGGGCATCGGCTCCTTTCAAAGCCTGCCTGATCGCCAATTCCCCGGCAGGCTGTTGATAGGAGAATAGCGCGATCAGCGGTTGCAGCTGCGCGACCTCGGCCGCAGGCAGACGTGCGGCAAGGTTGCGCTGGCCGATTCGCGCACAATTGAGCGCCTGCTCGCTACGCTTGACCACGGTTATCGCCCCCGCATGTCGGCGATAGCCCACCAGCACCTGTGCCAGAACACAGGTCTTTCCCTGGCTCATCAGCCGCGACCACAGGTCAAAATCCTGCGCTGTGCGGAAGTCCTCGTCATACAGCCACGACTGCCCGTCTGACTGCAACCGGCGGAAGAAATATGTCGGATGCGGCGCGGGCGGGTTCCACCCGGCCAGCCAACGCACCTGCCAGTCATCCAGACCAGCCGACACCGTGCGCGAGACATTGCCCGCCGCATCGATCACCGAAAATCCGCAGCACACCCCCACAAAATCGGGGTGTGCTTCCATGAAAGCGTGCTGAACGGCCAAGCGTTCGGGAACGCAAGTGTCGTCGGCATCGATCCGCGCGACATAGGCCCCGCGCGCCAGCCGCAAGCCCAGGTTGAGCGAGCGGGTGAGGCCCTGATTGTGCGGATTGGTCAACACCGTGATGCGCGGATCGCGGGCAGCGGCGGCAGCCAGCAGCTGCGCGGTGCCATCGTTTGAGGCATCGTCGACGATCACGAATTCGTAATCACGCAGGGTCTGCCCGGCCACGCTCGCCAGCGCCTCGGCAAGGAATCCCTCGCCATTGTGGACCGCCATCAGGACCGAGACGGCGACAGCGGTCACGGCGCGGGCACAACGGCGGCAAAGCGGGCAATACTGCACAAAAACGGGGGAAGCACGTAGTTCTTCAGGCCCCAGCGTATTGGCCTGAACAGCGTTGTTGCGATAAGGCCCATCAACGATCGGATCATACAGCGGGCTTAAAGTCAGTTTCGGCAAACGCCAACCGGCCTATGCCCGCCTGCCCACAGCCCCGAACGATGCAAAGCGAAGGACCAATGGCCAAGCCTGACAATCTCTATTCGGAAGATTTCCACGCGAATCGCGATGCCCGCACCCGCGCCACTGCGCGAACTGTGCTGGGCATGGTTTCCGGCTGGACCGGGATCTCATCCGTGTGCGATGTCGGTTGCGGGGTTGGCACCTGGCTGGCGGCGGCGGGCGAACTTGGGGCAAGCCGTTTGCAGGGTTTCGAAGGCCCCTGGGGACGCACCGCCAAGCTGGTTGTCGATCAATCCATCGTGACCTTTGGCGATCTCGAACGGCCCATCCGCGCCGATGGCAAGTTCGATCTGGTGATCTCGCTGGAAGTGGCGGAACATCTGACCGAAGGCCGCGCCCCCGCCTTTGTCGATGATCTGTGCGCGCTGGGCGATCTGGTGCTGTTTTCGGCTGCCATCCCCGATCAGGGAGGCA
>CAMDSM010000190.1 GCA_945906905.1 Altererythrobacter xiamenensis | reverse complement strand
AGCGGGCGCAGTTCATCGAGCGCAGCCTGTTGCATACCTTCCAGCTGGCGCAGCCGGGCGACGATAGCGGCCAGCTGCTGGGCCGGGGTCTTGCCGTCAATCGACAGGGTGGTGACGCCGCTACGCAACTGGCCGATCAGCCCGGCCATGCGGATCATGGCGAACTCGTCCATATTGCTGCCCGAGATTGACAGGAACCGCAGCCGTTCAAGCAGCGGATAGGCGGGGTTGCGCGCCTCGGCCAGCACCCGCTCGTTGAACGACAGCCAGCTCAACTCGCGGTTGAAATAGCGATCTTGCGGGGTGATGTGGTCGATTGCGGTGATGTGTTCGGCGGTATTCATGCTTGCCCTTTTATCACAAATATCAGGCCAAGTCCTTTGCCAGAGCGATGGCGCTGATGCCGCGCTTTCCGGCACTGCGATCCAGCTGCACGATCACGTCGATCACGCTGGAGGCATAGGCGATGGTGTCACTGCGGGTCAGGCCGATGCCCGTTTGCATCACCATCAGGCTCAGCTGTTCGAGCGCCCCGCGCACCGAATTGGCGTGGATGGTGGAAAAGCTACCGGGATGGCCGGTGTTGATCGCGCGCAGAAACGAAACGCTTTCGGCCCCGCGCAATTCGCCCAGCACGATCCGGTCAGGCCGCAGGCGCAGCGCAGATTGCAGCAGTTCGTTGGCGGTGACCTTGGCCTCGCCCAGCTCTCCCTTGACCGCCACCAGGCCTACGCCATTGGCACCCGGCAGCTTGAGTTCGGGCGTATCTTCAACCAACACCACGCGTTCCTCACGCGGGATTTCGCCAAGCATGGCGTTGAGGAAAGTGGTCTTGCCGGTGCTGGTGCCGCCCGAAATCAGGATCGTTTTGCGCGCCCGAATGGCGGCGCGCAGGAAGGCGATGGGCTCAAGCACCGGATCGGGCAGATCGGCCTCTACGTGGGCATTCAATGGCCCGGCGTCATAGGCATCGAGCGGAAGATCGAGGCGGCGGTGGCGGCGGATCGCCATGGCCCAATGCTTGCGGGTGGCAGGCGGCCCACAAAACTGCACGCGCGCGCCATCGGGCAGGGTCGCGCCCAGCAACGGATGTTCGCGGTTGATCCCCTGATGGCTGACGCGGGCAACTTGTTCGGCCAGCCGCTGCACCAGCTTGTCGTCAACCTGCGGGGCGGAAATGCGCTGCATCCCGGGCTGCGCGGCATCCTCGATCCAGATCTCGCCCGGACGGTTGACGAGGATTTCGGTCACCGTATCGCGGTCAAGCCATTCCCTGAACGGGGCGAGGTAGGCGTCAAGATAAACCGAGCCGCTGGCGCCCACAGGTGCAGGCGCGGGTGCGGGCGCGGGTGGCGCAGGATCGCTCAACTTGTGGATCTCGGCCGACATTACAGCCTTGGGGCTTGGGCAAAATCGAGATCGCGCGCAGTGAACACGCGGATCGGCTCACCCTGGCGCACCCGCACCGTTGGTGAACGGGTGCCGTCCTGTTGCAGCGCGGTGGAAGCGGCCGTCTGCCCGCCGCCGAGGATCACCGATGCCCCGCCGCTGGCAATCGTGGTCAGCCCGCCGATCACCGACAGCAGCATCGCCGAACCGAAGCGCTGGAAGAAGTGGCTGTCGACCTCGCCGGCAAGGCCCGTGGTGCCGTCAAACCCGGTCGCCGGACTGGCGAGGTTGACCGAGACGCCATCGGGCCGGATCAACCGCGTCCAGATCACATAGGCGCGCCGCTGGCCCGCCTGCAGTCCGCTTTGATACTGACCCACCAGACGGCTGGAGCGCGGCACCAGAATGCGGCTGCCATCAAAACTGCGCACGTCCTGGCTGACCACGGCGCGGACATAGCCCGGCACATCGGTGTCAATCGCGGTTTCCAGCACCGCCGGGATCATCGTGCCCTGGGCAACGGTGGTGGCCGGGTTCACATCAGCCCGCGCGGTGGCCGTGCCGCCGCCGACACCGCCGATACGGGCGGCAAAGTCGCCCGCCGAACCGGCGCCCGGCGCACCGCCTTCGCTGACCATGGCTGCCGGAATCCCGGCGGCGGCGAGCATTGCCGCACTGGGCGCGGACCCGGCATCGAATACCAGCGTGGGCGAGGCATAGGGGTTCATCGCGGGCTGGTATTCGGCATAGGGCGACTGCGACAACACCGGGCCGACCATTCCTGCTTGCGCCACCGGCTGCACGGCCCCGGCATTGGCCGAGGGCAGGGTGGCGATGTCTGGCAGGGGCGTGGCAACCGCGCTTTGAGCGGGCGGCACGACCGCGGCCTGTGCGTCTGACGCTTGATCCTCAGCCGGATTGCGGCTGGCGTTCAGGCCCCACCAGGTGGCCGCGCCGAGCAGGGTTACAAAGCCGATCCCGGCGGCCAGCCCCAGCGCATCGGAATGGCCCTTGCGGTTGGCCACTGCCGGATAACTGGTGCGGCTGGCAAGGTCGATCACCTCGGTCGTGGCATCCTCGCGCGGGTCACGATCATTGGCGGCGGCGGAGTGTTTTTCGGGCAGGCGCATGGCGAGTTTCATGGTCGATTGCTCCTTCAGGCGCCGGCAAGCCGGGTGGGACCGTTGTTGACCAGCCGGGCAGCATCATCGCCCGACCGCAGAATGATTTCAGCAGGCACGCCGTCGATCACGATCACCGTTCCGCGCACGGCAAAATTGACCGGGCCTTCGGTGCCGTCATCGTCCTTCACCAGAATGGCCGGCATCGGTTCGCCCTCACGCCATTCCATGAACGTCGCCTCGCCGTTGTCATAGACCGTTTGCGGCAGCAGCGCGGGCGCGCCCTCGGTGATCCAGGAAAAGTTGAGCGTGGCGGGATCGAGCACGGCGAAATCATCGGTGGCAGCGGCGATTTCCTCAGGCGAGGCGCTCAGCGCTTGTTCGGTAGCTTCGGCGGCTTGGGCCAGCTCGGCCTGCTCGCCTTGGGTCAAGACCGCATCGGGATAGGAGAAAGTGAGGACATAGAGCGGACTGCGGGTGGCCGGATTGGCGACCAGATCGAACAGATAGACGCGGCGATCGGTCACCACGGTCATATTGGTTGCGGCGCGCGGGGTCAGCGGTTTGACGAACAGCAGATTGGCGCTGCGGCTGGGGGTAACCTGCCAGGCCTGCGAATCGCCGATGGCGACATTCTGGATCTGCTCGCCTTGGGCAAAGCGGATCGTCGCCTGCACATTGGTGCGGCCATTGATGCGCACCACTTCGGCAGGGCTATACTCGCGCTCAACCAGTCGAGGATCGCTTTGGGCTGTACTCGGCAGGGCGAGGAAGCTGGTGGCCAGCAGGGTCGCGGCGAAAAGAGCGCGCATGGTTATTTGGTCTCCGGTGAACGAACAGGCGCGGATTTGAAGCGGCTGCCGATGCCGCGTGCGCGCGAAAGGGGGGTGTTTTGCGCCTGGCCTGCGCCGCCGGACGATCCGGCTTGCGTGATGATGCGGGTTTCGCGTGATGTGCCGCGGGCGCCGCCGCCGGTATCATTGGCGGCTTGCGGGGCTGCCCCGGTCACCCGGATATCGCGTGGCGGCGCGGACGACATGGCGCTGGTCACCGCCCGCTCACGCGAGATTCCGGCGCTGGCAGGGGCCATCGGGGCGATTGACGCAGCGGCAGGGGCGCGGGCTTGCGGTTCGTCCTTGCTGGTGTCGGATGCGGCAAAGCCGAACACGCTCCACCCGGCCACCATGGTGCTGCTGACTTTCATCACCATCGCCATCAGCGCCAGATGAACCGCGCCGATCATGAAAAAGGCCATCGCCGGGCGCACGTCGATCTGGCCCGGCGTGGCCATCATCGATGACAGAACGGGCGTCGCCAGTTCGAGCATCAGCGATCCTCCCAGCACCGCGAACAGCGGCGCCAGAGCCATCAGCACTGCGGCTTTCAGCCAGCCGGTGAATAGGCCGCGCGTGGGTTTGAACAGGGCCATGACGATGAAGATCGGTCCCAGCGCCAGCAGCACCGCCAGCGCGATCTTGCAGGTGGCGAGCACGCCTACCGTGCCCAGCAGCAGCATGGTGCCGCCCGCCCACAACAGACCCGGCGGCGAGAAGATCGAGGTGGTCTCGGCCGCGGCACCGTCTCCGCCCGATGCCTCCATCAGCGAATACATCACCACGTCCAGCTTATCGGCAAAGATGGTGGTGGCCGAACCGTCGGTGCCCATCAGCGCGCCAGCGATCTGGTCAGGCCCGCCCACGGTCAGGTTCCAAAACACGCTTTGGAAGGCGATCCAACTGGTGGCGAAAGTGACCACGGCCACCAGTGTGAAAATGCGCGGGGCGAGCGCCGAAAGGCCAATCCGCAGCCGCCCGGTGATCAACCCATAGCCAAGGAAGGCGACAAAGATCGTCAGCAGCACCTGCAGCGGCAGCAGAAAGGCACCTTCGGGGCCAAAAATGCGGCTGAAGGCAACCTGCGACATCTCGCTGGCCGCACAATCAATCGCCCGCAAGCTCGCGCCAATGCCAGCGCCCACGCCTTCCAGCGCGCTCTGGCATTGATCGTAACCGGCAGGAGGCGGGGCAGCGTTCACTCGGCGGCTTCCCAGGCGTCGGCATTGCCATCACCCGCAGCCAGAGCGCCGGGCCAATGGCGGCCAGTGAGCGCTGGGAACCACTGCGCCGGATCATCGCCCACCGCCTCGCGCAGCAGATCGAGCCGCCGGACGGTGCTTTCGCGGCCCGAGAGCACGGTCAGCACTTCGGGTGCATTTGACAGATCGAGCCGCACCACAACGCTCGCATCGGGCTGGCGCACGAGGAAGCAGCGGCTGTGCGCGGGCAGGCTGCGGATCAGCGCCAGCTCGTGCTCGGTCAGGCCGAAACCATCGCAATAGTCCTCGGCCTTGGCGCGGGCATTAGGCATGAAGATCATCGTTGCGGTCTGTTCGACCAGCGCGGTGGAAATGCGGCTGTCGAGCGCATCGCGGGCCGACTGAGTGGCAAAACCGACCAGTGCATTGCGTTTGCGCAGTGTCTTGAGCCAATCGCGGATGCGGGCGGCGAAAATCTCGTCATCGAGCGCTTTCCAGCCCTCATCGATCAGGATCATCGTGGGATTGCCGTCCAGCCGTTCATCAATGCGGTGGAACAAATACATCATTGTCGGCGTGCGCAGGCGTGGGTTGTCGAGCAGCGCGGTCATGTCAAAACCCATCACGCGGGTGGTGAGGTCGAGCTTGTCATCGGCATTGTCGAACAGCCAGCCATGCTCGCCATCTTCGATCCACGGAGCCAGCCGATCGCCCAGATCGCCCGGCTGCGGACG
>CAMDSM010000189.1 GCA_945906905.1 Altererythrobacter xiamenensis | reverse complement strand
ACCAGTTCGCGGCTGTCCGCCGGAATCCCCGGCCCCTGATCGCTGACGGCGACTACTACCCGATCTGTCAGGCGATCAACCGACACCAGCACCTCGCCATCGGGCGGCGAGAAGGAAATGGCGTTGTCGAGCAGGTTCTCGGCGATCCGCTCCAGTCGCAAGGGCACGCCCATCACCGCATGGCTGGAGTGTCCGTGGATCAGCCGGATGCTGCGCCCGGCATTTTCGCCGCGCTCCTCGCGGGCGTGGATCAGGTTCTTGAACAGTTGCGCGATATCGACCAGCTCGAACCGGGTGCGGCTGATTTCGGCATCGACCCGGCTGGCCTCGGAGATTTCCGACACCAGCCGATCAATCCGATGCACATCATGCGCGGCGATCTCGACCAGCTGCGCGCGCAGATCGGGATCGGCCACGCGCGGCATACTCTCGGTGGCGCTGCGCAAGCTCGCCAGCGGGTTCTTGATTTCATGCGCGACATCGGCGGCAAAGCTCTCCACCGCGTCGATCCGCTGGCGCAAGGTGGCGGTCATGTCGGATACTCCCCGCGCGAGCACGCCGATCTCGTCACCGCGTTCAGACATCCGCGGCACCTCAACCTCGCGCTCGCGCCCTGAACGCACCAGCACGGTGGCGCGGACCAGTCGTCGCAAAGGCTGGATAATGGTGGCTGCGAGGTAGAGCGAGAGGATGATCGAGACCACCAGCGCCAGCGCGATGACCGTCAACAAGCTGGTCCGGGCGTTGCGGACCGACTGGGTGATATCGGCGGCATTGCGCGTGGTCAGCAGGCTGGCACCGTTGAGGCCGACCGGGGCAGCAGCGTTGATAACTGGTGTATCATCGGCAGCGGCGCGCAGTTCGATCTGGGTGCGGCCCTGCTGACGGGCGCGTTCCAGCTCAGGCCAGGCGTCGGCGTCCTCCTCGACCGGCTCGACATAGCGCGGCGGGGTGGGCGCACCGACGGCGAAATTGACCGCAGAATCGGTCCAGCGGGCGAAATCTTCCAGAAACGGTTCGGCCACTGGATCATCGAAGCGGAAGCTGGGTTCGGCCAGCACGAAGCTGTCGGCCCACAGCCGACCTTCGGCATCATACATGCGCAGCCGCATGCCTTGTTCCTTGCCGATCTGGACCACCAGCGCTTCCTGCCGCTCGCGGGTGGCCCCGGCCAGCGCCTCGGCGGTGATCTGCGCTTCGATCCGGGCCAGCTTGAAGCGTTCATCAAGCAATTGCCGGCGATAGGAATCGAGGAAGAACAGACCGCCCGCCAGCACCAGCAAGGGGATCAGATTGACCGCCAGAATGCGCGTGGTGAGCGATCCGCCAAGCGGAAAAGCCAGCCGCTCCAGCCGTCCGGCGCGCAGCTGGTCCTGCGGCGACTTAGCCATCGGCCTCAGCCATCGGAGAAGGAATAGCCCGCGCCATACAGCGTCTCGATCCCACCAAACGCGCCATCGGCCACGCGGAACTTGCGGCGCAGGCGCTTGATGTGGCTATCCACCGTGCGATCGTCGACGAAAATATCGTCAGGATAGGCGGCATCCATCAGCTGGTTGCGGCTTTTGATCACGCCGGGGCGCGATGCGAGCGCCTCCAGGATCAGGAACTCGGTCACGGTCAGCGATACCGGGCGGTTGTCCCACGTCACCTGATGGCGCGAAGGGTCCATCCGCAGCCGACCACGCTCAATAATCGCGGCATCGCCCGGCTTGGCGCTGGCCAGATCGGGCTGCGATTCCTGTGCCGGGCCAGCGCGGCGCAGGATCGCGCGGATGCGGGCCAGCAGCAGTCGCTGGCTGAAGGGCTTGGCGATATAATCATCCGCCCCCATCGCCAGGCCCGCTTCCTCGTCCTGCTCCTCATCTTTGCTGGTGAGGAAGATCACCGGGAGCGGTGAGGTTTCGCGCAGGCGCCGCAACAGCTCCATTCCGTCCATCCGCGGCATCTTGATATCAAACACCGCCATGTCCGGCGGATTTTCGCGCAAGGCCTTCAGCGCCGTCTCGCCATCGGAATAGACCCGCGTGGCATAGCCTTCGGCCTGCAAAGCAATCGACAGGGTGGTAAGGATATTGCGATCATCGTCGACCAGCGCGATGGTACGCTGCGCTTCATTGGCAAGGCCCGTGGCCGGATCAATCGGGTTATCGCTGCTCATCAGCAAGACCTATCGCCAAGCTCATCGCTGAGCAATGGGGGGCGGTGTTGATCTGCTCAATCATCGTGCCGATTTGTTGGCGTGGATAGTTCGCCACCAATCGTTTGGGTCAATCGTTAACAGGCGCAAATTGACGCGAGGCTGATGCGCTACTAAGGGCACTTCCCAAGCCGAGGTGCGCCCCAAAACACGTGCCCATATAAACTTTCTGCCGGGAGAACCTGTCAGTGTCCAAGACGCTTAGTGTTTCGCTTGCCGATCAAGGCATTGTGACGAATGCCACAATCCACGCCAACCTTGGCACCGCCGCCCTGGTCGAACATGCGCTGATCAACGGCGAAGGCCATCTGACCAAGGATGGCCCGCTGCTGGTGGAAACCGGCAAGTTCACCGGGCGCAGCGTGAAGGACAAATATATTGTCCGCGATGCCGGCACCGAAGACAATATCAACTGGGGCGCGATTAATCAGTCGATGAGCGAAGAACATTTCGCCGCGCTGAAGGCCGATTTCCTCACCGCGCTGGCGACCGAGGATGAGCTGTATGTGGCCGATCTGTTCGGTGGTTCGCAGCCGGAATACCGGGTGAATGTCCGCGTGGTCACCCAGATGGCGTGGCACAGCCTGTTCGTCCGCACGCTGCTGGTGCGTCCGACGGATGCCGAGTTGGCGGGTTTCGCGCCCGAATACACCATCCTCAACTTGCCCAGCTTCGCCGCTGATCCCGCGCGCCACGGCTGCCGCAGCGGCACGGTGATCGCTGTCAATTTCACCGAAAAGCTGATCTTGATCGGCGGCACGGGCTATTCGGGCGAGATGAAGAAGGGCGTGTTCGGCCTGCTCAACTATCTGCTGCCGCCCCAGGGCGTGATGCCCATGCATTGTTCGGCCAATATCGGCGCCGACGGCAAGAGCGCGATCTTCTTCGGCCTTTCGGGCACGGGCAAGACCACGCTTTCGGCCGATGCCAGCCGCACGCTGATTGGTGATGACGAGCATGGCTGGTCGGACACCGCCGTGTTCAATTTCGAAGGCGGCTGCTACGCCAAGATGATCAACCTTTCGGCTGAGGGTGAGCCGGAAATCTACGCCACCACCAAGATGTTCGGCACCATCCTGGAAAATGTGGTGATGGACCCTCACACCCGCGAGCTGGACTTCAACGATGCCAGCCTGGCGGAAAATTCCCGCGGGGCCTATCCGATCGAATTCATCCCCAACACCAGCGAACACAACCTCGGCCCGGCCCCCAGCAATGTCATTATGCTCACCGCCGATGCCTTTGGCGTGCTGCCCCCGATTGCCCGGCTGACGGCCGATCAGGCGATGTATTATTTCCTCTCGGGCTATACCGCCAAGGTTGCGGGCACCGAGATCGGCGTGACCGAGCCGGAAGCCACATTCTCGACCTGCTTTGGCGCTGCCTTCATGCCGCGCCACCCCAGCGTCTATGGCAATCTGCTGAAAAAGCGCATCGCCGAGGGCAACGCGCAGTGCTGGCTGGTCAACACCGGCTGGACCGGCGGCAAATATGGCACGGGCAAGCGGATGCCAATCAAGGCCACCCGCGCGCTGCTTAATGCCGCGCTCGATGGCTCGCTGAACGATGCCGAGTTCCGCAAGGATCCCAACTTCGGCTTCGATGTGCCGGTTGCGGTACCCAGTCTCGAAGAAATGGGTGTCGATACCGCGATCCTCGATCCGCGCACCACATGGGCCGATGGCGCGGAATATGACGCCACCGCGCAAAAGCTGGTGCAGCTGTTCGTGGCCAATTTCGTGCAGTTTGCCGAATATGTCGATGAAGGCGTGCGCCAGGCAGCCCCACAAGCGGCCTAGGTTGCACCGCCATTCAGCCCATGGCTGCCTGCAAATCGCGCTTCCGGGCGCTTCCGGTGCTCATGGCCATTAAGGCCACTGCGCGCCGGGTCACCGCAAGCACAATTTTCGGCTCGCCCTGAACAGAATGGCGATACAACCTGCCGACCAACGGCAGACTTCCCATTGCCGTAATCAGGGTCTACCCCTTCGGATTGTTATTCGAAGGGAACTGAACGCATGAGCATTCTCGATGAAGTCCTCAAGGGCATTGCCGGGTCGCCCGACGACGTGGTGAACCTGGCCGAAAAGGTCGGCATTTCACCCGCCATGGCCGAACGCGCGATTGCTGCGCTGGGCCAGTCGCACCAGATGCAGGGCGATACGGTGGAACTGGCCTCGGCACAGACTGGGCTCGATCCTTCGATCCTGACCAATATCGTTGGCCAGATTGGTGGCGAAGGCTCGCTGACCAATTTCGCCCACATGTTGGAGAACCATCCGCAAGCCAAGGGCCTGTTCGACATGGTCGACCGCGATGGTGATGGCAATCCGCTCAACGATCTGGGTGGGTTGGCGAATATGGCCAAGGGCCTGTTCAACCGAAGCTGACGCAAAGGGAACGCCACGATGAACATTGGCCAGGCGCTGCGTGAAAGCGGCGCGATCGATTCGATTGCCCGCGAACTGGGGGTCGATCGGCAGATGGCGCAGATGGGCGCATCGGTGCTGCTGCCGGCGATTGTGGCGGGCATGGGCCGTTCGACCAGCGGTAGCGATGGAGCAGGTTCAGGAGCAGGTTCAGGAGCAGGTGCAGGCGGCGGTTTGGGCGATCTGATCGGCGCGGTGATTGGCGGCGGTGGTGGCGGCCTGCTCGACATGGTCACCAGCAACCACCCCACTCCGGTTGCTGCGGGCAATGATATTCTGGGCCAGATCTTCGGCAACAAGGACACCAGCCGCTCGGTCGCCGCCGAAGCTGCCGGGGCCAGCGGGCTCTCGTCCGATTTGCTCAAGCGGATGTTGCCGCTGCTGGCGATGGCGGTGATGGGCTATCTGGCGCAGCGCGCGCGCGGACCAGCTGCAAGCGCTGCTCCGGCTGCACCTGCAGCCCCGGCGCAACCTGATCTTGGTGGGCTGATCGGCTCGATCATCGGTGCACTGGCGCGCCGATAAGGCACGGGGTTGAACTCGCGTGCAGCACTTTGCGCTGTAACAAAGGTTTCTCACAACAGGTCGAGCGAAAGAGGAAGCCCTCTGACGCAAGGAGCCCTATGACCACGAGAGAAATGACCAGCCTCTTGCCGCTTCGTGACGAAGCGCAAT